>DATCJU010000092.1:0-15290 GCA_036562635.1 Pseudonocardiaceae bacterium
TCCGGCCGTAGTGCGACGGGTGCACGTCGCGCACCTCGAGGCCGGCGCGCTCACGGCTCAGACCGCCGGGGCCCAGCGCCGACAGGCGGCGCTTGTGGGTCAGGCCCGACAGCGGGTTGTTCTGGTCCATGAACTGCGACAGCTGGCTGGTGCCGAAGAACTCCTTGATCGCCGCCACGACGGGGCGGATGTTGATCAGGGTCTGCGGGGTGATGGCCTCGACGTCCTGGGTGGTCATGCGCTCGCGCACGACGCGCTCCATACGCGACAGGCCGACCCGAATCTGGTTCTGGATCAGCTCGCCGACGGTGCGGATGCGCCGGTTGCCGAAGTGGTCGATGTCGTCGACCTCGACCGGGATCTCCTTGTCGCCCACCTTCATCGAGGTCTCGCCCATGTGCAGGCGCACCAGGTACTCGATGGTGGTGACGATGTCGTCCTCGGTCAGGACGCCGACCTCGAACGGCAGGTCCAGGCCCAGCTTCTTGTTGACCTTGTACCGGCCGACGCGGGCCAGGTCGTAGCGCTTCTCCTTGAAGAAGAGGTTCTCCAGCAGGGCCTGGGCGCTCTCGCGCGTGGGCGGCTCACCCGGGCGCAGCTTGCGGTAGATGTCCAGCAGCGCCTCGTCCTGGCCGGCGGTGTGGTCCTTCTCCAGCGTGACCATCATCGCCTCGCTGAAGCCGAAGCGCTCACGGATGGCCTCGTTGGTCCACCCCAGGGCCTTCAGCAGCACGGTCACCGGCTGCCGACGCTTGCGGTCGATACGGACGCCGACGGTGTCGCGCTTGTCGACGTCGAACTCCAGCCAGGCGCCCCGGCTCGGGATGATCTTGACGCTGAAGACGTCCTTGTCGGTCGACTTGTCGATGGAGGTGTCGAAGTAGACACCCGGGGACCGGACCAGCTGGGAGACGACGACGCGCTCGGTGCCGTTGATGATGAACGTGCCCTTGTTCGTCATCATCGGGAAGTCACCCATGAACACCGTCTGGCTCTTGATCTCGCCAGTGGTGTGGTTGGTGAACTCCGCGGTGACGAACAGCGGCGCCGCGTAGGTCATGTCCTTGTCCTTGCACTCCTCGACGGAGGCCTTGACCTCGTCGAAGCGCGGGTCGGAGAAGGACAGGGACATGGAGCCGGAGAAGTCCTCGATCGGGGAGATCTCGTTGAGGACCTCCTCCAGACCGCTGACCGGGTTCTCGTCGCCGGCGTCCACCCGGCGCTGGTACCACTCGTCAGCACCGATGAGCCATTGGAACGACTCGATCTGCAGGGCCAGCAGGTCCGGCACCTCCAGCGGTTCGCGGATCTTCGCGAACGACACCCGCTTAGGTGCCCCAGGGATCCCCGACGTGAAGTTGGTCGCAGCAGTGGCTTCGGTCGCGCGGGAGACTGCCAAGATGCGTCCTTCCAGGGACTTGGTAGCTGGCTTGCCAGCGGCGCTAGCAGCGGACTAACACAGCTGTCAAGGGTGCGGTGGGCGCCCACAATCCCATGCCCCGGGGAAGGGCATGCAGAAATAGGGCAGCGCAAAGGAGCAGTCTAGCCACGCAAACGGCGACTGTCGAGAGCCAGGTGCATACACCTGCCCTCATCTTCTACCGACAGAGTGACCGGTACCGCGCCGCGCCGTCAAGGTGCCACGCGTCGATCACCCACGCGGCGCACGCCACAGTTACCCAAAGTCACATCACGAGGTCACGAAACCCCAGGTCAACCCCCCTCTCGCCTGAAAACCACGACAACCGGTAGTCATGTGTTGTCAAACCGCAACCGCTCCGGCCCCCAGGTACCCCACCCGTGACCGGGCACACCCCGACAAGGACATGACGAACACCACATCGGGGCACCCGCGGGGACCCGAATCACCCCAACGAGTTACCCCTGGGACCGCCCGGGCGCCGCGCCCCCACCGCACACCGCACGGGTGTCCGCCGTCGTCCCGGCCACGGACCCGCGACAACCGGGGCCCGGGACGGGATCAGTAGGGCCGGATCTCCGTGATCCGCCACCGTCCATCCTGACGTTCGACGGTCACCGCAAGTTGCACCGGGTCCGCCTGCACCTGCTGCTCGGCGTCGCCGTCCGCCTCACCCAACCGGCTCCACTGCTGGTCGGCGAACAGCAGTACCGTCGCACGATCCCCCGACAGGAGCGAGACCCCCGCGGTGCGCACCCGTGTGGTCAGCACCACCCGCTGCTGCGGCGCCAGCTCCTTCACCTGGGCGTAGAGCTCGTTGTACTGCTCGACCGCCGCACCGGCCAGCAGTTCCTGCGCCGCCCGCTCCGTGCTGGCGGTGTCGTTGTAGTTGTAGGAGAACACCTTCTCCACGGCCGAGGTCACCTGGCCGACCAGCTCGCTGGTCGCCACCGAGTCGACCAGGGCCCGGTTGCTCGCCGCCCCGTCGGACTCGTAGCGCGCCGCCTGGACCAGGAACCAGGTCCCCAGGCCGGCCAGCACGGCCGCCACCGCGACCAGGGCCATCGGCACAACCAGGGAACCGCCCCTGGCACCGCTCCGCCCCGCGGTGGAGGCGTCCTCGGCCCGCCCGGCCTGCTCGGGCTTCTCGGTGCTCCCGACCTTCCCGCCCTTCTCGGACTTCTCGGTCCTCGCGGGCTCCCCTGCCTCCTCGGCCTCCTCAGGCCCCTCGGGGTCGGCGCCCGTCCCCCGGGCGTGGTCCGCAGCCGCGGCGGAAACGTCCGCCTCCGCTTCCTGCCCGGGCTCCTCGGCCTTGCCGTCCGTGCCGGTGTCTGCGGTGCCGACGTCCACCGCACCGGTCGGGGTGTCCTTCTCGGTCCCGGTGTCCCCGCCGTCCGCCCACTCCACCGGGTCCGGGTCGCCGACCAGGACAGTCGGGGCCTTCTCCGGCGCAGCCGAGGCTTCCCCGGCACCACTCGTGGGCCGCCGCTCCACGGACTCGGCGGCGGGCCGGTCGTCGGACCGGCGCCTCGGTCCGACGGCCGCGGTGCTGATGGACTCCACGCCCGCCCGCTGCTCCGGACGCGGGCGGAGACCGGCCACCCTGGGACGGCGACGTGGCGGCACGACAGGACGGTTGCGACGTGTAGGTGGCACTGGGCTTCGGTCCTCTTCTCGGTGGGGCGTGGGGCCGGAACGACCCGGAGGTCAGAAGCTGGTCGGTACCTCCTCCAGGTGGCTGAGCTTCCACCCGGCCTCGGTATGAGTCAGCTCCGCCTGCAACCGGTTGCGCTTGACGAGCGTCCCCTCGTCCTTCACGGTGCTGGCGATCTCGATCGCGGCGATCACCCGTGCCCGACCGACCCGCAGGTCCAGTTCGGTGACCGCGGCGTCGAGCACCTTCGCCTCGCTGACCAGCTGCACCTCCTGGAACCGCTCGATGTACTTCTCCCGAGCCTGGATCGTCTCCTCCAGCAGCTGACCGGTCGCCGACCGCTCGCAGCGGTCGAAGTCCTCGGCCAGCCGACGGTGGTCGAAGGTGTTGAAGTTGACGATCCCCTGCTGGCCGACGCGCAGCACCTCGTCCCTGGCCCGGGCGTACTCCAGGTCCTCAGAGTGCGCGGCACTCCACCACGACCAGCCGGACCAGGCGGCGAACCCACCCGTCAGCACGACGAGCACCGCGGCGACGACCACCGCGATCCGGTGCGTCCGGGGGGCGTCGGCCGACTTCCCCGACCGGTCGGGGGCGCTCGTGTCTGCGCTCGTGCTCATGGCGCTCCAGACTAGGTGTTGACTGTTTCCGCTGACCGGAACAGCACTGTCGTCATCGGGCGAACCGGTGGACCCCCAGCAGCTCGGCCAGGCTGCGCGGACCGGACAGGCCGGGCAGGCCCAGCAGGCCGGGCAGCGGGGCGGTGTGTTGCTGCTGCCCCGTCACGGCTCCCGACGAACCGCTCGTCGTCCCCGGCCGGGTGGCGGGGACCGCAGGCTTGCCACCGTACGGTGCGTTCTGGGCGCCGCGCACCGCGATCGGGCTGCCCGGAGGCTCGGCGCAGTAGGCCTGCCGGTTCATCGGCCGGTCCGAGGTGTCGTTACCCGGCCGCTGCTGCGTGCCCTCGTACCCCCGGGTGCACGGCAGCGGGTCGAAGACGTTCAGCGCCAGACCGAAGTGCGCGGTGCCGTCGCCCGGCACCACGGTGTACCCACCGGCCACCACCGGCGGGTAGGTGACCAGGATCTGCTCCAGGCCGTCCCTGCGGGTCACCATCACGTCCGCGGTGGTGAGCAGGTTCGCCAGCACCACCCCGAGACCGGGCCCCGACTCACGCAGCAGGCCGGTGATCTGCTCGGCCGCCGGCGGGGCCGCGGCGATGAGCCGACGCAGGTCCCCGTCCGAGGACTTCAGCTGCTCGGCCAGCAGCCGCAGGTCCCGGCTGAACGAGGTGATCGCCGAGGCCTGCTCGTTCTGCGTGCGCAGCACGGTGCGGCCGTCGGAGATCAGCTTCAGGGTCTGCGGCAGATGCTCGATGGCGTCGTCGGTGAACGCCGTGCTCGTGTCGAGCAGGGCCTGCAGGTCCGGACCGGTGCCCCGGAACGCCGTCCCCAGCTCCTCGAGCACGATGCGCAGCTCCTCCGTCGGCACCGAGTTCGCGAAGCGGTCCACGCCCAGCAGCAACCGCTCCACCGGGAGCGGGGTCTGGGTGCGCTCCTGGGGGATGACCGCCCCGTCCTCCAGGAACGGTCCCTCGGTCGACTCGGGGCGCAGGTCCACGTACTGCTCGCCCACCGCGGAACGGTTGGCCACCACGGCCTGCACGTCGGCGGGGATGGGCGGGGCGGACGGGTCGATGTCCAGGTCCACCTCGATCCCCTGCTCGGTGAGCCGCATCGGACCCACCCGGCCCACCGTCACCCCGCGGTAGGTCACCTCGGCGTTGGTGAAGATGCCACCGGCCTCGGCGAGCTGCAGGGTCACCACGTAGCCGCGGGGGCCGACCAGCCGGTCCAGCCCGGCGTACTGGGCCCCGACGTAGCTGATACCGAGCAGGGCGATCAGCACGAACGCGCCGAGCTGGATCCGGTTCTTCACGGTGAGCATCAGCGGCCACCCCCCAGGATGGGTTCGAGCAGGTCACCCAACCCGCCGGGCCGGTTCGAGGTCTGCTGGTCGGTGCCACCGCCCGACGACTGCGTCGCCCCCGTCGCGGGCAGGGACGGCTGCAACGGGATCGGCAGCGAGTTCCCACTCAGCCCCGGCAACGTCAGCAACGGCTGCCGGGAACGGGACAGGTTGTCCAGGATCCGGGCCAGATCCAGATCCAGGTCGATGTACAGGTTCGTGTAGTCGCCCTTGACCCCGTCCACGGCCTCGTCGGGGAACGGGTAGGTGAGCAGCAGCTCGAACGAGCGCGGCAGGTTGTCCCCGGCCTCGGCGAGCTTGGTCAGCGTCGGGGTGAGTGCCCGCAGGTCGGCGACCAGGTCGTCCCGGCTCCGGTTCACCACGTCCGTGGCCACCGCGGACAGCCGGTCGAGCGACTCCAACATCGTCACCAACTGCTCCCGCTGCTGGGTGAGCACCTCCAGCCCTGGGCCGAGCCCGTCCAGGGCGTCGGCGATCTGTTCCCGCTGCGTACTGAGGGTGGCGGCCAACCGGTTGATCCCGTCCAGGGCACGGGTGATCTCGCCCTTGTGGTCGTCCAGGGTGCCCACGAGCTGGTCGAGATCGTCCAGCAGGGCCCGGATCTCGGGCTCGTTGCCCTCCAGTGCGGCGTTCAGTTCCTGGGCGATGTTCTGCACCTGGGCGACCCCACCCCCGTTGAGCACCATGGCCAGCGCCCCGAGGACCTCCTCCACCTCGGGGTTGCGGTTGGTGCGCTCCATGGGGATCACCGCCCCCTCGGCGAGCTCACCGACGGCCGGCTCCCGCTGGGGCGGGGCGAGCTCGACGAACTTCTCGCCCAGCAGGCTGGACTGGCGCAACCGGGCCTCGGCGTTGGCCGGCAACCGGACGTCGCCGTGCACCGCGACCGTGACCTCGGCGGACCACCCGTCCGGGGCGAGCTCGATCTTCTCGACCCGCCCCACGGTGACGTCGTTGACCTTCACCGCAGCCTGCGGCACCAGGTCGAGCACGTCCTGGAACTGCACCTTCACCCGGTAGGGGTGGTCACCGAGATCGGCACCACCGGGCAGCGAGAGGTCGTAGATCCCGCCGAACTCGCTCAGGCTGCTGCATCCGGACAGCGTCACCAGGGACAGCACCGCCGCGGTCAGGGCGGCGACCCCGCGTCGTGCTCGCCTCACCTGCATCAGCGACCTCCCTGTCCCTGCTGCGGTGCCAGCGGCACCGGCAACCGTGGCAGCTTCCCCTGCTGCAGGGCGCTGATCGTCTCCGCCAGGCTCGGCAGCGGGACCAGCCCGTCGACGATCGGGGCGAGCTGGCCGCAGATGTCGGCCAGTGTCTGCGGCAACTGGTTCGGGGTGACCTGCCGCAGCGTCTTGCAGATCAGCACTATCGGCGGCTCGGTGAGCTCGTTGATGTTGGCCCGGGTGTCGAGGGTGCCCGACGCGGCGTTGTAGGAGTTGTTGAGGTTGCCCAGGGCCAGGGGCGCCACGTCGAGCACCTCGGCCAGCGCGGCCCGCTGGTCGACCAGGACCTGGGTGATCTCGGCCAGCTTGTCCACGTTGCTGTGCAGCTTCTCCCGGTTGTCCTGGACGAAGGACCGGACCGACTCCAGCGCGGTGGCCAGCTCGGCCAGGGCGGCGCCCAGGTCCTCGCGTTCACCGGCCAGGAACCGGTTCACCTCGGCGAGCTGGTCGTTCAGCTGACGCATCTGCGTGTCGTTGGCGGCGAGCATGGAGGTGAACTGCTGCAGGTTGTCGACGGTGCGGAACAGGTCCTCCCGGTTGCCGGCCAGGGTGCGGGACACCTCGCCGAGCCGCTTCAGGGTGTCGTTCATGGCCTGCCCGTTGCCCTGCAGGTTCTCCGCACCGACCCGGAGCAGGTCCGAGAGCGCCCCCTCGGCGTTGGCCCCGTCCGGCCCCAGTGCGGTGACCAGCTCGTCCAGGCTGGCGTACACCTCGTCCAGCTCCACCGGGGTCGCGGTGCGCTCCAACGGGATCATCCCCCCGTCCGCCATCCTGGGCCCGCCGGTGTAGACCGGGGTGAGCTGCACGTACCGGTCGCTGACCAGGCTGGGCGCGACCACGACGGCCTGGACGTCGGCGGGTACGTCCACCTCCGGGTCGACGACCATCTCCACCCGGACGGTCCGCCCCTCGGGGTGCACCCGCTCGATCGTCCCCACCCGGACCCCGAGCACCCGGACGTCGGAGCCCTCGTAGAGGCCGACCGCACTGGAGAAGTGGGCGGTGATGCGGGTGCCGGCCGCACGGTGCAGCACCCACCACACCACGCCGGCGGTGACCAGGGCCAGGATGCAGGCGAGGGCGACTGCGCGGGTGAGATCGCGGCTGAGGCGGGCGAACGCGTTCACCGACCACCTCCACTGCTCGAACCGTACGGGGGCAGGCAGCCCTCCTCGTTGATCGGCCCCACCGAGGGTGGGAGCAGCCCACAGATGTAGACGTCGAACCAACGCCCGTTACCGAGCGTGTTGGCGAACACCCGGTAGAAGGGGGCCATCAGCTCCAGGCTGCGGTCGAGTTCCTCCTGGTTGCGCTGCAGGACGGTGGTGACCCGTTCCAGCTGCTCCAGTGCGGGACGCAGTTGCTCGGCGTTGTCGGCGACCAGGCCCTGGAGCTGACGGGACAGCTCCTGGGTGCCGGTGAGCAGCGAGGCGATGGCGTCCCGCCGCCGACGCACCTCGCCCAGCAGCACGTTGGCGTCGGAGATGAGCTCCTCGAAGTCCCCGTTGCGCTCGGCGAGCGTGGTGCTGAGCTGACTGGTGTGCCGCAGCAGCTCGGCCAGCTGCTGGTCCCGGGAGGCGATGGTCTCCGACAGCGCGGAGAGCCCGTCCAACGCACCGCGCACCTCGTCCGGTGAGTCCCGCAGGGCGTCGGCGAGCACCTGGAAGCTGGTGGCCAGCTGTTCGGTGTCGATCTGACGGACCGTGGTCGACAGGTCGCCGAGCGCCTGGTTGACGTCGTAGGGGGCCAGGGTGCGTTCCCGGGGGATGGGCTGGCCGGGATCCAGGGGCTGGGTGCCCTGCGGGTCCAGGGCCAGGTACTTCTGCCCCAGCACCGTCTTGATCTTGATGGCCGCGGTGCTCTGGTCCCCCACCCAGGCGTCGTCCACCCGGAAGGTGACCAGGACGTGGTCCCCCTCCAGTTCCACGTCGAGGACCTTGCCCACCTTCACCCCGGCCACCCGCACCTCGTCCTCGGGGCGCAGCCCGGCCGCCTCGGAGAAGTGGGCCTGGTAGACGGTTCCACCGCCGACGATCGGCAGGTCCTCGACGAAGAACGCGGCCAGCACGGCGAGGACGATGACGGTCACCCCGACCGCCCCGATGGTGACGGGGTTGCGTTCACGGAACGGCTTCATCGGCGACACCTCTGCTGGCTGACCGGAAGAGCCTCGATCCGGATGGGCTGCTGGAACACCGGGGACAGCGACAGCGACCCCGCGCCCTCGCACAGGAAGAAGTTGAACCAGGAGCCGTAGGTGGCGGTACGACCGATCGACTCCAGCTTGTGCGGCATCCGCTGCAGGACGCCCTCCACCAGTTCCTCGTTGTCACCGAGGGTCCGGGCCACCGACTCCAGCGCGGCGATGTCCTGCTTCAGGGGCGCCCTGGCGTCCTCGAGCAGTCCGGCGGTGGCCTCGGTCAGCCCGTCCAGCGCCGTGATCGCCTCACCGATGGGCTGGGCGTCGGCGGCCAGGCCGTCGACCAGCTGCCGCAGTTGCACCACCAGGTCGCTCAGCTGCTCGTCACGTTCGTTCACCGTGCTCAGCACGGTGTTGAGGTTCGTGATGACCTCGCCGATCACCCGGTCCTTCTCGGCGATGGTCTTGGTGAGCGAGGCGGTGTGCGCCAGCAGGCTCTCGACGGTGCCGCCCTCGCCCTGCAGCACCTGGATGATCTCGTAGGAGAGTTTGTTGACGTCCTCCGGCGACAGCGCCTGGAACAGCGGTTTGAACCCGTTGAACAGCGCGGTCAGGTCCAGGGCCGGTTTGGTCCGCTCCAGTGGGATGGTTCCGCCGGGTGGCAGGATCCGCTCCGGATCGCCCGCCCCGGGCTCCAGCGCGATGTACCGCTGTCCCACCAGGTTCCGGTACCTGATCGTGGCGGTCACCGACTCCGGCAGGCGACGGTCGGCCCGCACGGTGAACCGCACCTCGGCCAGTCGCCGGTCCACCACGCTGATCTGCCGTACCTCGCCCACCTTCACGCCGGCGATCCGCACGTCGTCGCCCTCGTTGAGGGAGGTCACGTCGGTGAACCGCGCGGCGTACTCGTGCGAGTCACGCAGGTCGAGGTTGGCGATGCTGATGGCGAGCACACCGGTGGTCAGCACGGTGACCACCGCGAAGATGGACAGCTTGATCAGTGCTGACGCGGTTCCCCTCATCGCAGTGTCACCTCCGCGCCGCGGTATAGGGGGCCGACCAGCAGCGAGCTCCAGCGCGGCACCTCGTCGAACCGCATGTCGGTGGCCGAGGCGAGCAGGGCGGCCAGGAACTCCTGCTCCGCCGGCGAGTTCGGCAGCGAGATTCCGCGCCCGGTCGTGGCCGCCGGGCTGGTCGACGTCATCCCGGACAGCGGTGGGTTCAACCCGTCGTTCCGGGTCCGCGCCGCCGGTGGGGCGGTGCTGCCGTCCTTGATCGGTCCGTCCGGCGGGTACTGCGGGAACGGCTCGGGACGCTCGGCGAAGTCGTAGCAGCGCGGCCCGCGTTTGTCCTCGTACCGGGGCGTGTCCTTGCCGGGCTCATACTTGCCCCGGTTCGCGGTGATCTCCAGGGTGATGTGCAGGCCCGGCTTGTTGGTGCCCTTGCCGAACGCCTCCTCGATACGGGGGGTGAACTCGGCGAGCCCCTTGAGCAGGCACGGGTACTCGGGGGCGTACTTGGCCAGCAGCTCCAGGGTCGGGCGGCTGGTGTCGGCCAGCCGGATCAGGTTGTTCCGGTTGGCTTCCAGGAAGCCCTGGAGGTCACCGGCGGTGGTGGTCAGTTCGCCCAGCATGGTCTGCAGCTGCTCGCGCTGCTCGAAGACGGTGCGACTGGTGACGGTCAGGTCGTCCAGGGCCTGCAGCAGGTCGGGCGCGGCCTCGGCGTAGGTGTCGGCGAAGTCCGCCAACCGGTCGATGTCCTCGGTCAGCGTGGGCAGCTCGGGGTTCAGCTGCCGCAGGTACTCGCCGAGCCGCACCAGGGTCGTGCCGAGCTGCTCACCCCGCCCGTCCAGTGCGGTGGACAACGCCGAGAGCGTGCTGGCCAGCTGCTCCGGTTCCAGTGCCTGCAGCAGGGGCATCAGGTCACCGAGCACCTGCTCCAGTTCGACGGAGGCCGGGCTGTGGTCCTGTTCGATCACGTCGCCCTCGGTCAACGGCCGGTCGGCCGGCTCCGCGGGAGGCACCAGGGCCACGTAGCGCTCGCCGAACAGGGTCTTGGGCAGCAACCGGGCTGTGGTGTTGCGTGGGATGAGGTGGACCTTGTCCGGGTGCAGGTCCAGAACGACCACGGCCCCGTCGCCGTTCGTGCGGATCTCGCGGACCTCACCGACCACCAGACCACGGACCTTCACGTCGGACTGGGGCAGCAGCTGGTTGCCCACGTGGTCGGTACGCAGCGAGACGGTGACGGTCGGGGTGAACCTGCCCTGGTAGATCGCCACGGTCAACCACAGGAACAGGACGATCACGGTGAGCAACGCGACGCCGAGGAGGCGACGCCGCACAGTGCTGATCACGGTCCGTGCGCTCATCCGGCGATCCTCACGGTGGTCGTGGTGCCCCAGATGGCGAGGCTGAGGAAGAAGTCGAGGACGGCGGTGGTCACCATGGCGGTCCGCACCGCCCGGCCGACCGCCACACCCACGCCGGCCGGGCCCCCGCTGGCCCGGTAGCCGTAGTAGCAGTGGGTCAGAATGATCACCACGCTGAAGACCAGCACCTTGCCGAACGACCACAGCACGTCCTCCGGGGGGAGGAACAGGTTGAAGTAGTGGTCGTAGGTGCCGGCCGACTGCCCGTAGAAGTCGACGGTGATGGTGCGGGCCGCGAGGTAGGACGTCAGCAGCCCGATGACGTACAGCGGGATGATCGAGACGAACCCGGCGATGATCCGGGTGGTCACCAGGAACGGCAGGCTGGGTACGCCCATCACCTCCAGCGCGTCGATCTCCTCGGAGATCCGCATGGCGCCGAGCTGGGCGGTGAAGCCGGAACCGACGGTGGCCGACAGGGCGAGTCCGGCCACCAGCGGGGCGATCTCCCGGGTGTTGAGGTAGGCGGAGACGAACCCGGCGAACGCCGAGGTGCCGAGCTGGTCGAGTGCGGCGTACCCCTGCAGACCGACCACGGTGCCGGTGAACAGGGTCAGGCCGATCATCACGCCGATGGTGCCGCCGATCACGGCCAGGGCGCCGCTGCCGAAGCTGACCTCGGTGAGCAGGCGCAACACCTCACGGCGGTACCGGCGCAGCGCCCGGGGTATCCAGCCCAGGGAGCGCAGGTAGAACGACATCTGGTCGCCGAGGCCGTCCAGGGCCTGCAGCGGCCGGTTCGCCATACGCTTCACACGTTCGGTGCCCCTGCTCACGGTCACATCCCCTTCGGTGGGACGAGCTGCAGGTAGAGCGCGGTCAACACGAAGTTCACGAAGAACAGCAGCAGGAACGTGATGACCACGGACTGGTTGACCGCGTCACCGACGCCCTTGGGTCCACCGGCGGGGTTGAGTCCGCGGTAGGCGGCCACCACACCCGCCAGGTAGCCGAAGATCACTGCCTTGATCTCGCTGATCCACAGGTCGGGCAGCTGGGCGAGGGCGGAGAAGCTGGCCAGGTAGGCGCCGGGTGTGCCGCCCTGCATGACCACGTTGAAGAAGTAGCCGCCGAGCACCCCGACGACGCTGACCATGCCGTTGAGCAGCAGGGCCACCACCATGGCGGCCAGCACCCTGGGCACCACCAGGCGCTGGATCGGCGAGATGCCCAGCACCTCCATGGCGTCGATCTCGTCGCGGATCTTGCGCGCACCCAGGTCGGCGCAGATGGCCGATCCCCCGGCACCGGCGATGAGCAGCGCGGTCACGATCGGACTGGCCTGCTGGATGACGGCCAGCACGCTGGCCGCGCCGGTGAACGACTGCGCCCCGATCTGCCGGGTCAGCGAGCCGAGCTGCAGCGCGATGATGGCGCCGAACGGGATGGCCACCAACGCGGTGGGCAGGATCGTCACGCTGGCGATGAACCAGCACTGCTGGATGAACTCACGCCACTGGAAGGGGCGCCGGAACATCATCCGGGTGGTGTCCAGCACCAGGGCGAACAGCTTGCCCGTCTCCCGCAGCGCGCCGACACCGGGCAGGGGACGGCTCCGCCGAGGACCACCGGGCGTCCGTCCGGTCGTCGCGGTCACCGGCGTCCCCCTCCGAACAGGCGCCGCCAGCCCCCACGGCCGGTCGGGCCGTTCGCCTGCTCGTCGATCCGCTCCGTGGGGTCGTCGCTCCCGGCCTTGGGTACCTGCTGCGTCTCGACCACCGGCGCCCGACCGGCCGGGGCCGGCGCGGGCCGGGGCATCGGCTGCGGACCGGACGCCGACCGCGGGTAGGGGGTGGGCGTGGGCACGGGCGTACCGTGGTGGCCCACGCCGTAACGGGCCTTCTCCTCCGGAGTGAGGCTGTCGAGGATGGCGGCCTGCGCGGGGGCGGGCAGGGTGTGCAGGATGCGCATCACCCGGTCCTTGCGCCGCTGCACCGCCTTGCGCACCGGCAGGCCCGGCGAGGGGTCGAGCTGCGGCACGATCCCGGTGCCACCACCGCCCTTGGGGCCGGCCCCGGGGATGTCGACCCCGCCCCTGGCCTCGAGCTCGGCCAGCTCGGCGGCGGCCTGCGCGGCGTCCTTCTCCTCGCTCATCCCGATGGGGCCCTGCCGACGGCCGTTGAGGAACTGCTCGACGACCGGCTCGGTGGAGGTGAGCAGCACCTCGCGCGGCCCGAACATCACCAGGTTCCGACGGAAGAGCATGCCGATGTTGTCCGGGACGGTCCGTGCGGTGCCGATGTCGTGGGTGACGATCAGGAACGTCGCGTCGATCTGCGCGTTGAGGTCGACGATGAGCTGGTTGAGGTAGGCCACCCGGACCGGGTCGAGTCCGGAGTCCGGCTCGTCGAAGAGGATGATCTCCGGGTCGAGCACGAGTGCCCGGGCCAGTCCGGCACGTTTCCGCATCCCACCGGAGATCTCGCCGGGGAGTTTGCGTTCGGCCCCGATGAGGCCGACCATCTCCATCTTCTCCAGCACGATCCGGCGGATCTCGCTCTCGCTCTTGCGGGTGTGTTCCCGCAGCGGGAACGCGATGTTGTCGAAGATGTTCATGGAGCCGAACAGCGCGCCGTCCTGGAACAGCACGCCGAAGAGCTTCCGCACCTCGTAGAGCTCGCGTTCGGAGCAACGGGCGATATCCACACCGTTGATCAGGATGCGGCCGGCGTCGGGTCGGAGCAGTCCGACCAGCGACTTGAGGAAAACCGACTTCCCGGTTCCGGACGGGCCGAGCAGAACGCTGATCTCACCTGGTGGCAACGTGAGCGTGACATCCTGCCAGATGGTCTGCTTACCGAAGGACTTCGTCAGCCCCTCGACGACCACCTCGACACCCATGTGGCCCCCTCCCCAACGGCAGGCCGCGCGACAAGTGACACTCCGCACAACGAGCATCACCCCTGTGAGTTACTTCTCAGTCACAAACGCGCCACCATTCCTGCCGGCGACGGATGAACTGGGCGGAGGAGACCGGACGGAAACGATTCACCAGGAGTGGATCACCGGAAAAGCAACGGGACGGTGAAAGAGAACGGGGCGGACACCCGGTTGGGTGCCCGCCCCGCGAAAGCGCGTTTACGCGAAGATCACTTGACGGTGACCTTGGCGCCGGCGGCCTCCAGCTTCTCCTTGGCGGCCTGCGCCTGCTCCTTGCTGACCTTCTCCAGGACCGGCTTCGGGGCGCCCTCGACCATCTCCTTGGCCTCCTTCAGGCCCAGGCCGGAGACGACCTCGCGGACGACCTTGATGACCTGGATCTTCTTGTCGCCGGCGGCCTCGAGGATGACGTCGAACTCGTCCTTCTCCTCAGCGGCCTCGGCCGGGGCGGCAGCAGCGCCCGGCACGGCGGCGACGGCGGCCACCGGAGCAGCAGCGGTGACCTCGAAGGTCTCCTCGAACTTCTTCACGAACTCGGACAGCTCGAGGAGGGTCATCTCCTTGAACGCGTCGAGCAGCTCCTCGGTGCTCAGCTTCGCCATGGTGGCGGTTCCTTCCTCGCTTGCCGCGCCCCCGCAGGAGCGCACGGGTTTTCGGGGTGATCAGCTCTCGGCGGACTCGCCGGCGCCCTCGCCGCTGCGCTTCTCCTGCAGCGCGGCGGCCAGGCGGGCGATCTGGCTGGCCGGAGCCTGGAACAGGCCGGCGGCCTTGGCCAGGTTGCCCTTCATTGCGCCCGCCAGCTTGGCGAGCAGCACCTCGCGGGACTCCAGGTCCGCGATCTTGTTGACCTCGTCGACGGACAGCGGACGGCCGTCCATGTAGCCGCCCTTGATGACGAGGGCCTTGTTCTCCTTCGCGAAGTTGCGCAGAGCCTTCGCGGCCTCGACCGGCTCACCCGTGACGAAGGTGACGGCGGTGGGCCCCGTGAACAGGTCCTCGAGACCCTCGAAGCCCGCCTCGACGGCGGCGCGCTTGGCCAGCGTGTTCTTCGCGACGGTGTACGTGGCGCCCTTGCCGAGGGCGCGACGCAGCTCCGTCAGCTGCGCCATGGTGAGCCCGCGGTACTCGGTGACCACCGCGGCCGAGCTGGCCCGGAACTTCTCCGTGAGCTCGGCGACGACCTGCACCTTCTCGGGCTTCGCCATGGTCGCCTCCTCTCCACTTTCCGATGGCGTGCCCTGTGTCCGCAGGACACGCGCGAGGCACGGGCTGGCCAGAGGGCCGGCCTCGTGGTGAGCGGGTGGATCGCCAACCGCAGACCGAGGAGGTGAAGGACCCAGGAACGACGAACGCCCCGGCGCGCAGGACGCGGCACGGGGCGAATACCGGAGACGGCGGAGCACGACGCTCGCCGCACGTCGGTCTTACCTCGTCCCTCCTGCGCAGGTCGCCCGCCCCTCGCGGGACCTTCGTCCGCCCTTCCCGGCAACGGGGCAGGCGGAGACCAGCGGTCTTCGGTGGAACCGCCAACCACTGTACGGGAC
>DATCJU010000094.1:0-86182 GCA_036562635.1 Pseudonocardiaceae bacterium
CGAGATGGCCTGGGGAGGGGTCATGAGCCTGCTGAGAGTGCTGGCGCTGCTGGTACTGGCGTTCCTGGCTGGCTGCTTCGGGGTGTGGCGATCGGCACGAGGCCGGGGATGTGGGTCGAGCAGCCGGAGCGACACCAAGCCGCTCCGGAAACCGAAGCTCATGCCCCGGCCTGGTCCCACCACTGCTACGCAGCATCACTCCCGGGCTGCCCGGGTACGGCAGTACGCGGTGGAGCAGGACACGCCGACGGTCCGGATGCCACACCTGGCAGCCGCACTGGAGGCAGAGGCACTACTGGCGTTGCCGGTGGACGACGTCGTGATCGGTGCCAGGGGTCGGCGATGAGGTGGTGGACCTACTGGCACCTGCTGGAGTACGTGCCCGTCGACGAGCGCGGCCGACGCGGTGCCCCGCACACCGAACGGGTCGACGACCACGGCCCCTACATCGGGCCCGGCCCGGAGGCCTTCGCCCGGCTGTGCGCCGAGGACTACCTGACACGGCAGCAGGCACCCGCCGGGCGGTGGCGGGTGGTGCTGTGGCGCATGGACGACACCGGTGTCCACAAGACCCGGCGCCTGTGCGAGATCGAGCTGCGCTGGCCCGGCGTCCCGGCCGGGGAGGCAACCCAGCAGGACGACGTCGTCTCCGGTGGTGCCCGATGATCGGCCTGACGGACCTGGTGGTGCTGGGCCTGCTGTTGGTCGTCGGCGGCACGTTGCTGCTGACCCTGCCCGCCCTGACTCCGCTGCTGCGGGCCACACCCCGGGCGCGGACACGCCGGGCCCGGCACCGACTGCTCCGTTCCCGCCCGCCCCGGCACCGGGCGGCCGCCGGCACGCTCACCGTGCGGGAGCTGCGCCGCCGCCTGTACGCCGAGGCCCTCGGCTACCGGCAGGCCTGGTGACCGACATGCTCCCGGACCTGTTCGACGCCCTGCCGACACTGCTGGTGGCCGCCCTGATCGGCATCTGCCTCGGCGCCGCCTGGGATCCACCCGCCCAACCCCGCCGCCGGTGGTGGCACCGCCCGGCCCGCGTCCTGTGCCGCCGTGGGAGACGACGACGTCGCCGGTAGGGCGCCCGGACCGTCATGGGTCCGGAGCCGGGGTGACGAATGCGCGAGCAGGATGCCCCGAGAGGCGGAAAAGCATCCGCCGACGGTGAAACCTCCTGGCACCGGGCCCAGCCCCCTGGTGTGCTGCGGGCATGAGCTCGACACGACGTGCCCTGGTACTGCACCTGACCGGCGGCGGCGAACCGATCTGGATCGCCATGAACGAGCAGGACGCGGACGAGCTGACCGCGAACCTGCCCTCGCTGATGGAGAACGGAGCCACCCAGCCCATTCCCACGGTCGACGGCACCACGGTGGTGGTGAACTTCGCGCACGTGGCCACCGCGCTGGTCAGCTCCCTGTCCGTCACCGCCCAGGTCTACGGCAACACCGCGGGGCACTGACCCCCGCACCACCACACACCCGCCCCCGGAGCCGGACCCCGGTCAGGACGAGGGCGGTGAGGTCCGTGCGGGCCGCGCCGGCTCGCGGAAGACGACGAGCCGCAGCACCACGAAGTTGATCGTGGTCGCGGTGCCCTGGGCGACGATCCAGGCCAGGGTCACCCGCCACGGGCCCTCCGGCAGCAGGCTCAGCGCCCACGCGTTCATCCCGATGTTGACGAAGAACGTCACGGTGTAGAGCAGCATGAACGCGCCCAGCCGGCCCGCCCCGCCCGAGGCGTTGAACGTCCAACGCCGGTTCAACAGGTAGGCGGTGGTGGTCCCGGCGACGAAGCTGAGCGCCTTGGCCAGGTGCACCCAGGTGCCCAGGAACAGCAACAGCTGGTAGCTGCCGTAGTCCACCACGGCGGAGAACCCGCCGACCAGGACGAACCGCACCAGCTGGGTGAGCAGCCCCGGCTGCCGACCGGCCCCGCCCTCCGGCCCGCCCGACCGGTCCACGGTCTGCTCCACCGCGCCACCGGACGTCCCCGCAGCGGTCATCGCCACACCACGGGAAGCTCCCCGGCGCGCGCCACGAACGTCACCGTCAGCACGGCGTCGGATCGGTTCACGGCAGCACGGCTCCTCGCACGGGACCAGGACGCGGCACGCACCGGCCGCACGCACCCGCACGACGGTAACGCACCACCTCCCCCACCTGCCCGGTGCCCGCCGGGGACACGGCCGGTCCGATCCCACCCACCGGTGAGCAGGGCCGGAGTGCCCGAAACCCCCCGGACCCCCGGTGGATAAGCTCGGCACGGTGGAGCGAGCGAGGGAAGCCATCCGCACCCTGACGGGATGGGGCCGAACAGCGCCGACCACCGCCCGCGTCGTACAGCACACCGGAGTCGAGGACGTGGTCGACGCCGTGCGCGGCGCCGGCGAGCGGGGAGTGATCCCCCGGGGCCTGGGCCGCAGCTACGGCGACGCGGCACAGAACGCGGGCGGTCTCGTCGTCGACATGACCGGCCTGAACCGCATCCACCGCATCGACGTGGACGCCGCGGTGGTCGAGGTGGACGCCGGGGTCAGCCTGGACACCCTCATGCGACGCCTGCTGCCGTTCGGACTGTGGATCCCCGTCCTGCCCGGCACCCGCCAGGTCACCGTCGGTGGGGCGATCGCGGCGGACATCCACGGCAAGAACCACCACGTCGAGGGCAGCTTCGGCAACCACGTGCTGTCCATGGAGCTGCTCACCGCGGACGGGCAGGTACGCACCCTCACCCCGGACGGACCCGAGTCCGACCTGTTCTGGGCCACCGTCGGCGGGATGGGCCTGACCGGCATCGTGCTGCGCGCCACCATCCGGCTGCAGCGGACCGAGACGGCCTACTTCCTGGTCGACACCGAACGCACCCGGGACCTGGACGACCTCATGGCCCGGCTCACCGCGAACGACGACCAGTACACCTACTCGGTGGCCTGGTTCGACTCGGTGTCCACCGGCGCCCGGATGGGGCGGGCGGTGCTCACCCGCGGCTGGTCGGCCAAGGTCGACGACCTGCCCCGGCGGCTGCGCCGCAACCCGCTCAAGTTCGACGCACCGCAGCTGGCCACCATGCCGCCGATCTTCCCGTCCGGGCTGCTCAACCGGCTGACCATCGGCGCTTTCAACGAGCTGTGGTACCGGAAGGCCCCCCGGGAGCGGCGCGGCGAGGTCCAGAACATCACCCAGTTCTTCCACCCGCTGGACATCGTCGCCGAGTGGAACCGGGTCTACGGGCCGCGCGGCTTCCTGCAGTACCAGTTCGTGGTGCCCTACGGCGCCGAGGACGTGGTGCGCCGCAGCATGGAGATGATCTCCTCCTCCGGGCACGTGTCCTTCCTGAACGTGCTCAAACGGTTCGGTGCCGGCAACCGGGGCATGCTGTCCTTCCCCACCCCCGGCTGGACCCTGGCGGTGGACATCCCGGTCGGCCCCGGGCTGGCCGAACTGCTGGACCGGCTGGACGAGCTGGTCCTGGAGGCGGGCGGCCGGATCTACCTGGCCAAGGACTCCCGGCTCACCCCCGAGGCCCTGCGGGCCATGTACCCGCGGCTCGACGAGTGGCAGAAGGTGCGGGCCTCCGTCGACCCGCACGGCGTGTTCAACTCCGACCTCTCCCGAAGGCTGAAGCTGTGATCGACGCGGTTGGCAACCCCCAGTCCCTGTTGGTGCTCGGTGGCACGTCGGAGATCGGCCTGGCCGTCGCCGAGAAGTACGCGGCCCGGCGTCCGCTGCGCGTGGTGCTCGCCGCCCGTCCCTCGGAGCGGCTGGACGCCGCGGCCGAGCGGCTGCGCGCCAAGGGCTGCACGGTGACCACCCTGCCGTTCGACGCCCGCCGCCCGGAGACGCACACCGAGGTGGTGGAGAAGGCCTTCGCCGAGGGCGACATCGACGTCACCGTGGTGGCGTTCGGCGTGCTCGGCGACCAGGAGCGGGCCTGGACCGACGTGGAGGCGGCCCGGGAGCTGGCCGAGGTGAACTACGTGGCCGCGGTGACCACCGGTGTCGCGCTGGCCGCCCGGTTGCGCCGGCAGGGCCACGGCACCCTCGTCGCCCTGTCCTCCGTGGCCGGGGAGCGGGCCCGCCGCAGCAACTTCGTCTACGGCTCCACCAAGGCCGGCATGGACGCCTTCTACACCGGCCTGACCGAGGCGCTGCGCCCGTCCGGCGTGCGGGTCTGCGTGGTGCGCCCGGGGTTCGTGCACACGAGGATGACCGAGGGCCTCACGCCGGCTCCGCTGTCCGTGACCCCCCAGCAGGTGGCCGACATCGTGGTGGACGCGGTGCACCGGCGGCGCGAGCTGGTGTGGGCGCCGGCCCCGCTGCGCTGGGTGATGTCCGTGCTGCGGCACCTGCCCCGGGCGATCTTCCGCCGACTGCCGATCTGACCGGCACCACCGGCGTTCCGGCCCCGGCCGTCCGGGCCACCCTGGGTGGCCGGGGCCGGAACGCCTGGCCCCGAGCGCCGAACGAACCTGCAGCACGGACCTACAGATAGAAGGCCAGCACCAGCGAGACCGCCCAGAACAGACCCAGGATCTGCAGCACCCGGTCCCGCAGCACGATCTCCTCCGGCTCACCGGCCCGCGCCTGGTCCACGTCGACGGCGTAGCGGAGCACGGCGACCACGAAGGGCACCATGGAGATCACCGACCAGACCGAGCCGGACCTGGCGTTGATCTCGAACGCCCACAGACCGTAGGTCATGATCACCACAGCCGCGGACAGCGCCCACACGAACCGCAGGTAGCTGGCGGTGTAGCCCTCCAACGACCTGCGGATCTTCGCCCCGGTCTTCTCGGCCAGCCGGATCTCGGCGTACCGCTTGCCCGCCACCATGAACAGCGAGCCGAACGCCGTGACCAGCAGGAACCACTGCGACAGGTGGATCCCCGCCGCAGCACCCCCGGCGACGGCCCGCATCAGGAACCCCGAGGCCACGATGCACAGGTCGACCACCGGCTGGTGCTTGAGCCCGAAGCAGTACCCGAGCTGCACCACCTCGTAGACGAGGATGACCGCCACCAGGTCGAGCCGGGCCAGGAACGACAGGCCCAGGGCACCCACCAACAGCACCCCCGCCGCGGTCCAGGCCACCGGCACCGGCACGATCCCCGCCGCGATCGGCCGGTGCCGCTTCACCGGATGCGCCCGGTCCGCCTCGACGTCCTTGCTGTCGTTGACCAGGTAGATGCCCGACGCGGCGACGGAGAACGCCACGAACGCGATCAGCGAGTCGCGGAGCACCTCGGGGTTGTTCATCTGGGCCGCCGCGAACGGCGCGGCCAGCACCAGGACGTTCTTCACCCACTGCCGCGGCCGGACCGCCCGGGCCAGACCGACCAGCATGCGCACCGGGCCGGTGGTCGTCGGAGGGGACGCCGTCACCCTCGAGGCACCGACCTGCTCCGGAACGGCATCGGCACTCAGGCCGGCACCGGTGTCGTCCCCCACCACCCGGTCGCTGGCTTCCGAAAGCCCGATGTCCGATCCGGATCTGCTCATTCGCGGTTCTCCCTCCTGCGCAACCAGCGCCGCACCCCGACGGCCACCGCCGCGCCCAGCGCCGAACCGGCCACGACGTCGGTCGGGTAGTGCACCCCCAACACCAGGCGGCTGACCAGCATCGGCGGCACCAGGACCGGGGTCAGCCGACGACCGAGCAACGCCCCGAACAACACCGCCGCAGCGGTGGTGGACGTGGCGTGCGAGGACGGGAAGCTCAACCGGCTCGGCGTGCCGGCCAACACCCGGATCTCCGGGTGCTCGGGGCGGCGACGACGCACCACCCGCTTGACCGCGATCGACGCGGCGTGCGCGGCGGCCACGCCGGCGGTGGCGGTCAACCACTCCCGGCGTCGGCGTCGGTCGACCAGCGCCCCCACCATCCCGGCGGCGAGCCAGCCACCGGCGTGCTCGCCGAACAGCGACAGACCGCGCGCGGCGGCGACCACCGGCGGAGCGGCCAGGCCGCGCTGCACGGCACACAGCACCCGGGCCTCGGTCGACATCGGAGCGGCGTCGCCCTCGGGGACGGTCATCTCCTGTCGTGCGCTGTTCTCCACTGAGGTGTCCTCCCACCCCTGTTTTCCCGGAAACCGTGATCCTGCCGGTGATCTGTGACCATCACCACTCGTGACACCCCGGTCACTCACCGGTACGAAAAGGGCAAAAAGGGCCACCAACGACGACGCCCGGCCGTCCGGGTAGGACGACCGGGCGCACGTCTCGTCTGAGTACGACACCGGGCAAGGCGTCAGTCCTCGAACACCCGCTTCCAGGACTCGAAGCTGGTCAGCTCCGGCAGAGCCTGGCGGTACTGCCGCTGCAACCGCGGCCACTCCTTGACCAGCCGCCGGTGGTTCTGGATCGCCCGGGTCATCAACTCCCGGAAGATCTTCGGGTCGCGGCGCCGGAACGCCACACCACTGCCGTCGGCGTTGGACACCGTCGCGCTGTCCAGCGCCCCCAGCAGGAACCAACGGCCCGCCTGGGCGGAGACGTTGATCTGCGGCCGGTGCATCGCCTCGGGGTCGGGAGCCCGCAGGTGGTGCACCAGGGACTTCGCCGCCCGGGCCGCGATCACCACCGGGTTCACCGGCGGCTTGAGCAGCGCCTCCGCCTTGACCGGGTCGAGGCTCGGCGGCGGGAACTGCCGGGCCGAGGGCAGGATCTTGGCGTCGTCGTAGCCCTTGCGCAGCTCCAGCACCTCGGGGCGGGCGGTGCGCAGCGACTCGAACAGCCGGTCCGGCCCGGCCAGGAAGTCCTCGATCGCCTTCTGCTGCACCGCCACCGTGGAGTACTCCATGGAGAACAGGTGCCGCAGGGAGAGCTTCAGACCCTGCTTGAGCAGGGTGGTCCGCACGTCGTACGGACTGTGCAGGGCGGCCATGATCAGCCGGTTCCGGACGTGGAAGTACGCCGTCCAGTCAGTGGCGTCGTCCTTGTCCGTCCACGGCATGTGCCAGATCGCCGCACCCGGCAGCGTGACCGTCGGGTAGCCCTGCTCCCCGGCCCGCAGCGAGTACTCGGCGTCGTCCCACTTGATGAACAGCGGCAGCGGCAGACCGACCCGCTCGATCACCTCACGCGGGAAGGTGCACATCCACCACCCGTTGTAGGTGGCGTTGATACGGCGGTGCAGCTCCTCGGTCTCCCGCAGGTTCTCCTTGCCGAAGTCGTGGTCGGTGACCGCTCCGGGCGCCGGACGCCAGAAGCACTCCTTGAGGTCGACGACCTCACCCATGCTGTGCAGCCGCGCCCGCGCCTGCAGGTTCAGCATCTGGCCACCGACGATGACCGGGTGGCTGGCGGCCCGGGCGAAGGCGTTGGACCGCAGCACGCTGTCCGGCTCCAGACGCACGTCGTCGTCGAGCAGCATCACCTGATCGCAGTCGGTGTTCTGCACCGCCTCGTACAGCGCGCGGGTGAAACCGCCGGACCCACCGAGGTTGGCCTGTTCGATGACCACCAGCCGGTCGCCGAGCCGGGCCTTGGCCTCCTCGAAGCCCTCGGTCTCCCGCACCCGGGCGGTGCCCTGGTCGATCACGAAGACCTTCTTGACCACGTCCAGCACCGCCGGGTCCTCACCCAGCGCCTGCAGCGCGATCACGCAGTCGGTGGGACGGATGGTGCACATGCCCACCGCGAGCGACTGCGTGGGCAGGTCCTGTTCGGTGATCCACGCGACGTCCTTGATCTCCAGGTTGGAGTCGCCGGTGAACACGTCGAACCAGATCCAGCCGCCATCCTCGAACGGCTGCAGCGAGATCCGGAACTCGACCAGGGTCCAGCTCCGCGTGCTGTGCACCGCCTTGCCCTGCAGGTGCACCACGTCCGCGTTGATCTTGGACCGGTAGACGTCGATGCGCCCGTCGCCGCGGGCCAGCAGCCGCAGCACGACCTCGCCCACCCGCGTCCACCGCTTCCAGTAGCTGGCGGGGAACGCGTTGAAGTAGGTGGAGAAGGAGATCTTGGACGACGGCGGCACGCTGACCGAGCGGCGCGAGGTGACGTGGCAGCGGCCGAACATCGTCTCGGGCTCGTCGATGTACAGCGGCCGGACGTCCAACGGGTCGTCGTCCCGCGGGAAGATCACCCGCTGCAACACACGGTTGGCGGGTACGCCCCCGTTGTCCTTGCGGGTGCGCACCGACGACGTGTCACTCACTTTGGTGTCCGGGACGCCCTGCTCCTGCGCAGTCCCTGCGTGCTCGGTCACGAATCAGTCCTCCAGCGAGCCGTCGAGAGCACGACCCTCGGTGAAGTACGGGGCGATCTTGTTGTCGAACATGGTCAGCGCCGACCCGATCGCCATGTGCATGTCCAGGTACTTGTAAGTACCCAGGCGACCGCCGAAGAGCACGTTGCGCTCGCGGGCCTCCTTGCGGGCCAGTTCGCGGTAGCGCTCCAGCTTCGCCCGGTCCTCCGGGGTGTTGATCGGGTAGTAGGGCTCGTCGTCCCGCTTCGCGAAACGCGAGTACTCCCGGACCACGACGGTCTTGTCCTTCGGGTACCGGTCCTCCCGCTCCGGGTGGAAGTGCCGGAACTCGTGGATCCGGGTGTAGGGCACGTCCTCGTCGGCGTAGTTCATCACCGAGGTGCCCTGGAAATCGTGCACCGGCAGGACCTCGGTCTCGAAGTCCAGGGTGCGCCAGCCCAGCTCACCCTCGCTGTAGTCGAAATACTTGTCCAGCGGGCCGGTGTAGACGATCGGCGTCCCGGCCGGGATCTCGTCCCGAACATCGAAGAAGTCGGTGTTCAGCCGCACCTCGATGTTCGGGTGGTTCGCCATCCGCTCCAGCCAGGCGGTGTAGCCGTCGACCGGAAGACCCTCGTAGGTGTCGTTGAAGTAGCGGTTGTCGAAGTTGTACCGGACCGGGAGCCGCGTGATGATGTTGGCCGGCAGCTCCTTCGGGTCGGTCTGCCACTGCTTCTTGGTGTAACCGCGGATGAACGCCTCGTAGAGCGGACGACCGATCAGCGAGATCGCCTTCTCCTCGAGGTTCGCGGCCTGGGCGCTGTCGAACTCGCCCGCCTGCTCCTTCACCAGGGCGCGCGCCTCGTCGGGCGTCATGTAGCGACCGAAGTACTCGCAGATCGTCGCGAGATTGATCGGCAGCGGGTAAACGCGACCCTGGTAGATCGTGAACACCCGGTGCTGGTAGTTGGTGAACTCGGTGAACTGGTTGACGTATTCCCACACCCGCTTGTTGGACGTGTGGAACAGGTGCGCACCGTACTTGTGCACCTCGATACCGGTTTCCGGCTCCGGCTCGGAGTACGCGTTACCGCCGATGTGGGCACGGCGCTCCAGCACCAGCACGCGCTTGTCGAGCTGCGTGGCGGTGCGCTCGGCGATGGTCAGGCCGAAGAAACCAGAACCGACGACGATCAGGTCGTAGCCTGCGAAGCTCACAAGCGCCCAGCGTACCGATGGGTTTTCGAGCCTACGCACCGGGCCGCGTGATCTTCCGTGCACACCACGTGAGCCGCACCGACGGAAGCGTTCACCCACCACCGAAAAGGGTGATCACGAAGGGCTATCGGAACGATCACGGAACGCAATGGGGCGAGATCGGAGAAGTCCGATCCCGCCCCACTTCACATCCGATTCATCCGGTTCACATCTGACTGATCCGGTCCAGGTCCAACCGGTAGACGGACACCGTGCCGCTACGGAACACCAGCTCCAGCCCGGGCAGCCCGTCCAGGTCCTGCAGCCCGGGCGCGAGGTCGTACAGCGGCCCCTCGATCCACGTCGCCCCACCCGACCCGATCAGCGGTGCCGCGGAGTCGACGTAGACCCAGCCCACGTTCTGCTCCAGCAGGATCCGCCGGATCTCCGGGTCCTCGGGGTAGCGGTTGAACCCGCTCAACAGCCGCACCGTGTACGGCGCCTGCTCCGTCCCGATGGACGACACGTTGACCACCGGAATGCCGTACTCGACGTACAGGTGGACCGACCCGTCGTTCGCCGAGTTCAACACCCGCTCCCCCGGCCGCACCCGCCGGGACAACCACTCGGCGGCCCGCTTGTCGTCCTCCGACACCCGCACGAAGTCCGGGCGTGCGTACCGGCTGGCCACCATGTACTCGTCGGTCCGCGCGTACTCGACCCCCGGGCCGAGCAGGTAGCCGCCCGCCAGGACCAGAACCACCCCGGTCACCGTGGCCCAGGTGGGCAGCGGCCGGGCCACCGGCAGGCGCCGCACCAGGCGCACCAGCAGGGCGGTTCCCAGCACCGCACCCACCCCGGCGAGCACCGCGCCGAGCAGCGACACGTGCGACCACACCCGCAGCTGCGCGTGGTAGTAGAACCCGGTGATCACCGCCTCGGGGCCCTCCCCGGGCGAGACGAAGGCGGCCACGGTGACCGCGACCCAGGCCAGCCACGCCGTGAGCGCCCCCCACGCCCGCACGGTGACCGCGACGGCGGCCGCCCCGAACAGGATCACCACCCCGGCCGCGACCTGGTAGAGCTCCTGGTGGAAGGGGCTGTAGCCGTCGTAGCGCATGAGCAGGGTCTTGGCCAGCGCCGTGTCCAGCTCGTGCGGCGCGATGTCCGGAGCGAAGGCGGTGACCTTGCCACCCACCCCGACCACCTGCAGCACCAGGGGCAGCGCGACCACCGCGGTCACCCCACCGACGAGCACGAGCGGCAGCAGCTGGGCACCGATCCGGCGCAACCCGCCCCGCAGCAGGGCGGCACCCACCCACCAGGCCAGCAGGGTGACCCCGACGCTCACCGCGGCACTCGGGTGCAGCGCCAGCAGGCCGGCGAGGCTGACACCGGACACCACGGCCAGCCCCCAGGACCGGCGCTCCAGGGCCAGCAGGCCCGCCAGCACACCCGGGGTCAGCACCAGCGAGGCGGCGTTGGCCAGGATGCCGCCGTCGTGCGCCAGGGCGAACACGGGCCGGTACAACCCGACCGCGACGGCCGCGGCGACCCCGGCGGCGAGCAGCCCACCACCACGACCGAGGCGGGCCTGCCGGGCCGCCAGGTACGCCAGGGAACCGACCGACGCGACCAGGCCACCGACCAGCAGGACCACGGTGACCGCGTTCAGACCCGCCACCGGGTCCCCGGCGATCGCGCCGACCACGGCGGCGAGCAGGTGGAACCCGGCCGGGTAGAACTGGACCGGGTCACCGTCCAACAGGTCGACCGGGAGCAGCTCCCAGGGCGCGGCCTCACCGGTGTGCTGGATGTAGGCGGTCAGCACGGTGTGCACGATCGTGTCGTGCTCCTGGGGCTCGGTGTGCAGCGACCAGCCCAGGCCCGCCAGCCACGACCACGCTCCGTACCCGGTCGCCACGGCCAGCAGCACCACCCCGGTCAGGACCGCCCAACGCTGCCGTCCCACCAGGACCCTGCGGCGCCGAACGACCTCACCGGACCGACGTCGCCGGTCCCGCAGCACCCGCGGCAACCCGAGCGCCACCAGCAGCAGCGTCACCACCGCGAGGCTCACCAGGCCGAAACGCAGACCGAGCAGCCCACACACCGTCGAGACGGCCAGGGCGACACCCACGGTCGCCGCCGGCGCCAGGGCCGCGACGTGGAACGGCCGCGCCCAGCCGAGGGCGAACAACAGCGCCGTTCCGGGCGCCGCGACCACGACCAGAGCGGGGACCAGCAGCAGCAGATCCGTCACCATCTCTTCCCCGTAGGAC
Source organism: Pseudonocardiaceae bacterium (assembly GCA_036562635.1). GTDB lineage: Bacteria > Actinomycetota > Actinomycetes > Mycobacteriales > Pseudonocardiaceae > DATCJU01. Next base: position 11,675 of record DATCJU010000094.1, read on the forward strand.
TTCCGCACTCAGCGGTACCGCCCGGGGCACGACACACATCCGCCCCGGACACCCGCCGCTCCAGCAGCCCAGGACGACCCCCGAATCCCCCCAGGACACCGCTCCAGCGGGACCGTACCGGCAATACCCCGGGGAGCCGGCACCGGGATGCACTGTCCCGAGCCTGTTGCCGAGACGGTATGGCGCCGCCACACCCATCAGGTAGCTCATGTCACACCGGTGAGTGGCGCCGGAGCCCGTCGGGTCGCACGGAAGCGGGATGTGTCCGACACATTCGGAACCTCCCGTCCACCCCGGACGGGTCGACCTCTACTGTCGGGCTGTGCATCTGGTCGATCTCCCCGCCTTCTACCCGCCACACCGAGGCGGTGTCGAGACCTACGCCCACGAGCTGCACCAGCGCCTGCTCGCCACCGATCCCGACCTGCGGATCACGGTGCTGACCTCGGAGGTCGGCGCCTCTCCCGGTCGGGAGGTGCTCGGTGACCGGTGGACGGTGATCCGCTGGCCCGCGCTGCAGCCGGTGCCGCTGTACCCGATGCCCCGCCCCGGGTTCCGGCGTCTGGTCCGGGACCACCTCGGGCCGGACACGGTGCTGATGACGCACACCCGGTTCTACCGGCACGCGGCGATCGCCGGGAACCTGGCCAAGAAGCACGGCGTCGGCTGGCTCCACGTCGAACACGGCTCGACCCCGGTCCAGGCCGGGGGCACCCTGGTGCGGCGCACCGCCGACACCGTCGACCTCACCATGGGCCGGCCGCTCCTCCAGGCGGCCGACCGGGTCATCGCGGTCTCCGCGGCCTCGGCCGACTTCGTCAAGCGGCTCTCCGGACGCGAGGCCCGCGTGCTGTACCGCGGGGTGGAACTCCCCCACGGCCTGTCCGCCAACCCACCCGCGACCGGTGAACCCGTGCTGTGCTGCGTGGGTCGCCTGATCACCAGCAAGGGCATCGCGGACCTGTTCCACGCGGTGGCCCAGCTCGACCGGGAAGGGACACGGGTCCGGGTGCGCCTGGTCGGGGACGGCCCGGACCGCGGCGAGTTCGAGCGGCTGGCCGAGCGCCTGGGAATCGCCGACCGGGTGACCTTCCTCGGCAGCACCGAGCACCTGGTGGCGTTGGAGGAGATGGCCCGCGCCACGGTGATGGTGAACCCGAGCTGGACGGAGGGCCTGCCCACGACGGTCCTGGAGGCCGCCGCCCTCGGTTGCGCCGTGGTCGCCACCGACGTCGGTGGCACCTCGGAGATCGTGACCGACGGGGAGAGCGGCTGGGTGGTGCCGGAGCGCCGCCCGGACCTGCTCGCCGCCGCCCTGCGCGCGGCCCTGAACGACCCGAGCGAACGGTCCCGCCGGGCCATGCGGCTCGCGGTGCAGGCCCGGGACAAGTTCTCCTGGGAACGCACGGTGGCCGGCTACCTGGAGCTGCTCCACGAGCTGCACGCCACGTCGGCGACGCGGCCCTGAACCACCGGTCCGCCGTCCCCGGCCCGGTGGTGGGGTCGGGGACGGCGGCCGGGGACAGGTCGGGAACGGGTGCCGGTCAGGAACGGGCGCGGCGCAGCAGGAGCCGGATCGCGCCGTACCGGGACAGCACCTCGTAGCAGAACACCAGCCCGCCGATGGCCAGCGCGGAGGCCAACACGGCCCCGCTGGGGGTCTCGGCGAACAGCATCAGCAGGCAGGCGTGCACCGCGGCACCGACCACCGCCAGCTGCACGAACCGCTTCTCCCCCGCCGCCAGCGCCACCATCAGGTGCACGTTCAGCACGGCCGCGCCGGTCATCACCGCGGTCAGTGGGATCGCGATGCTGTGGGCCTCGGCGAACGCCGGGCCGAAGACCAGGGCGAGCAGCGAGGACGGCGCCAGGGCCACGGCCAGCAGCACCAGCAGCCCGGTACCCACCGCCGCGGCCAGGGTCGCCAGGATCGGCCTGGTCACGTCGCGGGCGGCCGCGAGCCGGGCCGTCACCGAGGGCAGCAGCATCAACGACAGGGCGGACGGCGCGTAGAACGCCACCTTGGCCAGCAGCGACGCCGAGGCGTAGTGACCGGCGTCGACCTCGCTCATCAGCGCCTTGGCCACCACCAGGTCGATGTTGGTGAGGGAGCCGAACGCGAGCAGGCCCACCACGGCCAGCGCCAGGTGCGGCACCGCCCGACGCCGTCCGCCGCTCGCGGCGATCTGGCGCCGCACCACCGGGGTCAGCCAGAGCAGGCCCACCACGGTGGCCAGCACCAGCGCCCACATCGCCCCGGCCACCCCGGCCAGCAGGGCCAGGGGTACCAGGAACACCACCCGCAGCACCCCGGCCGGGCCGGCCATGACCCCGCCGACCTGGAGGAACCGTTCCTCGCCCTGCGCCACACCCAGCCAGGACTGCATACCCACACCCAGGGCCAGCCACAGCACACCGCCGACCCAGGCCCAGACCCCGCTGATCCTCAGCACCGGTCCGACCACCGGCCACAGCGCCACCAGCACCGCGAACAGGCCGATCTGCAGGGCCAGCATCCGCCGCACCATCCACAGCACGGTGGCACCCGCCTCGTCGGCGCGGCCGGTGGCACGGGCGCGTGCCACCTCCTTGGCCACGGCGGCCTGCACCCCGTTGAAGGGCATGAAGGCCATGTTGCCGATCGCGGTGATGGCACTGACCTGGGCGAACTCGACCGGCCCGAGAATGCGCAGCGCCACCACGTAGTACAGGTAGTTGCCCACGTGGGCGCACATGGAGAGCACCAGCACCAGCAGACCCGTGCCCGCGGCCGCCCGGGCTCCCCGCCCGGTCGAGGTGGGTGGGTTCGCGGCGGACGGTGCGTCGGCGGTCGCCGCCGCGGTCTCCGGGGGTGTCGGTTCGGACGCTGGCCGGCTCACGGCGCCACGATAACCATCCCGTTCCGGAAAACCGCGACCAGTGGGACAACCCGAGAAAACGGGAGAACGTCCTGTGTGACGAGAACCTGATCGACGTGGTCGGGAAACCGGCCGAGAGGTCGGAGGGCTGCTCCGCTACTGTGGGACTGCCGTTCGGCCGCGACGGGTGCGGCATCCAGTAGACGAAAGGTTTCCGGGAGGGCACGTGGCCGATTGGTCCAACGTCTGGCTCGTCATTCCCGTGTACAACGAGGCACCGGTCATCGCCAGCGTGGTCGAGCACGCCCGCCAGACCTTCCCGAACATCGTGTGCGTGGACGACGGAAGCCGGGACGGTTCCGCGGAGCAGATCCGGCTCTCCGGTGCGCACCTGGTACGCCACCCGGTGAACCTGGGTCAGGGGGCCGCACTGCAGACCGGCATCGAGTACGCACGTCAGCAGCCCGGTGCCGAGTACTTCGTCACCTTCGACGCGGACGGCCAGCACCAGGTCGAGGACGTGGTCCGGATGCTGGAGCGGCTGCAGCAGGGTGACGTGGACATCGTGGTCGGCACCCGTTTCCAGGGCGACACCAAGCACATCCCGTGGATCAAGCGCCTGGTGCTGCGCACCGTCGTCATGCTCAGCCCGCGCACCCGGCGGCTCGGTCTCAGCGACGCACACAACGGGTTGCGGGTGTTCAACCGCAAGGTCGCCGAGCAGATGAACATCACCCTCAACGGTATGGGCCACGCCTCGGAAATCGTCGAGATGATCGACAAGAAGAAGTGGCGGGTCGCCGAGGAGCCGGTGAAGATCCTCTACACCGAGTACTCGATGGCCAAGGGACAATCCCTGATCAACGGGGTGAACATCCTGTTCGACACCATGCTCAAGGGAAGCGCGAAGAACTGAGATGCTGATCCAGATCCTGCTCATCGCCGCGGTCCTGGCGCTGTTGGTCTTCTTCCTGCGCCACCGGGGCACAGCGCGCACCGCGGCGGGTGTCAAGATCGGTTTTGTCCTTTTCCTGCTGTTTGGTGTTTATGCGGTGCTGCGGCCGGACGACGTGCAGCTGCTGGCCGACCTGGTCGGGGTGGGCCGGGGCACCGACCTGATGCTCTACGCGCTGATCGTGGCCTTCGCCTTCGCCACGATCAACACCTACCTGCGGTTCAAGGAGCTGGAGCTGCGCTACGCCCGGCTGGCCCGGGCCATCGCCCTGGCCAACGCCGAGGCACCCCGCGGCGACAGGCCCACCGACTCCTCCGACTCCGCCGAGGCGGCCTGACCGCGACGACCGTGGTGTCCGGGTGATCGTCCCCGGTCCCCCGGGACGTACCGTCGCACGTCCGTCCCGTCGCCACCCCCGAACGTGCCCGGCCCCGTGCCGGAGCGGGTCGTTCCCGCCCGGTCACGGGGCCGGACGTCGCTCCGGGATCAGCCGCGCAGCTCGCGGAAGTACTGGACGGTGCGGCGCACACCCTCCGCGATGTCCACCTCGGGCACCCAGCCCAGGTCCCGCTTGGCCGCGGAGGCGTCCAGCGCCGAGGCCCGCAGGTCCCCCAGACGCGCCGGCGCGTACTCCGGGTCGTCCGGCGCCCCGGCCGCCGCGGCGACCAGGGTGTGCAGCTCGCGGTCGCTGGTCTGCACCCCGGTGCCGATGTTGTAGCGGCGACCGCCGCCGGCCTCGCCCGCCGCGGCCACGAACGCGGCCACCACGTCGTCGACGTAGACGTAGTCCCGGGTGTTGCCGCCGTCACCGAAGACCTTGGTCGGCAGCCCGTTGAGCATCGCGTTCGCGAAGATCGCCACCACGCCGGCCTCGCCGTGCGGGTCCTGCCGCGGCCCGTAGACGTTGGCCAGCGCCAGGTGCGTGCAGTCCAGGCCGTACAGCTGCCGGTAGGTGTTCAGGTACACCTCGCCGGACACCTTGCTCGCCGCGTACGGGGACTTGGGGTTCACCGGCACGGTCTCGGCGATCGGAAGGTGCTCCGGCGTGCCGTAGATGGACCCGCCCGACGAGGCGAACACCACCTTGCGCACCCCGGCGCGGCGGGCGGCCTCGGCCACGTTCACCGTTCCCAGCACGTTCTGCTGGGCGTCCAGCAGGGGGTCGGCGACACTGATCCGCACGTCGATCTGCGCGGCCAGGTGGAACACCACCTCGGGTTGGGTCTCGGCCATCACGTCCACCAGCTCGGGCCGGGTGATGTCGATCTCGCGGAGCCGGCAGCGCCCGGACTCCAGTGCCTGCGCCAGGTTCTCCCGCCGACCGCGCCGCAGGTCGTCCACCACGACGACCTCGTGGCCGTCCCGCAGCAACCGGTCGACCAGGTTGGAGCCGATGAAACCGGCGCCGCCGGTCACGAGTGCGCGCATCGAGTGTTGCCCTCCCACGAGCTGTTCGTCGCCACGATCCCTCTTCCGGGGGTCTGCTTCCGGGCCAGCCTAGAGCGCAGGGCTCACCCCGGCCCGGGGTGCCCGGGGTGGGGATGGCCCACCTCGGGCACCCCGACGTGACACGGTCGGCGATCAGGTGGTCACGACCAGCGAACCGCCCTCGAAGTCCTGCCGCAGTCCGCCCGCGACCGGGTAGGCGTCGCTGATCGGCAACCCCAGGGGCCCCTGTTCCGCACCCTGCGCCCACCACTGCCGGCGCAGCTCACCGGAGAGCACGTGCGCCCCGGTCCCGGGGGACCACAGGATGCTCGCGTCCTGGGTGAACTCGTTGAACAGCCCCTCCCGGCCCGCCAGGGGCAGGGTGTCCGTGACCGGCAGACCGAGAACACCGCTGCCCCCGGCGTCCCACCACTTCTGCCGCACCACGCCGCGCACCTCGTGGGCGCCGGTCGCCGCGGACCACATGATCGTGGTGTCCCCGGTGAACTCGTTGAACCGGGCACCGGGCACGTCGGTGTCCGGCAGCTCGTCCGTGACCGGGTAGCCGACCACCGACGGACCGCCGAGCGCCCAGAACTTCTCCTGGATGGCACCGCCGATCCAGTGCGTGCCGGCGTCAGCGTGCCAGGTGATCGTCGGACCGCCCCAGCCGGTGAACCCGGTCGCCCGACCACCACCGGCCCAGTCGGACTCGACGGCGAACACCGGTCCCAGCCAGCCGTCCTCGCCGCCCTGCGACTGCCAGCGCTGGTAGATCGGGCCGTTCCGCCACGCCCCGGCCAGCTCACCCACCCGCTGCCGGATCCGGCCGAGCTGCGCGTACCCGGCGTCGCCCGGGCACTCGGTGTGGTTGGCGTCCCGGTGTCCGAGGATCGTCGGCAGGGTCACCAGGGTGCCCGCGGGGTACTTGGCGTTCGCACGGCTGTCCGTGGACACCAGCTCCACGGTGCCCAGGGGCTCCTGGTAACCGGCCAGCAGCTTCCACGCGGCGGTCCGGGCCACCGACTCCAGCTGCTGCGCCTGCGGGGTGACGGTGCGGAAGTCGCCGATCATGGCGATGCCGAAGGTGTGCTGGTTGAAGCCCAGGGCGTGTCCCCCGACGACCGGCAGGTTCACCCCACCGGCACGGCCCTCGAACATCACCCCGCACTTGTCGACCAGCACGTGGTAGCCGATGTCACCCCAGCCGTTGGTGACCGCGTGGAGGGTGTAGATGCTCCGCACGATCCGGGCCGATTCGGCACAGGTGTAGTTGTTGCTGTTGGAGCCGTCGTGGAAGGTGTGGTGGACCACCACGGCCCGGTTCGGCACGACGTACTCCGGCGGCCAGGTCATGAGGGACTCGTCGGCACCCCACTGGGCCCGGGTGACGATCGGTGGCTGCTCCGGCACCCCGGTGACCGGGTGGGCCGCCAGCTCGGCGATCCGGAGGTCGTTGTCGCTGGTGCCCCCGTCCACCGCCACCAGGGTCAGCTCGTCCGTGACCGGCCTGCCGTCCCGCCAGGCCCGCACCTGCACCCGGTCGGCGCGACCGACCCACACCGGTTCGCTGCTCCGGGTCACGGGCACGTGGTCCGGACCGGAGTCCTCGACCCCCGGTGTGCTCCAGGGGCTCCAGGTGCCGTCGACGGTGCGACTGCGCACCTCCAACCGGTCCGGAGCCTGCCCGTCCCAGGTGACCACGACCAGCGAGAACGCCGGGTCCTGACTCACCTCACGCGTGTCGGGCCCGCCGTACGGTGTGTTCTCCGATCCGGCCTCCCGCACCCGGGCGGTGTCGGCCAGCCGGACCGTCCGGATGCGGGTCGGGACCGTCCCCGCCTCGGGTAACGCCGCGACGACGGGGCCACCCGTGCGGGCCGGGTCCTGCGGTTCGGCGGCCCACCCCGTTCCGACCGACGGTGTCGTCGCCACGAGGGCGAAGACCAACGCCCCCGTGATCACTCCGCGTGCTGAGCGCACCCTGCTGCACATGTGATCCCCCTCACCATCCCAGGTGACCGGAGGCTACGAGTCGGTGCCGACGGGAAACGCGGTGACGCATCGGAGTTCACCCGAGGAGCCAGGCACCACCACACGTTCGGCCCTGACGCGCCGCGCGGAGATGCGGCCGGTCAGCGCCCGTGGACCCGACCGTCCTGCCACACCCCGAACAGTTCGGCGACCCGCTGCCGGACCTGTTCCATCCGCTCGTAGCCGGCGTCCCCCGGGCACACCGTGCGGCCGACGTCCCGGTGCCCGAAGACCCGCTGCACCCGGAGCCGTTCACCCGCCGGGACCTTCGCCGTGCCGCCGCCGGTGCTCTCCAGCTCCACCTCACCGCTCGGCGACTGGCCCTCGACGTCCAGCTTCCACGCGGAGATCCGGGCCACCGACTCCAGCTGCTCCGCCGTGGGCTGCTCCGAGGAGTAGTTGCCGATCAGCGACACCCCGAAGGTGTGGAGGTTGAATCCCCCCGCGTGTCCGCCGACGACCGGCAGGTGCAGCCCGCCGAAGCGGCCTTCGAAGATCACCCCGCACTTGTCGACCAGCACGTGGTAGCCGAGGTCACCCCAGCCCAGGGTGACCGCGTGGTAGTGGTGGATGCCCCGCACGATCTTGGCCGAGTCGGCGCAGCTGTAGTCGTTGCCGCCCGCGGTGTGGTGCACGGTGATCGCCAGCACCGGCGACGCGTACGTCGGCTCCCAGGTCGTCGTCTCCTCGTCGGCACCCCACTGGGCCCGGCTCACCACCCGCGGCTGCCGCACCGTCGTACCGTCCTGCACGGTGTCGCCCTGTGCGGTGTCACCCTGCGCGGCCGTCTCGCCGATCCGGGCGTCGTTCTCCCCGACCCCGGGGTCCACGAGCACCAGGGACAGCTCGTCGGTGACCGCACGCCCGTCCTGGAAGGCCCGCACCTGTACCTGGCGTGCCGGCCCGGTCCAGACCGGCTCGGTCGCCCAGGTGGAGTCCACCCCGTCCGGTCCGCCGGTCTCCGGCTCCAGGACCAGCCACGCCCCCCAGGCTCCCCCGTCCAGGCCCAGGTCGAGTCGCACCCGCACCTCGATCCGGGTCGGCAGGATCTGCCCGATCACCCCGAGCAGGGAGAACGGGCGGTCCACGGTGACCTCGCGCACCTCACCGCCCTGCTCGTCCCGGACCGCCGGCACCTCGGCGAGCCGCACCACACGGCTGTCCACCCGCACCGGCGGTATCTCGGGCAGCTCGCTCCGTTCCAGGACGGGACCGTCCACGAACCGCTCGGGTCCGGTCCCGACCGGGGTCGCCACCGCCGACCCGGGCAACCCCGTCCCCACGACCACCGCCACCACGGCCCCGGCCAGCACCCGCCCCAGCCGCGTCGCCTGCCACCGACCCACCATGCCGCCCCCACCCACAGGACTCACACCGGTCAACTCGGGGGCAGGTTAGGCAGCAGCAGCCACAGCCGCTGGTCAGGAGAAACACGCCCGGGCGAAGATCCGACGCAAACCACTCGGCGGAGGAAAACCCGGTCGGTGGCCGATGACACCGTGCTGCCGACACGCCCAGGAGCAGGTGAACCGGGCCCGCCGGCCGGTGTTCACTCAGGCCGGCACCGCCTCCAGCACGCGGTCCGCCACCACCTTGGCGATCTCCAGGCTGCTGGTGGCCGCGGGCGAGGGCGCGTTCAGCACGTGCACCTGGCGGGGTGCCGTCTCGAACAGGAAGTCGTCCACCAGCGAACCGTCCGGCAGCACCGCCTGCGCCCGCACCCCCGCCGGGGCCGGGACCAGGTCGGCCGGACGCACCGCGGGCACCAGGCGGGCCAGGCTCTCCGCGAACCGCTGCCGGGACAGCGAACGCCACACCTCGGCGATCCCGGTCGCGGCGTGCCGGGCGGCGAGCCGCCAGAACCCGGGGAACCGCAGCACCTCCGCGAGGTCCCCCGCCGCGACGTCCCGCCACTGGTACCCCTCGCGGCGCAGGGCGAGCACCGCGTTCGGCCCGGCGTGCACCCCACCGTCCACGCCCCGGGTCAGATGCACCCCCAGGAACGGGAACCTGGGGTCCGGTACCGGGTAGACCAGACCACGCACCAGGTGCCGGGCCCGGGGACGCAGTTCGTAGTACTCCCCGCGGAACGGCACGATCCGGGCCCGGGGCTGCAGCCCGGCGAGTCGTGCCACCCGGTCGCTGTGCAGGCCGGCGCAGTTCACCAGCGCGTCCGCCCGCACCACCCCGGTCGTGGTGGCCAGCTCCACCCGGCCGGGCGCGGAACGGATCGCCCGCACCTCCGACCCGGTGCGCAGCTCGGCCCCGTGCTCGGCGAGCCGGTCGGCCAGCACCCGGCACACCCCGGGAAAGTCGATGATCGCGGTGCTCTCCACCCGCAACGCGGCCAGACAGGACACCTCGGGCTCGAACTCACGTGCCTCCTCCGGGGTGAGCGTCCGCGCCGGCACCCCGTTGGCCTCGGCCCGCCGGGCCAGTTCGGCCAGCCGGGGCAGCTCCTCCGGCTCGGTCGCCACCACCAGCTTGCCGCACACCTCCACCGGGACCCCGTGCTCCCGGGCGAACTCCACCACGGACCGGTTGCCGGCCACGCACAACCGGGCCTTCCACGAGCCGGGCCGGTAGTACAACCCGGCGTGCACCACACCGCTGTTGTGTCCGCTCTGGTGCCGAGACCAGGTGTTCTCCTTCTCCAGCACGGTCACCGCGTACCCGCGGTGCACCGCCAGCTCGTGCGCCACCGCGAGCCCGACGATTCCGCCACCCACCACCGCGACGTGCACGTGACCACTCCTGTCCCACATTCCCGGTGACGGCAGAGCATAGGACCGCCCTGGCCCCGCGCTGATCATCGGTGCCCGTCGGAGCCGACTTGACCCTGACGTCGCGTCAGGGTTGCACGCTGCCGGCCATGGGGTACGTTGTGCCGCTCTTCCTCGCCGCCGACGCGCTCTCGCTGCTCGGCAACATGATCGCCGCCGTGGTGCTGCCCTGGCTGGTCCTGGTGCGCACCGGGGACGCCACCGCCGCGGGCACCGTGGCCGCGGTGACCGCCCTGCCCGCGCTGCTCGCGGCCGTGGCCGGTGGGGTCCTGATCGACCGGGTCGGACGGCGCCGCGCGTCGATCGGCGCGGACCTGGCCTCCGCGGTGTGCGTGGCGGCCCTGCCGGTGGTGGACGCCGCCGTCGGGCTCACCCTCACCGCGTTCCTGGTGCTCGGCGTGGCCGGGGCGCTCTTCGACGTACCGGGGATGACCGCGCGGGAATCGCTGCTGCCCGCGGTCGCCACGCGGGCGGGCATCCCGCTGGAACGCATGGCCGGCCTGCGCGAGGCGCTCGGCGGCACCGCAACGATCGCCGGGCCCGCCGCGGGTGGTTTCCTGCTCGCCCTGTTCGACGGTTCGACGGTGCTGTGGGTCACCGCGGCCTGCTCGGCCACCGCCGCACTGCTCACCTGGCTGCTGCCCGCCGAGGTGGGCGCGGCGACACCTCCGAACCCGGGGCGGCGACGCTGGCTCGCCGACCTGCGCGAGGCGGGGGCGGTGATCCGCCGCGACCCGCTGCTGACCTGGCTGACCGTCTTCACCACCGCGGGGCTGACGGTGCTCGGCCCGCTGCAGGGCCTGCTGCTGCCGGCGCACCTGGCGGCCACCGGCTCGGCCGCCCAGCTCGGCGGGGTGCTCACCGCGCTCACGGTGGGCGGGATGCTGGGCAACGGGATCTACGCCGCGATCGGCCCCCGCTGGTCCCGACGCACCTGGTTCGTCGTCTGCCAGCTGGGGACGGCCGGAGCGATCGCCTGGCTCGCCGCACTGCCGTCCTTCTGGTGGCTGGTCACCGCGGCGGTCACCGTGGGCCTGCTGTCCGGGCCGCTGCAGCCGATCCTGCTGGTCGTCTCCACCGAGCGGGTTCCCGACCACGTCCGGGGGCGGGTGTTCGGGCTGCAGAACGCGGCCGCGATGGCCGCCGTGCCGGTGGGCCTGTTCGGCGGCGGACTGCTGATCGACACGGTCGGGGTGGACCGGACCGGCACACTCGTGGCTGTGGCGTGGGTGAGCCTGACCGTGGTCGCGCTGCTCGCCCCGGCGGTCCGACAGCTCGGTCGCAGCGAGCGTCCGGGAACGGACACCCCGCACGAGACGGCGGAGGTGGGACGTGCTGACGATCGGTGAACTGGCCCGACTGGCGGGCACCACGGTCCGCGCCGTCCGGCACTACCACGCCGAGGGGCTGCTCGACGAGCCACCGCGGGACCGCTCCGGCTACCGCCGGTACGGGGCGCAGGACCTGGTCCGGCTGATCCGCATCCGCCGGCTGCGTGAGCTGGGCCTGTCGCTCGAACAGGTGCGGGAGCTGCTGGACCGGCCGGGCACCCTGGCCGAGGCGTTGGACGCCCTGGACACGGAGCTGGCGGCCCGGCAACGCCAGATCGAGGAGCAACGGGCCCGGATCGCCCGGCTCCGCAGGTCGACGGTGGATCCGGAACTGCCCCCGGGATTCGCCGAACTGTTCGGGGAACTGGCCGCACACGGGGTGAACCCCGACTACCTGGCCCGGGAGAAGGAGGGGCTGCTCCTGGCCCTGGCCCTGGTGCCGGAGTCCGGGCAGCAGCTGCTGGACCAGCAGCGACGGGTGCTGAACGGTCCGAACGCACGGCGATACGTGGAGCTGGGCGAGCGGCTGGAGGAACTGGCCGAGGCCGACCCCGACGATCCGCGGGTGGCACAGCTCGCCGCGGAGCTGGTCGACCTGCTGCACACCGACTTCGCCGAACTGCTCACCTCGCCGCCCGCCCACGCCCCGGCACGACCGGTCGAGGCGGCGCTGTTCGCCGACTGGGTGAACACGCTGGGCCCGGCGCAGCGCAGGGTGGTCCAGCACGTCACCGACGCGCTGCAACGCCTACTCCCCACAGACGACGACCAGCCGCGAACCCCGACCGGCTGAACCGGACACCACGGCTCCGGCACAGGGCACCCGAGTCGGTCCTCGGAGGTCAGAACCAGCGTTCCAAGACCAGGGCCACCCCGTCCTCGTCGTTGGGCGCGGTGACCTCGTCGGCCACCGCCAGTGCCTCGGGATGGGCGTTGGCCATCGCCACCCCGTGCCCCGCCCACCGCAGCATCGGCACGTCGTTGGGCATGTCACCGAAGGACACCACGTCCGTCCGGTCCACCCCGAACCGCTCGGCCACCAGCTCCAACCCGGTCGCCTTGGTGACCCCACGGGCCGACAGTTCGAGCAACCCGCTGCCCGTGGAGTAGGTGATGTCGACCGCGTCACCGAGCACGGCCGCGGCGGCCTGGGCCATCTCCTCGCTGGTCATCCCGCGGTGCCGGACCAGCAGCTTCACCGCCGGCCTGCCCAGCACCTCGGCGCGGGGCACCGCCTCGTGGTCCGGGTTCGGCCAGGCGTGCTCGAAACCCGGTTCGGCCAGGAACTGCTGGTTCCGCCGCTCGTAGGCACTCGCGCCCACACGCTCCACCGCCACCACACACCCCGGCAGCGCCTCGTCCAGCGCGCCCACCACGTCGTGCAGCAGCACCGGGTCGAGGGTGACGGCGTGCAGCACCCGGTCGGCGGCGGCGTCGTAGAGCACGGCCCCGTTGGCGCACACCGCCAGCCCCGCCTGGCCCAGCTCGGAGACCACGGGTGGGATCCACCGCGGCGGCCGTCCGGTGACCAGGACGAACGGGGTGCCGGCCGTGGTCACCCGCTGCACGGTGGCCATGGTGCGGGGGCTCACCCGCTCCTGAGGGTTCAACAGGGTGCCGTCGACGTCGGTCGCTACCAGTCTGGGAGTCTGCACCCTTCCATCGTGCCTGGTCGATCCACACCACCACCTGGTCCGAAGGGGGGAGAGGTATGGTTCCGGCCACTTCTCCACCCCGACCGGGCCCGGTTCGACGGGGGAGGAAGAACGGCGCATACCCGCCGACCGTCCGGGTACCCCGCTTCCCGGGGGGACGGCACCGCGGGTGGTGCACCGACGCGTCACCCGCGGTGTCGGGCGGTGCCACGAAGGGAACGCGGACCGCGATGCACAGGGCGGACGCGCTGGTACGGGAGCTGCTGCGGCAGGGGGGACGGACCTACGCGGAGCAGGCGGGTATCCGCCTGGCCAACCGGCCGGCACCGCTCTACCAGCTCCTGGTGTTGACCGTCCTGGTGTCGATCCCCATCCGGGCGGACGTCGCGGTGGCGGCGGCCCGGGAACTGTTCGCCGCCGGGTGGACCACTCCCCACGCCCTGCTGGCCTCCTCCTGGCAGGAACGGGTGGACGCGCTGGGTCGCGCGCACTACGTGCGCTACGACGAGAGCACCGCGACCCGCCTGGCCGAGGGCGCCCGGCTGCTGCTCGACCGCTACCGGGGCGACCTGCGCCGGCTCCGGGAGGCGGCCGGAGGCGACCGCGCCGAACTGCGGCGTCGGCTCCAGGAGTTCCCCCGGATAGGGCCGGTCGGCGCGGATGTCTTCTGCCGCGAGGCACAGGCGGTGTGGCCGGAACTGCGCCCCTACCTGGACCGGCGTGCTCTCACCGCCGCCCACGACCTGGGCCTGCCCACCGACCCGGACCGGCTCGCCGAACTCGTGGCCGCGAACGACCTGGCCCGGCTGGCCGCCGCCCTGGTGCGAGCCGGCCTGGACCGCCGGCTCGCCGAGAAGATCCGCGCCGCCGCCTGACCGCGGGTGCCGGCCGGGTCGGCGACCCGCTCAGCGCGCGACCGGCTCCAGCACCTCCCGGCCGCCCAGGAACGGGCGCAGCGCCTCGGGCACCCGCACCGAACCGTCGGCCTGCTGGTGGTTCTCCAGGATCGCCACCAGCCACCGCGTGGTGGCCAACGTGCCGTTCAGGGTGGCCGCGATCTGCGGGCGCCCGTTGGCGTCCCGGTAGCGCACCCCGAGGCGGCGGGCCTGGAAGGTGGTGCAGTTCGACGTCGACGTGACCTCGCGGTAGGTCTGCTGGCTGGGCAACCAGGCCTCGCAGTCGTACTTGCGGGCCGCGGACGCCCCCAGGTCGCCGGCCGCCACGTCGATCACCCGGTACGGCAGCTCGACCTTGGCCAGCATCTCCTCCTCCCAGGCCAGCAGGCGCAGGTGCTCCTCGTGCGCCTCCTCGGGCCGGCAGTAGGAGAACATCTCCACCTTGTTGAACTGGTGGACGCGGATGATCCCGCGCACGTCCTTGCCGTAGGAACCGGCCTCGCGCCGGAAACAGGAGGACCAGCCGGCGTAGCGGATCGGGCCGTTCGACAGGTCGATGATCTCGCCGGCGTGCAGCCCGGCCAGCGGCACCTCGGAGGTGCCCACCAGGTACAGGTCGTCGTCACGCAGCCGGTAGACCTCGCTGGCGTGCGCCCCGAGGAAGCCGGTGCCCTCCATGATCTCCGGGCGCACCAGCACCGGTGGGATCACCACCTGGAAACCGGCGGCCACCGCCTGCTGCACGGCCAGGTTGAGCAGCGCCAGCTCCAGCTGTGCGCCCACGCCGGTGAGGAAGTAGAAGCGGGAACCGGAGACCTTGGCGCCGCGCTCGACGTCGATCGCGCCCAGCCCCTCGCCCAGCTCCAGGTGGTCCTTCGGTTCGAAGTCGAACGTCCGTGGCTCGCCGACGTGCCGGAGCACCACGTAGTCGTCCTCGCCACCGGCCGGGGCGCCCTCCTCGACGATGTTGGACACCCGGCGGTGCGCCTCGACGAACGCGGCCTCCGCCTCGGCCTGCTCGGCCTCGGCGGCCTTGACCGCGGCGGCCAGCTCCTTGGCCTTGGCCAGCAGCGCCTCGCGCTCCTCGCCCTTGGCCTTGCCGACCTGCTTGCCGAGCTGCTTCTGCTCGGCGCGCAGCGAGTCCGCGCGGGACACCGCGGCACGGCGGCGCTCGTCGGCTTCCAGCAGCGCGTCCACCAGCGCGGGGTCCTCACCCCTGGCCTGCTGGGAGGCGCGCACGGCGTCCGGGTCCTCGCGGAGCGTCTTCAGGTCGATCACGGCAGGTCAGCCTAGTCGCCGTCGCCCGAAAACGTTCCGCCACCCGCCGGTTCGGCCCGTCCGGCGGACGAGGTGAGCAGCACGAGCAGGGCGGCGAGCTGGACCAGGGCGGCCACCGCGACCGGCGGCGACACCGAGCGGGCGCACCGCGTCCCGGTCGACAGGCCACCGGGCAGACGGACGCCCCGAACACCGCGCCACAGCGCTAGCCCGGCCGGGCCGAACGCGATGTTCCCCGTGAAACCGTGCGCCGGAGCCGGTGCAACCGACAGGGCGCAGCCCCGGCGCACCGTCCGGCACGCAGGTCACCGGGAACGGCGGCACCACCACGGGCACGGCGCACCCCGCGGTGACCGACGTCCGGTACGTCCCGGTCCGGCCAGCGGACCGGCCACCCCGACCCCGGCGACGATGCGGTGGGCGGCGCGCCGGGGGCGGGTCGTGGCGCCCGGAGGTCGATCAGGAGATGGCGACCGCGACGACCAGGCCGAGCGCCAGGTGCGCGGCGGCGACGACCAGGCTGGCCGGGGTGAACTCGTCGGCCCGGATCAGCTGCCCGATCTGGATACGGGCCACCCATTCCAGCAGCCGCACGGCGAGCACCTGGACCACGATGCCGATCAGGCCGAACACCAGGGAGGCGATCAGCCCCTCGACGAGGTTCCCCCCGGAGGAGTAGATGGCCACCACCACGATGAACGCCATGCTCACCAGACCGGCGGCGGTCACCACCACGGCGTTCGGTGCTCCGGCCCGCACCAGCTGGTTCAGCCGCCCCGGGGTGGTCAGGTCGATGGCGTAGAAGCCCACCAGCATCAGCAGGACACCGACGAGGGCGTAGAGCACGATCGCGCCCACACCACGGCTGAGCGCGGCGACGAAGTCCTGTCCCTGCGCAAGGGTGGACTGCGCAGCGAGGGTAGCGGTCACTTACTGCCTCCTGTGTTCTGCGGGACACCCGCACCCAACCACAACGGACCAGGGCGGGTCACGACTGCGGGATGCGGTGGGGGACGAACGCGGCCCCGTCGTCGGTGACCAGACCGGCGGTCTCCCGGATACCGAGACCGGCCGACGCGTCCCCGACGATCCACGCCCCCAGCACCGGCCGCATTCCGTCGAACTCGGGCAGCGGCGCGAACAACTGGTAGACGTAGCCCTCCTGCCCGTAGACGCCGCCGGTCTCGTGCTGCATGCCCGGCGCGACGATCTGGATGTTCGCGCCCTCACGTCCCAGCTTGGGCTTGCGCACGTACTCGGTGAGCATCCCGGGCTGGTCGAGGTAGGCGGGCAGCAGGTTGGGGTGGCCGGGGTACATCTCCCACAGCACCGCCAGCAGCGCCTTGTTGGACAGCAGCATCTTCCACAGCGGCTCCACCCACAGGGTTTCCGGCAGGGACTCCACGGCGTACTTGCCGAACTGGTCCTCGACCATCCACTCCCAGGGGTAGAGCTTGAAGACCGTGCGCATCGGCGCCTCGGCCAGGTCCACGAAGCGGTTCAGTGCACTGTCCCAGCCGATCTCCTCGATCGGCAGGCCGATCGTGTCCAGCCCGGCCTCGGCCGCGGTCTCCTGCAGGTAGGCCACGGTGACGTGGTCCTCGCCGGTGGGGTCACCGGACGACCAGGTGAAGTGCACCTCGCCGGAGGGCAACCGCCCGGCGATCTCGGTCCACCGCTCGACCAGCTTCTCGTGCAGCGAGTTCCACTGGTCGTCACCCTCGTGCACGTCGGTGAGCCAGTGCCACTGCACCACCGCCGCCTCCAGCAGCGAGGTGGGAGTGTCCGCGTTGTACTCCAGGAGCTTGGCCGGCCCCCTGCCGTCGTAGCGCAGGTCGAACCGGCCGTACACGTGCGGATCGCCGCGCCGCCACGACTCGGCGATCGCGGGCCACACCCACTCCGGTATGCCGAAGTCCCGGTACCGCTCGGCGGTGATCACGTGGTCCACCGCCTCCAGGCACATGGAGTGCAGCAGCTCGACGTCGGCCTCCAGTGCGAGCACCTCGTCCAGGCTGAACACGTAGTGCACCGACTCGTCCCAGTAGGGACGGCGCACTCCGTTCGGTCCGACGGCCGGCGCCCCGAAGACCAGCCCCTGCTCGGCGATCCGACGCTGCCAGTCGGGACGGGGCTCCCCCACTTCCCGGTGCACGATCCGATCAGCTCCCGCTTCCGCCCTTGCCGCTGATACCGAAACCGCCACGCTGGATGACCGTGCCGGACTTGGTCCGGACCTCCGCGTTGCCGGGACGGAGCGTGGTGCCGCCGGTGACCTTCTGGCCGTAGGTGCCGGTACCACCGTAGTGGTAGTGGTACTGGTTGCCGCCGATGTAGACGTGGCCACCGCTGTGGTAGCCGCCGTGGGAGCGCGCGTAGTTCTCGTCGCAGTAGTCGTCGTCGACGATCACGCCGTTGCTGTCGACACAGTGCGCGACGACCCGGTCGGGCGTGCTGGCCGCGTACCAGACGGCCACCAGGGCGACCACGCCGACGCTGACCCCGCTCCCGATCAGGACACGGCGCCGGGTACGCGCCTTACGTTCCGCGCTCTCCTGCTCGGCCAGCCAACGCTCGCGTTCCAGCACGGCAGCGCGTTCCCTGGCGCGCTGCTCCGCGAGGCTCGGCGGGCGGGGCGTGGTCTTGCCGGGTTCCTGGAACTCCATCCGGCCCCTGCGCTGAGGTTCTCCGGGTGTGCCCGGGCTCACCGGGCCACCGCCCTGCCCCTGCTCGTCATGGTCAGTCATCAGCCACTCCCGCTCGCACGGTACCCAGCGTGGGACACCCGTGGGACGTAGATGCCGAACCGAAACACAACTCGGCCAACCCGTCCCTTCGACGTGCCCGGCATCATGGAACAGATGTTCCCGCGCAGAGAACGGTTCCCGGCCGACGCTCGTACCGCCGGCACCCGACGCGTGATGCTCGGTGCTTTCTTCGGGGCGGTCGCCGTGCTGGCCGCCACGACGGTGCTCACGTGGGACACGATGCAGGCGCGGAAGGCGGCGCGGGCCGAGGCGGCGGCCCGCGAGATCGCTCGGGCCGAGGCGTTCGCCGCACCACCGGGTTCCTGTCTGACCTGGACGGAACCGGAAGCGGCCGACATCCGGAAGGTGGACTGCACCGAACCGCACCTGTTCGAACTGGTCGGCACCGCGGACCTGGAACCGATCCTGGGCAAGAACACGCCCTACCCGTCAGCCGAGCGGTGGCAGGAGCTCAAGGAGGAGCACTGCACGACGCTGGCCACCGACTACATGAACGGCAAGCTCGACCCCTTCGGACGGTTCAGCGTCGGCGCGCTCACCCCGAGCCAGCAGGGATGGCAGAACGGGGACAAGCGTCTGCGGTGCGGACTGCAGATCGTGGGCCCCTCCGGTGCGGTGTTCTCCGTGGTCGGCAGCGCCACCAAGCTCGACCAGTCGGACGTGCACGAGGTGGGCACCTGCATCGGCATCGACGGCAAGAGCGTCGGCGACCCGGGAGTGGACTGCGCAGGGCCGCACGCCTACGAGATCGTCGGCGTGATCGACCTGGGCGTGCTGTTCCACGACGAGGAGTACCCGGACACCAAGAAGCAGGACCCGCCCCTGTTCGAGTCGTGCAACGCCCTGGCCAAGGAGTACTCCGGCGGCAAGGACATCAGCACGATGGGACTGGTCGTCACCTGGGACAACCTCGCCCAGGAGAGCTGGGACGCCGGCTCCCGCAAGGTGAACTGCAAGGTCGGCGCCTCCCTGCCGGACGGCAGTGGCCTGGCCCCGGTGACCGGCAGCATCAAGGGCGAGGTGCAGGTCGGCACGGAACCGGCCCCACCCGCCGAGAAGGTCAGGCCCGGCTCCCCGGCCACCACCGTGCCGCCCCCGATCCCCGCCACCCCCGAGGAGGAGCAGGAGGAGGGCCAGGGAGAGGAGTCGCCGGACGATCAGCAGAACTCCGAACAGAACCCGCCGGGCTCCGAGGAGAACCAACCCAGCCAGGAACCCTCGACCTCGCCCTCGGAAGGATGAACAGGTGGCCGTGGAGATGAGCCGGGCCCGGTTCGAGGAACTGGTGGCCGAGGCACTGGACTCGATCCCGCCGGAGCTGGCCCGTGCCATGCGCAACGTGGTGGTGCTGGTGGAGGACCGGCACCCGACCGAACCGGACCTGCTCGGCCTGTACGAGGGGGTGGCGCTGACCGAGCGTGACTCCCACTACGGCGGGGTGCTGCCGGACCGGATCTTCGTCTTCCGCGAGCCGATCCTGGCCATGTGCGAGGACGAGGACGAGGTCGTCGACGAGGTCCTCATCACCGTGGTGCACGAGGTGGCACACCACTTCGGGATCGACGACGACCGACTGCACGAGCTGGGCTGGGCCTGACGGCCGGGCCGGGTCCGGGGTCGCTCAGCCGACCACCGGGCCGAGATCCGGCGGGGTCCAGCCGAGGATGCGCCGGGCCTGGCGCTGCAGCACCCCGGCCGGGACGAGGGGCAGCACCGCGTCCCGCAGCCCGGCGGCGGGACCGTCCAGCTGGGCGAGGCGTGCGGCCCGGGCCGCCAGCCGCACCAGGCGCTGGGTACGTGGGCGCCGGGCCGCGTCGTAGGCGGCGAGCGCAGCCGGAACGTCACCCCCGGGTGCGCCGAGCAGGGCGGCCAGCACCACCGCGTCCTCCAGGGCCTGGGCTCCGCCCTGCCCCAGGTCGGGGCTCATGGCGTGGGCGGCGTCCCCCACCAGGACCACGCGCCGGGTGACGTAGGTCGGGAGCGGATGGCGTTGGAAGCGGATGTCGTGCCGCAGCAGGGCCTCGGGCCGGGTGGCGGCCAGCAGTTCCGGGATCGGCGGATGCCAGTCGGCGAAACGTGCCGCCACCGCCGGCAGCGCCGCCCCGGACCCGGTGCCCGGAGGACCGGAGGCGGTGGCGTACCAGTACACCCGCCCGTCGGCGAGCGGCACGATCCCGAACCGCCGGCCCCTCCCCCAGGTCTCGACCGGCAGGTCCGGCACCCCGATCCGCGTCGCGGCCTCCGCCTCCACCACGGCCCGCCACGCCACGTACCCGGCGTGGGACGGCCCGGGATGCCCGGCGACGACGGCGGGCCGCACCACACTGTCCACGCCGTCCGCCCCCACCAGCAGGTCCGCGACCAGCTCGTCCGGGCCAGCCGCGGTCTCCACGGCGACCACGACCCGCTCGGCGTCCTCCCGGACGTCGACCACCCGGTGCCCGGTGCGCAGCTCCGCGTCGCGTGCCCCGTCCCGCAGCAGGTGGTGCAGGTCGGCGCGGTGCAGGGCGAACATCGCGCCCACGTCGTCCTCCGACGGAACCCGGGTGGGGGCGTGGGCCAACCGGCGGCCGCGCGGGGTGCGTAGCTCGGCAGGACCCCGGATCGCGGCGCGGCGCCGCAGCCGCTCGCCCAGACCGAGCCGGTCCAGGGCTCGCACCGCGTTGGACGGCAGGGCGATACCCGCGCCCACCGGGGCGAACTCCGGGGCACGTTCCAGCACGACCACCCGCCAGCCGGCACGGCCCAGCACACCGGCGACCGCCAGTCCGCCGATGCCTCCCCCCGCCACCACGACCGTGGCCCGGGCGGGGCCGCTCACCTCACGCACCACCTCCGGAACGCACCAGCTCCAACCAGCGTGCGGCCGCGGTGAACGCCGCGTCGGCCCCGTGGGGCGGCACGACGGTCGGGGTGCGGTCGGCCCGTGGATAGGAGCCGAGGAAACGGACCTCGGTGCACCGCCGGTACAGCGCGGCCAGGGCGTCCCCCACCCGCGCCTCGGCCACGTGGCCCTCGAAGTCCAGGAAGAACCGGTACTCGCCGATCCGGTCCCGGATGGGGCGGGACTCGATCCGGGTGAGGTTGATCCCGCGGGAGGCCAGTTCGTCCAGCACCTCCGACAGCGCCCCGACCCGGTGCGCGGTCACCACGACCACCGAGGTGCGGTCGGCCCCGGTGGGTTCCGGCAGCCACCCTGGCGCGCGGACCAGCAGGAACCGGGTGACCGCGTCCCGCACGTCCGCCACGTCCTCGGCCAGCACCTCCAACGGGTAGTGCAGGGCGGCGGCCGGGGCGGTGACCGCCGCGTCGAACTCGCCGCGCTGCACGGCCAGTGCCGCCCCGGCGGTGGAGGAGGCCGGCACCACGTCCGCCTGGGGGAGGTGCTCGGCCAGCCACCGCCGCACCTGGGCGGCGGCGTGTGGGTGGGTGGCCACGGTGCGCACGTCCGCGGCCCGGGTGCCCGGGCGGACCAGGACGGTGAAGCGGATCGGCAGGGCCACCTCGGCCACGGTGACCAGGGGCTCGTCCACGGCCAGGGCGTCGAGGGTGGCGGTGACCGAGCCCTCGACGGAGTTCTCCACCGGCACGCAGGCGGCGTGGGCGTTCCCGGCCCGGACCTCGGCGAGGGCGGCGGGGATGGTGTCGAAGGGGATCAGTTCGGCACCGGCGAGATCGGGGGGAAGCCGGACACCGGCGTCGTGGTCCTGTGTCACGAGCGAGCGGGCCGCCTGCTCGGTGAACGTCCCCCGGGGGCCGAAGTACGCGATCCGCGGCACCTTGTCAGCCTACGACGGGCCGGATTCTCGGTCGGGTGAGCCTCGGGTGACCGGATCGTGGTCATACGCCGGGTGCGAGGCCAAAGAGCGCCAGCCTAGGGGGCGGATCACCTCCGCCACACGTGTGGTTCCCCGATACACCCCATACTGCGTCCTGCAATGCTGTTCGCTGTGACCGCCGATTCGGAGGGCCCCACGAACGGAGCGGTACCGGCTTTGCGACTCGTGCTGTGTGCGGTTGACCAACCCCTCGCCCAGGCGTGGTGGGAGATCGCGGCCAACCGGCACGGCGTCACCGTCCACCCCGGTTCGGTGTTCGACCTCGAGGTGGACGCGGTCGTCAGCCCGGCCAACTCGTTCGGCTGGATGCGGGGCGGTATCGACGCGCTCTACGCCCGCGCCTATCCCCAGGTGGAGGAGAACGTGCGCAGCGCCGTGCTGGCGTTGCACGGTGGTGAGCTCCCCGTGGGTGAGGCAGTGGTGGTACCCACCGGTGTCCGGGTACCAGCCTGGTTGATCAGTGCTCCCACCATGAGAAATCCGGGTGAGCACCTGCCACCGGACACCGTGCACCCCTATCTCGCCGCCAGGGCCGTGTTCCGGCTGTGGCGCGACGGCCGGTTGGAGAACGGCACTCCGGTCCGGCACGCGGTGCGGTCCATCGCGATGCCGGGACTGGGCACCGGTGTGGGTGGGGTGGACCCCCGCACCTGTGCCCGACAGGTGGCCGCGGCGTGGGACGAGATGTTCGGACAGTGGTCAGGAGCGGCCGCGGTCTGACACGTCGCGGTTCGGGACGTCGACAACGCCGGTCGACCCGGTCGACCGGCTGCCGGTACCACTCCCGTCGAGGGCCAACAGAGAGCAACGGATGACACAGAGCGGCCCCGCACCGGCCGGTTCCGGTGCGGGGCCGCCCGTGTCGGCCGCGGTCGACGTCGGCCGGTCCGATCGCCGCCGCGGCGGTCGCGCGGGTCACTGACGGGTGTCACGCTCCTCCGCGGTGCCCTCGATCGCCGTGGGGGTCGAGCCACCGACGCTGCGGATCCGCACCTTCTGCGCGGTCACCGCCGGGCGCACCACGTCCCGGACGCGCACGCGCAGCAGCCCACGGTCGTAGGTGGCGTCGACCTGGTCGGCGGTCACGCCCTCGGGGAGCGCGAACTCGCGGCGGAACTCACCGGTGCGGATCTCCCGGATCATCGTCCCGTCCCCGTCCGTGGACCGCTCCTCGGAACGCCGGCCGCTGATGGTCAGCCGCCCCTCGGCGACCTCCACGTCGACGTCCTTGTCCACGTCGACGCCGGGCAGTTCCAGGGTGATCACCACGTCCGACCCCTCACGGGTCATGTCGGCGGCAGGAACGAACCCGGTCACCCCGACCGGACCGGAACCGAACGCGCGGCGTACGAGCGCGTCGAACTCCGCATCCACCTGCCGCACGAGCGCGGTGAAGGGATCCCACACGGAACCAACACCGATCGCCATGTTCGTCCCTCCTCAGTCCTGTGTGCGCCGAACCGTCTCTCACCTGCGGAGCGAGCCTCCGGATTAGCACTCTCGCTCCATGAGTGCTAACGCACGGAGGTGCCTCGGTGTTCCCGGACACGGCTCCGGGGGGAATCACCCACCGGAAGGGAACGGGAGGTCGTACCGTGAGGCCGTGACGGTGCGGGTACTACTGGTCGACGACCACGAGGTGGTCCGACTGGGACTGCGTGACCTGTTGGACAACGAGGACGACATCGAGGTCGTCGCCGAGGCCGGCAGCGTGGCCGAGGCCCTGGTCATGGCCCGGGCCCACCACCCGGACGTCGCCGTGGTCGACATGCGGCTCCCCGACGGCGACGGGACCACCCTCTGCCGCCGGCTCCGCGAGGAGGCCCCCGCCGGGCACACCCCACCCCGCTGCCTGGTGCTCACCGCGTTCGACGACGAGCAGGCCGTCGTGGGCGCCATCCTGGCCGGCGCCTCCGGCTACCTGCTCAAACAGGTCCGGGGGCAGGACCTGGTGCTGGCCGTGCGCGAGGTCGCCGCAGGCCGTTCGCTGCTCGACCCCGTCACCACCGCCCGGGTGCTGGAGCGGGTGCGCCAGCAGGCCGGGGGCGAGCAGGACGACGCACTCGCCACGCTCACCGAGCAGGAGCGGCGGGTGCTGGAGCTGATCGGCGAGGGCCTGACCAACCGGCAGATCGCCGCCCGACTGTTCCTGGCCGAGAAGACGGTCAAGAACTACGTGACCTCGATCCTGGCCAAGCTCGGCATGGAACGACGTACCCAGGCCGCCGCCTGGATCGCCCGCCGCACCCGCCATCACGACTGATCCCCGGGGCGCCCCGCCACCGGGCGGGACCCACCGCGCCCGGACCGGCCGCCGGGACAGGCCCGCGACTCCGGGCACCACACCCACGCAGCGCACCGGACGGATCGACGACACCGACGGGTCCCGTCCCGGGTCGACCGCCCCACGACCCCTTGGTCACCGCCCCACCGACACACCCGGTGCAGCCCGCAGCACGGTCGAGGACGAGAACGACGAGAACTCGGACACGCCCGAATTACAGCTCTGTTTCGGATGGCGGGACAGGGAAACAATGTGCGCCGGTGCGTAAGTTTCCACGGTGAGGAGCACACCCCAGGTCCTCGCGCACCGGCCCGGACCGCGCACCGAGGAAGTCCGATCCCTTCCCGGCGGAGCGACACGAGCCGCGGAACGTGCCGGTCCAGCGGCCGGTCCCGCCGCCGGAACAAGGCCGACGACCTACCGGAAGGGGGCTCAGGCCAGCCCCGGAAGGGGACGACGGAGAAGATGGCCGAACACGGTCGCCGCGCCCGGCACACACCCGCCATCACCGAGTCGACCGGGAGCGTGACAGGCCCCACGGAGGACCTGCTTACCGACAGCGTATCGACGATGCACTCCGAGCGGAGCAACCACAGTGCGTCATTCGGAGCAATTTTTCTGCTCTTCCGGAAATTATGCTGTGGTTCTGCACACGCGCTTCGACCGCGGAGTCCCGCCGCGGTCCCCGAACACGTCATGATCAATCACATGTGCGAAGGATCGACACGGTACCCGGCCATATGGCTGCGCCCACTGCACTGGTGGTGGGTGGCGCTGTCCGGCGTACTGGTCATGGTCACCGGCGTCTGCGGAAGCTGGTGGCTGTGGGAGTGGCTCCGAGGGCTACCCGGCCCGGAGTGGATCCGTGAACTGCTCCAGATGGTCCGCGCGGTGCTGACCGCCACCGGCGCGGCCTGGGTGGCACTGACGCTGCTGATGGCCGTGGTGAGCCCGCGCGGGGTGCGCGAACTGCTGAGCGTGCTCACCGGGGAACGCGGTACCTCCGACTCCTGGCGCGACGCGGCGGAGCGACGGATCACCGAGCTGTACGCCAAGGCCGTCGAGCAGCTGTCCTCCGAGCACGTGCCCGACCGCCTGGCCGGGCTGTCCACCCTGGAACAGCTGGCCCAGAACAGCCCGGGGTACCGGCAGGCCGTGGTCGAGACGATCTGTGCCTACCTCCGCACCCCCTGCCCGCACAGCGGAGGCCCGACCGCCACCGGCGCCGGGGACGACGACGGCGTCCGGGAAGGAGCCGGGCAGTGGAGCGGGGAGTGCCAGGTCCGGGTGACCGCCCAGCGCATCCTGGCGAGCCACCTGCGGCCCGACCGCGACCCCACGAACGGCGAGCCCACCAACCCCAGGTTCTGGGCGGACATCGACCTGGACCTGTCCGGCGCCACCCTGCACGACTGGGACTTCTCTGGCTGTACGGTGCGCACCTCGCGCTTCACCCGGACGACCTTCCTCGGCAACACCGGGTTCGAGCGGGCCACCTTCACCGGCCACGCCTGGTTCCGTGAGGCGACCTTCGCTGGGAACGTCCGGTTCACCCGCGCGACCTTCGCCGGGGACGCCTGGTTCAACCTGACGACCTTCCACCGCGACGCCTGGTTCACCGAGGTGTTCGTCGCCGGCGACACCTGGTTCTCCGAGGCGACGTTCGTGCAGAACGCCTGGTTCAACCGGGCGAGCCTCGACCGCGACGCGTGGTTCGCCGAGGTGGCCTTCGCCGGGGACGCCTGGTTCGTGGAGACCGACTTCGGCGGCGACGCCTGGTTCGGCCAGGCGGTCTTCGGCGGCGAGGTGTGCCTCATGGGCGCCCGGGCCCGGGTGGACCGTGCGGTGCTCTCGGTCTGGCCGATGGGATGGCGACTACGCCGACCCGACGACGAGGACGAGGCGCGCCTGCCCGGCAAGCACGGCAGCTGGGGCTTCCTGGTCCCACTGCCCTCGGTTCCCACCACGCCACCTGCCAAGCCCAAGCCCGTCACCACGGAGACCGACTCCTTCGACAACGGCGGCACAGCGCTGGCCGGCCAGCTCTGACCCGCCGCAGCCGACGGAGTCCCGTCCCAACAACTGAAACGCCCTGAACAGTGTGGCCGGTTGCCTCACCTCCACCGGCCGCAGCCGCCGCCCCCTCACATCGACATCGCTCGGCCCCGTCGAACCGGAGTCGCCGCACCGGTTCCCGGTACGGAGAGCACGTTCCGCTACCCGATCACAGTCGCTGAGAGTAGCGGATCTCTCACCAACAGTTCTCGCGGCCTGCCTCTCGCCCGCTGTCCTCGACACAGGTTCGCCTCCGGTGTGGCTGTGCCTCCGTCAGGCTCCTCAGCGCTCAGCGGGTGCGGGCGCCGCGGTCACGCCACCTCCGACGGATCGTCCTCACCGTCGCCGGAGCTGGTCGGCTTGTCCTCTTCGGCGACCTTCTCCAGGAATCCCCACACGCCCTCGTGGCCTTCCAGGAGGCCTTCCTCGTCATCGGCAGGCTCCCACACCTGCCATCCCACCGGCCACACCCGCTCGGCCTTACGGTCCAACCGGGCTCGCGCTTTCACGAGCTGAACACCCTTGTGGAAAACCGCCTCATCGAACCAGACATCGTCGTAGAAGATCGCCTTATCGAACCGGGCATCGTCGTGGAAGGCCGCATCCTCGAACTTGACATTGTTGTGGAAGACCGCCCCCTCGAACCAGGCGATGCCGCGGAAAACCGCATCCTCGAACCAGGCACTGTCGCGGAAGACCGCCTCATCGAATTTGACACTGTCGTGGAAGATCACCTCACGAAACCAGGCATCGCCGTGAAAAACTGCCATAACGAACCTGGCCTCGTCGTGGAAAACCGTCTCCCTGAAATTGCCCTTTTTGTGGAAAACCGCATCACCGAATCCAGCGCTGTCGTGGAAGACCGCCTCATCGAACCAGGCATAACCACGGAAGACCGCATCCTCGAACCAGGTGATGCCACGGAAAACCGCATCACTGAAGTTGGCATCGACGCGGAATACCGCCCTACCGAAATCGGCACCGGCGTGGAAGGCCACATTACTGAACGCGGCTCTGTCGCGAAAGACCGCCGCGTGGAACCCGGCATCGCCGTGGAAGACCGCCCCACCGAACGCGGCCTCACCATGGAAGACCGACCGATGGAACCGGGCATAGCCGTGGAAGATCGTCCCGTAGAACTCGACGTCGCCGTGGAAGGTCGCTCTGTTGAACCAGGCATCGCCGTGGAAGACTGCTCCATAGAACAAGGCACCGCCGCGGAAGACCGTCTGGAAGAAGTTGGCGTGGCGGACCTCGCAGCCAGCGAACTCCCATTTGTGCAGGGTGGCTCCGGACAGGTCCAGGTCGATGTCGGGCCAGAACTTGGGATTGGTGGGCCGACCGGTCTTCTCGTCGCGGTCGGGAAACAGGTGATCGGTGAGGATGCGCTGGGCGGTCTGCCGGACCTGTCGCTCCTCCGCCCATTGCCGGGCCCGCTCCCGAGCAGCCTGCTGCTCCTCCACCGAACCAGCACCGCCCGCTGACTTGACCGAGGCGGAATCCTGGTTCTCCTCCAGATCCTCGTCGACAGGGCCGGGCAGGCGCAGGTAGGCACAGATCACGTTGACGATGGTCTGCCGGTGCCCCGGATTGTCCTGCGCCAGCTGCTCCAGCGCGTACAGCCCGCCCAGACGCACCGCGGCCTTGTCACTGCCCAGCTGCTCGACGGCCTTGGTGTACAGCTCGGCGACCCACCGCTCGGTCACATCGTGCTCGGCAACCTGGGCGGCCCGCTTCCTCTGTTCCAGACCCTCGGCGGCGATCCTTTCCCTGAGCTGCAGGTCCTGCTCAGTGGTCCCCTGTCGCCGGAACGCCCACAGCAACGCCGCCGCACCCGCCCCGAAGCCCACCGCCGACACCGCGGTGCGCGCCACCTGCCACCAGCGCGACGCCTCACGCCGGGGCACCATCGACCGCTCGATCATTTCTCGATCATGTCAAGTCACAACGACACGGGCACAGCTCGAAACCGTGGGTCCGTCCAACATCACACGCCCACTGAGCAACGACAGTCGGAGTGGCTCCCGACCTTCTGTCCAGCGGGAGCGAACACTCCGGTCACACCGCCTCCGACTGGGCCCGCTCCACCTCTGGCAGGCCGGACGTCCGCTGGGCCTGGACCAGTGCCACGGTGTCCTGCCACAACCACCAGCCCACACCCACCCCGACGCCCACCACCAACACCGCGGTGAGCACCACCCACCACCAGCGCAACGGCTGCAACCGCAACGCCTCACGCCGGGACACCGTCGACTGCTCGCTCACTTCTCGATCATGTCGAACCGAGAAATGTCGACATAGCGATGAATACAGAAATCGAGAGATCGGAACGATCGGGCTCCCGGTACGGGCCGCTCGACACCCCGGCCCACCAGAAAGGGCGAATCGGAAACAGCACTCCTGGCCGGAAAAAACCCGGAAAGACGATTGACACCGAACACCAAATCCGGATCAACCCGGAAACCACGGTGCCCACACACAACTCGTCCCCGGCCGGAGGAAACACCGACCGGGGACGAGAACAGATATCGTCAGGACCGACGACACGTGGCCGGCCGTATCCGCGGCCCGGCCACCGCCGTCAGCAGGTCACGCCCGGGTCGGCGTGCACGGCCGCGGTCACCCGCCAGTCCTGCAGCGTCCGGGCGAGCCCGGCCCACTGCCCCGACTCGGCGGACACCCCCAGCTCACGGATGAAGTCGGCCACGAACTCGGCGCGTTCGGACTCGGGCAGCTCGGCCGCCCAGGGAAACTCGTCGATCAACACCGCGGTGACCGCGGCATCGTCCACCCGGGCGAGCAGCTCGTACATCGCCCGCGCCGCCGCCACCGCCCCACGGGCTGCCGAACTCTCGCGGTCCCTCTCCTCGCTCCGCCGCACCTCGTCTGGCATACCGTGATCTTGACGCCTACCCCGATCGCCCGCACGACGAATCACCTGAGCGGCGGCACCCCCTGCCCGAACGCGCCGAACACCGGCCCCGTCAGGTCCCGGCGGGCAGCGGAACCTCCCAGGTCACCGTGGTTCCGGTACTCGGCGAGGACTCCACGGTGCACCGCCCGCCCGCGGCGACCGCCCGCTCCTCCAGGTGCCGCAGCCCGCGCCGGGACACCCCCGGCGGGATACCGCACCCGTCGTCGGACACCTGCAACCGCAGCCCCGCCGCATCCCGCTCCAGGCGCACCAGCACCGAACGCGCCCCGGAGTGCCGCACCACGTTGGACAACGCCTCCCGCAGCGCGGCACGGGCGTGGTCGGCCACCGCCACCGGCACGTCGGCGACCTCCCCTGCCACCTCCAGCCGCGGCGGCACCCCGAGCAGCTCACCGGCGGTCTGCACCTCGGCGCGCACCGAGTCCAGCAGGTCCGGGGCTCGCGCCTCCTCGTCCGGATCGACCGAGGTCAGGGCCCGCACGGTCGCCCGCACCTCCGCGATGGTGCGGTCCAGCTGGGCCAGCGCCTCACCCAGGCGACGCGCGTCCTGCGGCTCCAGCCGCCCGGACAGCCGACGCTCCAGCAGCTCCAACTGCACCCCGGCCGCGTACAGCCGCTGCACGATCACGTCGTGCAGATCGCGGGCGATGCGCTCCCGCTCCTGGTAGACCGCCACCCGCTGCCGCGCGTTGGCCCCCTCGGCCACCACCATCGCCAGCCCGGCCTGCGCCGCGAACGAGGTCAGCAGGTCGACCATGACCGGGGTGAACGGGGGCCCGCCGCGCCGCCGGTAGACGGCCAGCGCCCCGAGCCGTCGCTCCCGGGTGCCGAACGGCACCACGGCGAACGGCCCGTACCCGCGCAGCAGGGGCGGGACGAACGGCGCGGTCCGCGGGTCACCGGTGAGGTCCTCCACCGCCACCGGCACCCCGCTGCGCCCCACCCGCGCCGCCACGGACCGGGGGGACAGCACGGTGCCCACCACCTGCTCGTCCTCCCCCGGGTCGGGAGGACCGGTGCGGTGCGCCGCCTCCACCACCACCCCGCCACCGTCGGTCGGCACGGTCACCACACCCAGGTCCGCCGAGGTCAGCTCGGCGGCACGCCGCACCACCAGCGGCAGCACCGAGTCGGGGTCGTCCCCGAGCAGGGCGGCATTGGTGATCTCGGTGGAGGCGGCGAGTGCCCGGGTGGCCAGTGTCGAGTCCATGACGAGTCCAGAATGCCGCCTCCCCGGCCCGGTGCGCAGGGCGCAGGCGGTGACCCGGTCCTGCCACACCGGGGCGCGGGAGGTCTCTCCTCGGAACGTACTCACGGGACGTGCACCTTGGGGATGTGCTGGACACCGATCCGCCGCCGGAACACCCAGTACGTCCAGCCCTGGTAGACCAACACGGCGGGGGTACCGAACGCGGCCACCCAGGTCATCACGGTCAGGGTGTACGGGCTGGAGGCCGCATCCTGCACGGTCAGCGTGTACGCAGGGTCCAGGGTCGAGGGCAGCACGTTCGGGTACAGGCTGCCGAACAGCACCACCACGGCGGCGGCGATCACCACGCCGAGCAGGGCGAACGCCTGGCCGTCCCGTCCGACGGCCAGCCGGGCCGGGGCCGCGAGCCCGGCCACCAGCACCAGCACCACCGGGACCCAGGTCCACCCGCCGCCGTACCGCAGCTGCACCACCAGCACCAGCAGCGCCAACGGGGCCAGACACGGCACGGCGAACCGCAGCGCGAACCGGGTCGCCCGCTGTCGTACCTCACCGACCGTCTTGAGCGCCAGGAACACCGCGCCGTGCAGCAGGCAGAACCCGGCCAGCGCCAGCGCCCCCAGCGCCGTCTCCCAGCTCAGCAGGGCCAGCGGCCCGGCGGGCACCTCACCGTCGGCGTCCAGCGGCAGGCCCAGCACCACGGCGGTGATCACCATGCCCCAGCCCAGGGGCGGGATCCACGAGCCGACCTGGATCACCCGGTCCCAGTTGCGCCGCCAACGCTCGGAGTCCACCTTGCCGCGGTACTCGAACGCCACACCCCGGCCGATCAGGGCCAGCAGCACCAACAGCACCGGCAGGTACGCGGCGGACAACATGGCGGCGTACCAGGCGGGGAAGGCGGCGAAGGTGGCCCCGATCGCCACGATCACCCACACCTCGTTGCCGTCCCACACCGGCCCGATGGTGTTCACCAACACGCGCCGTTCGGTGTCGTCCCTGGTCAGCGGGCCGAGGAGCATACCGACACCGAAGTCGAAGCCCTCCAGGAAGAAGTAGCCGAGCCACAGCAGGGCCACGATGCAGAACCACACGGTGGGCAGGTCCATCTCCGGTCCTCTCGGTCCTCGAGCCGCCGGTCAGTAGGCGAAGGTGAGCACGTCGTCGGACTCCTGGCCGTCGGCCCGCCGTCCGCGGTCCTCGTCCGTCCGGGCCGGCATCACCCCGCCGATCCCGGCGCGGGCGAAGCGGGTCAGCAGGAAGAGCTCCACCACCGCGAGCACCCCGTACACCACGGTCAGCGTGACCAGCGAGAACACCATCTCGCCGAGCGACACCCCCGAGGAGACGGCCTGCGCGGTGTACATCCACACCCCGTCCACCCCGCTCGGGTTGGGCACCACCACGAACGGCTGGCGGCCCATCTCGGTGAAGATCCAACCGAAGCTGTTGGCCAGGAACGGGGTGGCGATACCCAGCAGGGCCAACCGCGGGAACCACACCGAGTTCGGCATCCGGCCCCGCCGGGTGAGCCAGAGCGCCAGCGCGGCGGCCGCGGCGGCGACCACACCGAAGCCGATCATCAGGCGGAAGCCCCAGTAGGTGACCGGCAGGTTCGGCACGTAGTCGACGGGCTTGCCCGCCAGCTCGCCCAGCCGCGGGTCGTCCGGGTAGTTCGTGCCGTACCGCTCCCGGTACTCGACGACCAGGTCCTGCACCCCCTTGACCTCGGTGTCGAAGTCACCGTGTGCCAGGAAGGACAGCAGGGCGGGCAGGGTGACGCTCTTGACGTTCTCGCAGTCCGGCCGGGTGACGTCACCGACGGCGAACACCGAGAACCCGGCGGGCGCCTCGGTGTGGCACAGCGCCTCGGCCGCGGCCATCTTCATCGGCTGCTGCTGGAACATCAGCTTGCCCTGGACGTCACCGGTGATGGCGACCGCGGCGAAGGCGATCATGCCGACCCAGGCACCCAGACGCAGCGAGGTCCGCCACACCCGCCGGTCCTCCTCGACCGACAGCGGGCCGGTGGCCGGGTCCGCCTCGGCGGGAGCGGCCGACCCCGCGGTGGTGTCCCGGGTGTCGCGGTGCCGCCGCCACAGGTGCCAGGCCGAGATGCCGACCAGGAAGGCACCGGCCACGGCGAACGCACCGGCCAGGGTGTGCGGGAACGCCGCCAGCACGGTGGAGTTGGTCAGCACCGCCCAGATCGAGGTCAGGCGCGGCCGGCCGTCCACCATCTCCACGCCCACCGGGTGCTGCATCCAGGAGTTCGCGGCCAGGATGAAGTACGCCGAGGCGACGGTGGCCAGCGAGGCGGCCCAGATGCTGGCCAGATGTGCCCGCCTGGGCAGCCGGTCCCAGCCGAAGATCCACAGACCGAGGAAGGTGGACTCGACGAAGAAGGCGACCAGGCCCTCCATGGCCAGCGGTGCGCCGAACACGTCCCCGACGAATCGGGAGTAGGCGCTCCAGCTCATGCCGAACTGGAACTCCTGCACGATGCCGGTCACCACGCCCATGGCGAAGTTGACCAGCATCAGCTTGCCCCAGAACTTGGTCATCGCCAGGTAGCGCGCCTCACCGGTGCGGTACCAGGCGGTGTGCATGCCCGCCACCAACAGGGAAAGCCCGATGGTCAGCGGAACCATCAGGAAGTGATAGACGGTGGTGATCCCGAACTGCCACCTGGCCACATCGAGGATGTCCACGCTCCCAGCGTGCTGTCCGGGGTGGTGGTCACGGCAGGTGCGACGGTCCCCTTCCGGCCGGCCCGGGGGTCCCGCCCCCGGGGACCTTGGTCCCGGGACTCTCCGCCCCGGGGTGAGACGGCTCACGGGGTGCTGGGCGGTGGGGTGGGCCGCTCGCTAGCATCGGGGCGCCTGAGGGGAGTAGTTCCCGGGACCGCTCGAGGCGGTCCGGCGAGGTGATCGACATACTGGTCCGCCGTCGCGGATCCGGTCCCTCACCCGGTGCGAGCCGGGCGAACGAGACCTCCGGCCGGGTGTTGGTGCGCCCGGTCGGGGTCGTGTGTCCCCCCGTCCGGGCCGGACGTGGGAGGAATCGACGACCTCATGACTGCCTGGCTGCTGGCGTTCGCCACCGCCTTCGGTGCGGTGTTCCTGGTCGAACTGCCGGACAAGACCCTGGTCGCGACGCTGGTGTTGACCACGCGCTATCGGGCGTTGCCGGTGTTCGTCGGGGTGAGCACCGCCTTCGCCGTGCAGTGCGCCATCGCCGTCACCGTCGGGGGTGTGCTCACCCTGCTGCCGGACCGACTGGTCGCCGGGGTGGTGGCGGTGTTGTTCGGCGTGGGCGCGTTCCTGCTGCTGCGCGAGGGTTTCGGCCACGACGACCCGGACGAGGCCGACCAGGCGAGCGGCGGGCGGCGACCGGTGCCGTTCCTGCGGGCCGCGCTGACCTCGTTCGGGGTGCTGTTCGCCGCCGAGTGGGGAGACGCCTCCCAGCTCGCCACCGCCGGCCTGGCCGCGAAGTTCACCGCCCCGGTGGCGGTGGGCCTGGGTGCCTGGACGGCGCTGGTGACGGTGGCCGGGATCGCGGTCCTGCTCGGTCACCGGATCCGCGACCGTATCCCCACCCACTGGATCCAGCGGGTGGCCGGTGTGGTGTTCGCACTGTTCGCACTGTTCGCCGCCTACCAGGTCGTGGCCTGAGCCGGTGCGGGCACACCGCCGCCCGCCCGGCGGGCACCTCCACCGCTGCGCCGACCGGCCCCGGTCCGACGACCCGGAACCGACAGCCGGTCAGCGCAGCGCGGCGGCCATGGACGCGGCGGCGTCGACCACCAGCGGGCCGATCCGCTCGGTGTCGAACGGCTCGAAGGCGACCACGCCCACGCTGGCCCGCAGCCCGGGCACCCCGCGTACCGGGGCGGCGAGCCCGTGGGCACCGGCCTGGAGCTCCCCCGAGGTGGTCACCCACCGGGGGCCTTCCTCGGGCAGGTCGATGGCCCGTCCCCCGGCGCCCTGCCGCACCGGGTGCCGGGTGCCCACCCGATAGGCCACGTGGTAGGTGGTCCACGACGGTTCCACCACCGCGACGGCCTGCGCCTCGTCCCCCTCCGCGACGGTGAGGTGGGCGGTGGCACCGGCCTGCTCGGCCAGCTCGCGCAGCACCGGTATCGCGGCCAGGCGGAGCTGGGGCAGGACCCGCGCGGCCAGGCGGAGCACGCCGAGACCGAGCCGGACCCGCGACCCCTCCCGACGCACCAGGCCCGCGGCGTGCAGCGGGCCGAGCAACCGGTACACCGCGGCCCGGCTCGCCCCGATCACGGTGGCCAGGTCGCTGATGTTCGGGGCGTCGGTCTCCGCCTCCGCCACCGCGTTGAGCAGGGCCAGTGCGCGTTCCAGGGTCAGCGAGCTCTCCTTGGCCGATCCGCGGCCTCCGGCGCCCGACGCGGCCCTGCCCCGGGTCCGCCGCTCGGAAACACCGGTGTGGCCGGCGACGCCGCCCGATGCCCCCGGTGGACCTCCGACGTTCGGGTCCGGGCGGGCGGAGGAGACCATGGCTACCCCCGCGCCTCGTACGGCTCGGCCGGACGCACGGTGCCGGTCACCTCGGCGAACCCGACCACACTGCCGTCGGGGCCCGGCGCGGTGGCGGTGATGGTCACCGTGTCCCCGTCCTCCAGGAAGGTGCGCTCGCTGCCGTCAGCCAGCGTCACCGGTTCCCGGCCGCCCCAGGTCA
Source organism: Pseudonocardiaceae bacterium (assembly GCA_036562635.1). GTDB lineage: Bacteria > Actinomycetota > Actinomycetes > Mycobacteriales > Pseudonocardiaceae > DATCJU01. The sequence goes on from DATCJU010000094.1 coordinate 46,691, forward strand.
GCTCCAGGAAGCAGCCGCGCTGTTCCTTCTCCGGTCCCGACACCGTGCCGGAGGCGAACAGGTCACCCGGGCGCACGGTGGCACCGTTGATCGTCATGTGCGCGAGCTGCTGGGCGCAGGACCAGGACATGGCGGCGAACGGCGGGTGGGCGACCACGGTGCCGTTCCACTCCACCGCCAGCTTCAGGTCCAGCCCCCACGGCTCCTCCTCGACCAGGTACGGCAGCAGCTCGTGGTCGAAGCCGGGCGTGGGCACCCGCGCCGCGGACAGGGCCGCCAGGGGCGTGATCCAGGCGCCGATCGAGGTGAGGAACGACTTGCCCAGGAACGGACCCAGCGGCTGGTACTCCCAGGCCTGGATGTCCCGGGCCGACCAGTCGTTGACCAGGGCGACACCGAAGACGTGGTCAGCGACCTCGGAGGTGGTCACCCGGGAACGCACCGGACCGCCGCAGACGAACCCGACCTCGGCCTCGATGTCCAGGCGCCTGCTGGGACCGAACACCGGGGCGTCGGCGCCGGCCGGGCGGCTCTGCCCGCTGGGGCGGACCACGTCCGTGCCGGAGACGACGACGGTGCCGGCGCGGCCGTGGTAACCGACCGGCAGGTGGGTCCAGTTGGGCAGCAGCGGGGCGCTGTCGGGGCGGAAGATCCGACCGACGTTCTCCGCGTGGTGCCGGGACGAGTAGAAGTCGACGTAGTCGGCGACGGTGAACGGCAGCACGGGCTGCACGGCGGACTCACCGGTCAGCGGCAGCAGCTGGGCGCCCCGGGGCGCCGTGTCCGCGGTGACCAGTGCGACCAACCGCTCCCGCAGCTCGTCCCAGGCGGGACGGCCGGCGGCCAGCAGCGGGTTCAGCGAGTCGGCGCTCACCAGGTCGGCGAGGCGCTCGCCGAGCTCCCCGGCGAGCGGGCGCAGCGGCAGCGCGTGGTCACCCACCCGCACGGCGAGGACGGGCCGGTCCCCGACCCCGGGCCCGGTGACCACACCGTAGGGCAGGGTCTGCGGGCCGAACGGACGGTCGGCGGCGAACTCGGGATCGTCGATCCAGGTCACAGCAACCCCAGTTCTTGCATGTCGGCGATGGGTTCGGACAGCGAGCAGGAGCCGTAGGAGGCGAACACGCCCCGCACGGCGTGTGCTGCCTCCTCGGACAGGGACTTGGCCTCGTCGGCGAGGGCGGCGGCGTCGGTGCACGCCAGCGCCTCACGAACGTCCCGCCCGCACAGGGCGCGGGCGGTGGCCACCAGCAGGTTCAGGAACCCGTGGTGGGTGCGCCCGGTCTCGGGGTTGACGTGCCGCACGGCGTGGTGCAGGCCGGCCGTGGCCTTGAACGGCACGCCGAGGGTGGAGGCCACGGCGAGGAAGTCGGCGACCTCGTCGACGCTGGGGAACGCCTCGTTGGTCAGGCCGCCGCAGCGGATCTTGGGCCAGCAGCCGTGCTCGGCCACCTTACGGACCCCGTCGAGCCACTCGGGGGCGCCACGCCGGGGTTCCACGACACGGATGACGTCCTCGGGGACGAACTCCGAGACCCGCTCCAGCCAGACGTCGTCCACGTCGGCGGAGGCGGGCATCTCGACCATCCGCAGGGACAGCAGCTCACTGCGGGACTCGACGATCGAGACGGCCTTGGGCACACCGCCCAGCCCGGTGTCGATCACGAGCGACAGCGCCACCGGCTTTGCCGGCTTGGCCTTGATCAGCTCGGCGATCAGGTCCGGGAGGCGGGAGGCGGGACACAGGAACAGGCCGACGAGCCCGGCGTGGGGGCCGGACCGAGCCTCCAGGTGCCCGCGGACCGCATCGGGCATCGTCGCGTTGCCCGGCGGGAACAACGCGGCGTCGTCGATGAGCCGGGCCAGGAGAGGCGGAATACCGCGCGGGCCGGGCGCGCGGAGTTCGATGGCGCTTGACACAGGTGTCACGCTAATAGTGTCCAGCACAGCGAACAAAGCTGTTCGATATCCGGACACCGGAGGCGATCAATGCCGTACTACCGCCAAGTCGGCGAAATCCCACGTAAACGGCACACCCAGTTCCGCCGGCCGGACGGCGGCCTGTACGCCGAAGAGCTGATGGGAGTCGAGGGCTTCTCCTCGGACTCCGCGCTGCTCTACCACCGGTACCTGCCCACGGCCATCGTCGACGCGGAGACCGTCGAGGACACCGGGCGGGAGACCACCCCCAACCTCCCGCTCAAGCCGCGGCACTACCGGACCCAGGACCTCACGTGGGAGTCCCCCGGCGAGGTGGACGCCGTCACCGGACGTCGTCTGCTGTTCGGCAACCCCGACGTCAAGATCTGTTTCGTCGCGGCCACCAGCCCCAGCCCGCTGTACCGGAACGCCTTCGGTGACGAACTGTTCTACGTGCAGACCGGCTCCGCCACCCTGGAGACGGTGTACGGCGCCCTGACCATCGGGGAGGGCGACTACGTCGTCATCCCCACCTCCACCACCTACCGGGTGGTTCCGGACACCGACCCGGGCGCCGAGCCGCTGCGCCTGCTCGTGCTGGAGGCCACCGGGCACATCGGCCCGCCGAAGCGTTACCTGTCGGCGCGCGGCCAGTTCCTGGAGCACTCCCCCTACTGCGAGCGCGACCTGCGCGCCCCCACCGAGCCGCTGCTGGTGGAGGGGGAGGACGTCCCGGTGCTGGTGCGGCACCGCAACGGACTCACCCGGTTCACCTACGCCCACCACCCGTTCGACGTGGTGGGTTGGGACGGCTGCCTGTACCCGTGGGCGTTCAACATCCGCGACTTCGAGCCCATCACCGGCCGGGTGCACCAGCCGCCGCCCGTGCACCAGACCTTCGAGGGCCCGAACTTCGTGGTCTGCTCGTTCTGCCCGCGCAAGGTGGACTACCACCCGCAGGCCATCCCGGTGCCCTACAACCACGCCAACGTGGACTCCGACGAGCTGATGTTCTACGTCGGCGGGAACTACGAGGCCCGCAAGGGCTCCGGCATCGGCATCGGCTCGATGTCGCTGCACCCGTCCGGCTGCACCCACGGCCCGCAGCCCGGTGCGGTGGAGGCCTCGCTCGGCGTGGAGTACTTCGACGAGACCGCGGTCATGGTGGACACCTTCCGACCGCTGGAACTCGGCGAGGCCGCGGCCGCCTGCGAGGACCCGCGCTACGCCTGGACCTGGGCCAGGCGCGGCCCGGACTGGAGCTGAGCCGCACGTTCCGGCTGCGCCGAGCGGGTTGCGGCGACCCGCCCGGCGCAGCCACCGGGCCGGCTCGCCCGGTTCGTCGGACTCACCGCGACCGTGGGTTCCGCCACCCGTGACCGGCCCCCGCTTCCGGGCCGTCCGCCGGTCACCGTCCGACGGACGGCCCGGAATGAGAAGACCCGGAATAAGAAGGAAGGAGCACCGGGTCCGTCAGGAACGCCCACGGCCCGGGCGCCGGCGGTGCGGCAGGTCGCTCCGCCGGCTCGGCACCCACCAGGACCGCGTAGGCCACGACGTTGTCCGTGTAGCTGCGGCGGGCCCGGTCGAAGCGACCCCCACAGGTGATCAGCCGCAGCCCGGCGTGATCGATCGCCCCGTACACCGCCTCGGTGGGGAACCGCTCCTTGGGATACCGCTCCACCGCGGTCACCCGGAACACCGCGGTGCTGCCGTCGGCCCGGACCACCCGCACCTCGGCGCCGGGGCGGAGGTGCCCCAGCCGGTGGAACACGCCCGGGCGGCCGGCCCAGTCGACGTGTCCGACGAGCACCGCCGGTCCCCACGCACCGGGCGGTGGCGCCCCGGTGTACCAGCCGACCTGCTCACCGCTGTCGGGCACCTCCACCGTGCCGTCCGGCTGCAACCCCAGCGCGACCGGTTCCGTGTCCACGCCGAGGGCCGGCACGACCACCCGCACCGGAGGCACCGCCGGCAGTGCCGACCCGTCCCCCGACCCCGGGGGAACCACCCCGGTGGACACCACCTGCGCACCGGCGACCGGCACCGGGTCCTCGACGCCGGGACGGATGCCGGCTCCGGCGGACCGGTCGAACGCGCCGCAGGTCAGCAGGGAGAACCCGAGCGCGACGACCACCGTCGCCGGCGCGGGCCCGGTTCGGTGACGACCGACCACGCGGCGACCGGCCGGACGACGACCACCGTGGGCGTGCCGCCTGCCGCCCCGGCGTCGACGGGCGTGCCGTCCAGCCAACGGTTCACCCGTTCCGATGCCGCACCCGCCGCCGGGCGAGAACCGCACCGGCGAGCATCGCACCGCCCAGCACGGCCAGGGCGGGCGCCGGACCGTCGGTGGAGCCCGCGGTGCTGCCGTCACCGGCCTCCACCGCACCCACCGGCACCGAGACCGGCCCCACCCCGGACAGCGCACCACAGGTCACCGGGTTGGTGGCCTCCTCGGGGACACCGGCCACGCCCAGGGCCTTGGCGAACGTCGACTCGCCGAGCGCCTCCAGGTCGTACCGACCGTTCCCGTTCGCGTCGATGCCGTGCTGCTCGACGACCAGGTTCCGCAGGTTCCGTTTGACCGCGGGAGGCAGCTCCGCGGCCGGGAAGGTCCGCTCGTAGTGCAGTTCGCCCTTCGCGTCGGCCTTGGGCATGCGGTCCAGGGCGAGGGCGCTCGCCGGGCCGGTGTCGCCGGTGGTGGTGAGCGAGAGAACCGCCGGGCCGTAGTAGGGCGCCCCCTCCTCCGCGGAGACGTACCCGTCGCGGTCGGCGTCCGCGGACCTGTCCGTGCAGACGAACCGACCCCGCTCCCCGCCGTGGAGGTGCTGGGCGTGCGGCACGTTCGGCAGCAGCCCGGTGGCGTGGATCGTGACGTGCAGGTCCCCCGCCTCGGTCACGGTCACCGTCGCGACACCTCCGGCGCCGGTGCCGTTGATGTCCCCGAGCCGGACGTGGAAGTTCTGCTGGGGTTCCTCAGCCGCCGCGGGGGCCGCCAGGAGCAGCAGCAACGCGGCGGAGACGATCAGCGGTCCTCGTGTCCTCGTCCTCATCTACCGGGTCCTCCCGTCGTGTCGGCACCCGCCCCGTCACCGGAGCCGGCCGGTCCTCCCGGTGGCTCCGCCGGCGGGCGGCTCCCGGTTTGCCCCGGTACCCCACCCCCAACCGCCGTCCGGTCCGGTTCGCCCCGGCCGGGACGGTGGAACCGCCGGTCGCGGGCCCCTTCACGGCACGCTGCGCACACCCTCGTTCCTCCCGCCGGGCGTATCCGCCTCGTCCGGACTCCCCTGGACCGAGTGACCCGTACCGAGCAGCAGTGATCGGTTTCTGTCGGTGGTGATCCCTAACGTGCGAGGCGCCTGGTGACGGAGAGGAGACGGGCACGGTGGACGTGCAGGCGGTGCTGAGCCTGGCCCCGGACGCACAGGTCGCGTCGAGCGGCAGCAAGTTGGCCAACCCCGCCAAGTGGTCCGGTTCGGGCCACGACGGGCAGGCCCTGTGGGGGCTGTGCGCGGGCAGCGGCAAGAAGCCCTACCAGGTGTGCGTCGACCTGAGCGACCGGGTCAGCAAGTGCTCCTGCCCGTCCCGCAAGTTCCCCTGCAAGCACGCGGTGGCACTGCAGCTGCTGCACGTCACCGGCTCCGTTCCCGGCCCGGAGGGCGCCGAGCGCCCGGAGTGGGCCGAGGAGTGGCTGCGCCGGCGGCAGCAGCGGAGGAACACCCGGAGCGCGTCCTCCGACGAGTCCCCGGAGGACCGGCAGCGACGAGCCGCCCAGCGGGCCCGCACCGCCAGGGCCCGGCAGCAGAAGGTGCTGGCCGGGGTGGCGACCCTGCGCGACTGGCTGACCGACATCGCCACCGCCGGGATCGCCGAGCTCGGCGAGCGGGACGCGTCCTGGTGGCGCACCGCGTCCGCCCGCATGGTGGACGCCCAGGCCCCCGGTCTGGCCTCCGCGATCGAGGAGCTGCACCAGGTGGTCTCCGCCGGTGGTGACCGGTGGACGGAGGAGGCCGCGGACCGACTGGGCGGGCTGCACCTGCTCGCCGTGCTCGCCCCGGCCGCCCTGGGGGAGGACGGGAACGCGGCGACGCTGCCGGCCGGGTTGGCCGACACGGTGCGGTCCCGGCTCGGGCTCACCACCTCCGAGGACGAGGTGCGGGCCGGGGAGGGCTGGTCCGACCGGTGGCTGGTGCTGCTGCGCCGGGACAGCAGCGCCGGGCGGGTGCAGACCGTGCAGCAGTGGGCATGGGGCCGGGAGCGCCGGGAGTGGGTGACCGCGGTGCGGCACGCCGGGGGTGGTGCCCTTCCGGCCCCGCCCCTGCCGCCGGGGACGGAACTGACCGCGGTGGTCCACCCCTACCCCGGGGGTGCTCCGCGCCGGGTGCTGCTCGGCGAGGTCACCGAGCAGCGTCCGGTGCACGACCTGGACCTGCCCGCCACGTGGTCGGAGGCGCTGGCCGGCCTGGAGCCGCTGCTGTGCGCCGACCCGTGGCAGCGGGTGCACCCGCTGGGCAGCGCGGCGGTGCGTGTCGCCCGCGCCGGGAACGAGTTCGTGCTGCTGGACCGGACCGACAGGTCGATCCCGGTACGGGCGGACACCGCGCTGGAGCGGGCCCTGGCGGTCTCCGGGGGTGCGGAGTTCGGCGCGGTGGGGCTGTGGGACGGCCGGGAGCTGCGGCTGGGTGCGATCACCCGGCCCGGCGGCGAGGTGGAGTTGGTGGCATGACGACGTTCGAGAGCTCCTCCGTGACGGAGGCGACCCCCCAGGCGTGGCAGGAGACGGTGCGCCGCCTGCTCGCCGGCGGTGGCCGGGCCGGCACGGATCCGGCCGCACTGCTGGACAACTGTGCCGCGCTCGGAACGGCCCGCCGCGGTGCCCGGCTGCCCGACGCGGCCGGGACGGCGGTACCGGTGTCGCCCGCCCCGTCCGACCCGCGGCCCGAAGGGTCCGAGCGCCTGGCCGGCCTGCTCACCCGGATGCTGGCCGGCGGGGACAAGGACCTGATCACCGAGTGGTGCCGGTCGGTGGCGGACGCCGGTCTGACCGCTCCGTACTGCTGCCTGCCCGACCTGCTGGCCTACGGCACCGGGCGGTCCGGGATGCGCCCGGCGATCCACGAGGTGCTGGGTGCGCGGGGACGCTGGCTGGCCGCGATGCGCCCGGCCTGGTCCTGGGCCGGACACGACCAGAGCGCGTGGGAGGACCAGGACCTGGAGGCGCTGCTGGACGCACCGGCCCCGGTGCGTCTGGCGGGGCTGCGCCGGGCCCGCCGGCGCGACCCGGACGGCACCCGGGAGTTCCTGGCCGCGCAGTACGCGGCGCAACGTCGGGCCGCGGACCGCAGGGTGCTGGTCGAGGCCCTGGAGGAGGGTCTGGGCCCGGCGGACGAGCCCCTGCTGGAACGGATGCTGCGTGACCGCGCCGTCGAGGTGCACGACGCCGCGGTCCAGCTGCTGCGTCGACTGCCCGGTTCGGCGCTGTCCCGGCGGGCCGCCGAACGGCTACGTGCCGGAGTCGTCCTGGTCGACGGGGTCCTGGAGGTACGCCCCGACGGGCCGTTCGGCACCGAGCCGACCGAGGAGGAACGGCTCGACCTGCTGTGGGAGGGGGGCGGCGGGCGTGGCCGCTGGGGTCGGCTGCACGGTGCCGCGGCCAGCGTGCCACCCGAGTTCTGGACGGAGCTGCTCGACCTCGACGTCCAGAGCGCGATCGAGGTGGTGGCCGAGACACCCGAGTTCCTGCACGGGCTGGTCGCGGCGCTGCCGCAGGCCGCGGACCCGGTCCCCTGGCTGGTCGCCGCGCTTCGGACCTGGGGCACCGGCAGCAACGCCCTGCGCGTGTCGTACCGGATGAGCGACCTGCCCGTCGAACAGGCCGAACGCGCCCTGTTCGAGCTGCTGCCAGACTGCGAACACGACCTGATCGCCCACGTGTGCGAGTACCTGCCCACACCGTGGTCGGCGGCGATGACCGCCGCGCTGGTGGAGCGCTACATGGCGCTGGAGGACCCCGAGTGGCGGCAGAACCAGGTGCCCGACCTGCTGGTCCACCGGGGTGACGTGGACGTCCTGGTCCAGGCGTGGCCCCGGATCACCGCCCGCTGGCCCGAGCACGCCACCGAGACCGGAGTGCTGGAGCTGCGGGTCGCACTCCGGGACGCGATCCGCGAGCACCGAACCGTCTGACCGGTCCGGCACGGAACCGAGCATCACGTCGCCCGCCCCGGCGGCGTTCCGACACCACATCCGCGCGCCGTGGACGCGCGCGTTCCACGACGAGGAGGACACACCCCGTGAGCACCCAGAACGGCATGCTGCGCCCGCCCGCCGAGGAGCAGTACGCCGCCGAGCTGGCCGCGCTGGCCGCGATCGACGACCGGCCCCGTCCGCCGCGCTGGCGGCTGTCCCCGCAGGCCGTGGTCCGGTACGTGCTGGGCGACACCCTGCCGGACGGCACGGTGATCACCCCCAAGTACGTCGGTGACCGGCGGCTGGTGGAGGTGGCGGTGAGCACCCTGGCCACCGACCGGGCACTGCTGCTGGTCGGGGTGCCGGGTACCGCCAAGTCGTGGCTGTCCGAGCACCTGGCCGCCGCGATCAGCGGGGACTCCACCCTCGTGGTGCAGGGCACCGCGGGCACCGGGGAGGACGCGGTCCGCTACGGCTGGAACTACGCCCAGCTCATCGCCCAGGGTCCCAGTGAGGACGCGGTAGTGCCCAGCCCGGTGATGCGTGCGATGCGCACGGGTGCGCTGGTCCGCATCGAGGAGCTGACCCGGATGCCGGCCGAGGTGCAGGACTCGCTGATCACGATCCTGTCCGAGAAGACGCTGCCGGTGCCCGAGCTGAACAGCCAGGTCCGGGCGGTGCCGGGTTTCAACGTGATCGCCACCGCCAACGACCGGGACCGCGGGGTCAACCAGATGTCCTCGGCGCTGGCCCGCCGGTTCAACACCGTGGTGCTGCCGCCACCGGCCACCGAGGACGACGAGGTGGAGATCGTGTCCATGCGGGCCGCCCAGCTGGGCCGGGCGCTGGAGCTGCCCGCCGAGCCGCCCGCCCTGGAGGAGGTGCGCCGGGTGGTCCGGGTCTTCCGCGAGCTGCGCCAGGGGTCCACTGTGGACGGTCGCACCCAGCTCAAGCGTCCCAGCGGCAGCCTGTCCACCGCGGAGGCGATCTCGGTGGTGACCAACGGGATGGCGCTGGCCGCGCACTTCGGCGACGGCCGGATCGGGGCGGACGAGCTGGCCGCGGGGCTGCTCGGCGCCGTGGTCAAGGACCGGGTGTCGGACACCGCCGCGTGGCAGGAGTACCTGGAGACCGTGGTCCGGGAGCGCACCGAGTGGCGTGACCTGTACCGAGCCTGCCGGGAGCTGGACGCCTCGGCCTTCGCCGCGGACGGGGTGTGATGGCCCGGACGCGACAGCTGCCCGAGCGGGTGACCCTGCTCGGGGTCCGGCACCACGGTCCCGGCTCGGCCCGGATGGTGGAGACCGCGCTGCGGGCGCTGCAACCGGACCTGGTGCTGGTGGAGGGACCACCCGAGGCGGATCCGCTGGTGGCGCACGTCGGCGAACTGACCCCGCCGGTGGCGCTGCTGCTGCACGACGAGTCCGAACCGGCACGTGCGGCGTTCTGGCCGTTCGCCCGGTTCTCCCCGGAGTGGCGGGCGCTGTGCTGGGCGGCGGAACACCGGGTTCCGGTGCGGTTCGTCGACCTGCCCGCGGCGGTGTTCCTGGCCGAGCCGGACGAGCCGGCCGGCTCCGGTGACGGGGCACCCACGGAACCCGCCGCGGAGGGGGAGGCGGCGGTGTCCGAGGACCGGCGGGTGCGGGTCGACCCGCTCGGGGTGCTCGCCGAGGCCGCCGGGTTCGACGACCCGGAGCGCTGGTGGGAGGACGTGGTCGAGCACCGGCTCGCCGGGGACCCGGTCAAGCTCGCCGAGGCGGTCGCCGAGGCGATGACCGCGCTGCGCGAGGAGTACGCGGCCGCCGTCGACGAGCGCACGCTGCGTCGCGAGGCGGCGATGCGGCAGGCGCTGCGGGCCGCGCTGCGGGAGGTGTCGGGCCGGATCGTGGTGGTGTGCGGGGCGTGGCACGTCCCCGCGCTGCGGGAACTACCGCCCGCCACCGAGGACACCGCCCTGCTGCGTGGGCTGCCCCGGCGGAAGGTGTCCGGGAGTTGGGTGCCGTGGAGCCACGGCCGGCTGGCCGCCGCTTCCGGGTACGGGGCCGGCGTGGCCTCCCCCGGCTGGTACGCGCACCTGTGGGAGCACGCCGGGGCCGGGGACGCGGTCCCGCGGTGGGTGGCCCGGACCTGCCAGGTGCTGCGTGAGGAAGGGCTGCAGGCGTCCACGGCCAGTGCCGTGGAGGCGGTGCGGCTGGCCGACGCGCTGGCCGCGGTGCGGGGCCGTCCCGCGCCCGGGCTCAGCGAGGTGATGGACGCGACCCTGGCTGTGCTGTGCGGCGGGGACGACGTGCCGCTGCGGCTGGTGCACCAGCGGCTGGTGGTCGGCGAGGAGCTGGGCGCGGTCGGTGCCGGGGTTCCCCGCTCCCCGCTGGCGGTCGACCTGGAGCGGTGGCAGCGCACGCTGCGACTGCGCCCGAAGGCGACCGAACAGCAGCTCCGACTGGACTTGCGCAAGGACACCGACCGGGAACGGTCCCGGCTGCTGCGGCGGCTCCGGGTGCTGGGGGTGCCCTGGGGGGTGCCGGAGACCACGCGCAGCCTGGGCACGTTCGCCGAGGCCTGGCGGCTGTGCTGGGAGCCGGAGCTGGCGGTGGCGGTGGCCGAGGCGGCGCGGCACGGCACCACGGTGGCGGGAGCCGCTGAGCAGGTGCTGCGGCTGCGGGCGGCCGAGGCCGGGCAGGTCGCGGAGGCCGCCGAGGTGCTGCACGCCGCGGTGGGCTGCGAACTGCCGGACGCGGTGACCGCGGCCCGGGCCGCCCTGGACCGGTGTGCGGCGGCGGCCACCGACGCGGTCGAGCTGCTGGCCGCGCTGCCCGAGCTGGCCGCGACGGTGCGCTACGGCTCGGTGCGGGACAGCGATCCGGAGCTGCTGCGTACCGCCCTGCACGGTCTGCTGGCCCGTGGTGCGGCCGGGTTGTCGCTGGCCTGCCGGAACGTGGACGACGACACCGCGGAACGGGTGCTGCGGGTACTGGACGAGGCACACGAGGCGGTGGGGCTGGCCGCGGACGCCGAGCACACCGCCGCGTGGCGGGAGGCGCTGCTGCACCTGGTGCACACCGAGAACGCCCACCCGCTGCCGGTGGGTCGGGCCACCCGGCTGTTGTGGGAGGGCGGTGACCTGGACACCGAGGCGGTGGCGGTGCGGTTGCACCGGGCGGTGTCCGGGGACGTGACGCGGGCGACCGCGTTCGTGTCGGGCTTCCTGCGCGGTTCGGCCGCGTTGCTGGCTGCGGACCAGCGGTTGTTGTCGCTGGTGGACGCGTGGCTGACCGGGCTGTCGGCGGAGGCGTTCGCGGACGCGCTGCCCCTGCTGCGCCGGGCGGTCGCCCACTTCAGCCCGGCCGAGCGGCGCACGATCGCCGAGCGGTTGGGGGCACCGGGCACCGCGGAGCTGCGGCGGCACGGAGCGGTCGAGACCGGGTGGGACGTCGAGCGGGCCGGGCGGCTGGCCGGGTTCGTGCGGGGATTGCTGGCGGAGGTGGGCCGATGAGCGGGGAGCACGCGACGGGTACGGCGGTCGACCCGGCGGAGCGGCTGCGGCGCTGGCGACTGCTGCTGGGTCCGGCGGCCGGGGAGCTGTGCCAGCTCGACGCGGACGACGCGCGGCGGGACGCGGCGTTGACCGCACTGTACGGCGGGGGTGACGGCAAGGGCGGTCGCGGTGCCGGACTGGGAGGGAGCGCCCCGGTGCTGCACCGCTGGCTGGGGGACATCCGCACCTACTTCCCCAGCTCCGTGGTGCGGGTGATGCAGCAGGACGCGGTGGAGCGGTTGGGGCTGACCAAGCTGCTGCTGGAGCCGGAGCTGCTGTCCGGTGTGGAGCCGGACGTGCGGCTGGCCGCCACGCTGGTGTCGCTGTCCCGGGCGATTCCCGAGCGCACCCGGGAGACCGCCCGTGCCGTGGTGCGCAAGGTGGTCGAGGAGGTGGAGCGCCGCCTGGCCGAACGGGTGGTGTCCGCGGTGACCGGTGCGGTGGACCGCTCCCGCCGCACCCGGCGCCCTCGACTGTCCGATGTGGACTGGGACGCGACCATCCGGGCCAACCTGCGGCACTACCAGCCCGAGCAGCGCACCGTGGTGGTGGAGAAGCTCATCGGCCACCAGCGGCGCAGCCGGGTCGGCGCGCTCAAGGACGTGGTGCTGCTGGTGGACCAGTCGGGGTCGATGGCCGAGTCGGTGGTGTACTCGGCGATCTTCGGTGCGACCCTGGCCTCGATCCGTGCGGTGTCCACCCGGCTGGTGGTGTTCGACACCGAGGTGGTGGACCTGACCGAGGAGCTGGCCGATCCGGTGGATCTGCTGTTCTCCACCCAGCTCGGTGGGGGTACCGACATCAACCGGGCGGTGGCCTACGGCCAGAGCCTGGTGCGGCGGCCCACGGACACGGTGATGGTGCTGATCAGCGACCTGTACGAGGGCGGGGTGGCCGCCGAGTTGAAGCGCCGGGTGCAGGAGCTGGTGGCAAGCGGGGTGATGGTGGTGGTGCTGCTGGCGCTGTCGGACAGCGGGACACCGTCCTACGACCACCAGCTGGCGGCGGAGTTGTCCGCGCTGGGTGCCCCGTCGTTCGCCTGCACGCCGGATCTGTTCCCCGATCTGCTGGCCACGGCGCTGCGCCGGGAGGACGTGGGAGCCTGGGCCGAGGGAGCCGGGATGGCCGTGGGCCGCTGACCGGGGAGGGGTGGTGTGCCCGCCCGCACAGGGGGGAGGCGGGCGGGCACACCGGACCGGTCGGCACCGGGGCCACGCCGAGCGTCGGGGCCGGGTGGCCGCGCCGCGCGGGTACCGCCGGGCCCGGGCGGGCCGGCGTGCCGGGACGAACCGGGGACCACGGGAGACGGAACCGGTCCCCGATGCGCGATTCGCCTTCCGCCGGGTCGCTCTTTCAGGTTAGGCTCACCTAAGTTGGAGGTGAGTCAGGTGCCGACGAACTCCTCGCGACCTCAGGTTCCCCGTCCCGCCGAACGCGCCCGGTCGCTGGCCGCCCGCCCCGGACACGCCGCGCTGCTGCCCTCCGTACCCCCCGACGTCCTGCCCCACGGCATGCCGGTGTCGCACACCGAGACCGTGCGGGTCCGTCCGCTGCTGCACCACGTCCACGCCGACGGCACCGCCACCGTCCTGCTTCCCGACGACCACCCGCTGGTCGCCGCCATCCACCTGGCCCCGCGCGGCCAGCACCCCACCGTGCTGGAACTGGCCGACCCCGCGCCGGTGCGGCTGCGCGAGCCGATCCGCGGTCTGCTCTGGCTCACCGGCTGGCTGCACGTCCCCGACCCCGCCGAGCAGCGGACCGCCGCCCTGGCCGTCGCCGAGGAGCGGGCCGACCCACGGCTCCTCGACGTGGGACACGGCGCCACCCTGTTGCGCCTGACCCCGGTGTCGCTGGTGCTGGCCGACGCCGAAGGCACCGCGGCCCTGACCCCCGACGAGTTCGCCGGCGCCGACCCCGACCCGTTCTGCCGGGTCGCCGACCACTGGCTGCGCCACCTGGAGTACGGCCACCCCGACGTGATGGGCCGACTGGCCCGGCACCTGCCGGACCGGCTGCGCGGCGGCCACATCCGCCCGCTGGGCCTGGACCGGATGGGGCTGCGACTCCGGGTGGAGGCCGCGGACGGCGACCACGACGTGCGCCTGGCGTTCTCCCGCCCGGTGCACAGCGCCGACGAGCTGACCGGCGAACTGCGCAGGCTGCTCGGCTGCCCCTTCCTGGCCGCGGCCGGGCGACGCGACTGACCCCACCCCACCGGAACGCCCACCCCGGGCAGGGGCCGACCACTCGTCTCCCGAACGGCTAGATTGCCCTGGTGGCCGAATCGGTGGACCGCGAAGCGAGCACCGCGCGACGCACCGTCGTCGTCGAACTGGCGATCGTGTTCGGCGCGACCCTCGGCCTGTCCGGGCTGCGCAGCCTGTTGTCCCTGCTGGACTCGCTGCTGCGCCCGGAGCCGTTGAACGAGCAGTCGGTGGCCATCAACGCCCCGCGGGCCGAACTTGGGCTGCTCGACCTGGCGTTCCAGCTCACCAGCGTGCTGCAGCTGGCGGCCTGGGGCGGGTTGGGGGCCTACCTGCTGTGGCGCAGCGGCATCGGGGCCCGCGGTGTCGGGCTGGACCGGTCCCGCCCCCGGCAGGACCTGGTGGCGGGGGTGGGCCTGGCCGCGGTCATCGGCATCCCCGGGCTGGCGTTCTACCTGGTGATGCGCGGTCTGGGACTGAACCTCACCGTGTTGCCGTCCACCCTGGACGACACCTGGTGGCGGCTCCCGGTGCTGGTGCTCTCCGCGCTGGCCAACGCGTGGGCCGAGGAGGTCCTGGTCGTCGGCTACCTGCTCAGCCGGTTGCGGCAGCTCGGCTGGTCGGATCGGCGGTCGCTGCTGGTGTCGGCGGTCCTGCGTGGCTCGTACCACCTCTACCAGGGATTCGGCGGTTTCCTGGGCAACATCGTGATGGGCCTGGTGTACGGCTGGGCATGGCAACGCACCCACCGGCTGTGGCCCCTGGTGGTCGGGCACGCGCTCATCGACGTGGTCGCGTTCGTCGGTTTCGCGCTGCTCCACCCGTACGTGTCCTGGCTGTAGCCACGGCACCGGGGCGTCGCCCGCACCGCGGTCTCCCCGCCGCCGCGGAGCGGGACCACCGCCCGTTCCTCCTCACCGTACGGCACCGACCGGTGCCGCCCCGTGCCGTGGACTCGCCCGACCAGCCGGAAACCCCCCGCCTCGCGGTTGCAACGAATCGACCAACAGACCGACGTTCTGTTTCACAAACAATCTGACTTTCGGGGGTATCGCTGCGTTTTTCTCTGCGTAACAGCGTTCTTATTGCACGCTCCACTCCGCCCGGCGCTACGCTCGCGGACGTGACCGCCCGACAGGCCACCGACCAGACACCGCAGCCCGATCTCCGGACCTCGCCGAAGGAACTGACCGCCCCCGCCCACCAGGTGGACAGCGAGGTCGGCGTGCTGCGCACCGTGCTGCTGCACCGGCCCGGCGCCGAACTCAAGCGGCTCACCCCGCGCAACAACGACCAGCTCCTCTTCGACGGCATCCCCTGGGTGGACCGGGCCCAGGAGGAGCACGACATGTTCGCCGAGACGCTGCGCGGACGCGGGGTCGAGGTCCTGCTGCTGGCGGACCTGCTGACCGAGGCGCTGTCCGACCGGCGGGCCCGCACCGCCGGCATCCTGGCCGCGGTGGACGAGCGGCGGCTCGGCCTGGACCTGGCCGACGCCCTGCGCTCGCACCTGTCCTCGCTCAAGCCGGAGGACCTGGCCACCGTGCTGACCGCGGGCATGACCTTCGAGGAACTGCCCGCCGCCGAGGGCGCGTCGCTGGTGCGGCGGATGCACCACCCGCACGACTTCGCCGTCGACCCGCTGCCGAACCTGCTGTTCACCCGGGACTCCTCGGTGTGGGTGGGCGACCGGGTGGCGATCACCTCGCTGGCCATGCCGGCCCGCCGCCGGGAGACCTCGCTGACCGACCTGGTCTACGCCTACCACCCACGTTTCTCCCGCACCGAACGCGCCTACGGGGCCCACTCCGCCCCGGTCGAGGGCGGGGACGTCCTGCTGCTGGCCCCGGGGGTGCTGGCCGTCGGCGTGGGTGAGCGCACCACCCCGGCCGGTGCGGAGTCGTTCGCCCGCTCGGTGTTCGCCGACGGGCTGGCGCACACCGTGCTGGCGGTGCCGATCGCCCAGCAGCGCGCCACCATGCACCTGGACACCGTGTGCACCATGGTGGACCGCGACGCCATGGTGATGTACCCCGCGGTGCGGGACACCCTCCAGGCCTATCCGCTGCGTCCCGACGGATCCGGCGGGGTGTCGGTCTCCGGGCCGCTCCCGTTCCTCGACGCGGCGGCCGAGGCGATGGGCATCGAGCGACTCCGGGTGATCGACACCGGGCTGGACCCGGTGACCGCGGAACGCGAACAGTGGGACGACGGCAACAACACCCTCGCCGTGGCCCCCGGCGTGGTGGTCGCCTACGAGCGGAACGTGGAGACCAACGCGCGCCTGGAGGCCGCCGGTGTCGAGGTGCTGCGGATCTCCGGGTCCGAGCTGGGGTCCGGCCGCGGCGGGCCGCGCTGCATGTCCTGCCCGATCGCCCGTGCTCCGTTGGCGTGAACGCGCTGGGCACGGGACCGCGACACCTCGCCCGTGCCCACCGTTCCCGCCAGGATGGGCACATGCTGCTCGACGACTGGGTCGCCGCGCTCCGCGCCGAGCTGGGCGTCGGCGTCGAGGTGGACATCCGGACGCTGCTGGACACGGCCCGGGAGGCCGCGCACAACGTGGACCGTCCCGCCGCCCCGCTGACCACGTTCCTGGTGGGGTACGCGGCCGGTGCCCGTGGTGGCGGCCGCGAGGACGTGGCCGAGCTGTGCCGGCGGGTGGCCGAGCTGAGCCGGACCTTCACCGCCGGGACACAGGACGGACGTGACTGACCCGCCCGGTCAGGCCCGGACCAGGTCGAGCACCCCGACCAGGGCGTCCCGGTGCACCTCGGTGGGGCACTCGGCCAGCCACGCTCCGACCGTCTCCACGAACTCGGCGGGCTCGGCCGCCTCGATCGGAGCACCGGGTCGACGGCTGACCGTGACCTCCCCGGGCCCGTTCGGCCAGATCAGCAGCACACCCCGCACCTCGACGTCCGGCAGCAGCTGCTGACAGAGCTGCACGGCCTCGGGCAGCCAGGGCTCGCCGGGCAGGGGCCGGTCGTCGTGCAGCACGTTGCCGTGGACGTCGACGGTGTAGTGCCCGGGCGGTCCCACCCGGGAGCCGAGCAGCACCAGGCGCCGCCCGCACAGCACCGCGTGCCCGACGGCGGCACCGGAGCTCCCCGGCCCGGCGACGTCGTGGAAGATCCGCACCGCCGGGATGTGGGTGAGGTACCGGGTGAGCAGCTCACCGGTGGCCCGTCGGACGGCGGGTTCCGCCCGCACCACCTCGACCTCGGGCCCGGTGAGCGGTACCACGCCGGAGCGGTCGAACACCCGGCCCGCCCGCAGTTCGGGGGTGAACACCTCCTCGGCCGCGCGGTGGCGGGTGTACCGACGGACCAGCCAGGGCAGCACGGCGATCCCGGCGGCCAGCAGCAGCGCCAGTACCGCGTTCCACCGCGCGTCGCGGAAGGTGAGCGCGCCGACCACGGTGAACAGCGCGGCCAGGCTGTAGGACAACGGCGGCAGCAGCACCGGCACCTGCCGGTCGCGCAGGAGCAGCCCGACGTGCACCACGGGCAGGACGACGGCCGGCAGCGTCCAGGAGAGCGGTCCGCCCTCGGTGATCCCCCGGACGACCGCCAGCACCAGGACGACGGCGCAGACCACGGCGGCCAGCACCACCGGCAGCCGACCACGGCCGAACGGTGGTGACCACCGAACCTCCGCCTCCGGATCCACCTCGGCCCACCAGCCGATGTGTTCCGGAGCCAGGTCCGGCAGCTCGGGCACGAAGTCCGGGTCGGCGTACGGGTCCGGGGCGGACTCGGGCGCGGCCCCCGTGGCCAGGTCCCGCGGCGGCCGCTCGGTGGGGCCGGGGGTGCGGCCCGGGGCCGGTCCGGTGGTACCTGCGGCCCCGGCACCGGTCCGTACGGCATCCGGCACACCGTCGTCCGGCCGGGTCGTCCGGCCGGGCTCCCGACCGGCCCGTACGGCACCCGCCCGGTCGTAGGCGGCGCGCCGCTCGGGGTCGCTCAGGGTGTGGTACGCCTGCTGGACCATGCGGAACAGCCCGGGGGTGCCACCACGGTCCGGGTGTGTCGTCTTGGCGAGCGACCGGTAGGCCGCCTTGATCTCGGCCGCACTCGCCGTCCGACTGACCCCGAGCACCTCGTAGTAGTCCACCGAGTCCACCGAGGTCACGCCCGCGCCCCCCAGGCTCATGTCCAGGAACCGGTCAAGACGGTAGTTGATCTCGGGGCGGAGTGGGAGGCGAACCCGGACGGCGACCGGGGATCGGCCACCCGGCACGACCATGGTTCATACGAACGGACTACAGATCCGGATCCCGCGGGACCGTGCTCCCCCCCGGGTCCGGAGCACGGGCGGCGGAGCCGTGTCGGGGTGCGGCCGTTCAGCGAGCCGGCTCGGCGGCGGCCCCACCGCGGGCCAGGGCGGCGGGCAGCCGGAACGTGCCGTCCGGCTCCGGCGGGAAGTCGTACACCGCCGCCACCGCCGACACCGGGATCGGGCCGTAGACGTGGGGGAACCACACCCCGCTCGGGTGCTCCGGCACCCCGGGCTCCCACCGCACCGGCACGTCCAGACGCGCCGGATCGATCACCAGCAGCACCAGGTCGGTACGTCCACGGAACAGGGCGTTCGCCGGCAGGTGCACCGTCCCGGGGTCGGAGCAGTGCACGAAACCCACGGTGTCCAGGCTGGCCGCACGCAGCTCGCCCGCCCGGCGGGCGGCCGCCCACGACTCCGTGTCGACGATGTGCAGGATCACGACGCCTCTCCCGTCCGGAACCGGCCGGATGGGTGCGGTCTCGGGCCACGCCGGACCGCACCCATCCGGCGAACCGTGGTCAGCGCAGGGTGATCTGCCGGCCACGCAGGCCGTCGCGGGCCCGGCGCTCCGCCTCGGTCAGCGGCTCGGACTCCACCGAGGCCAGCGCCTCGTCCAGCCGCTTGGCCAGCGCGGCCACCGGCTCGGCCCACTCCCGCACGTGCCGTTCCCGGTCCAGGTCCCACACCGGCACCAGCAGGCCGTGCGCCCGGAACGCGCCGGCGTAGCGGGTGTCCTCGCCGAGGTTCAGCTCACCGCGCGCGGCCAACCGGGCCAGCGCGGCCATCAGCTGCTCCTCCGGCTCCGGCCGCACCCAGCGCAGGAACGCCTTGTCACCCACGTCGGTCCAGTAGGCGGTGTGCACGCCCTCGGCCTCGACCCGCTCGGTGGGCATGATCGCCGCGTTGGCCCGCTCCAGGGAGAGCGCCACCTCACCGGTGGCCTCGACCCCCTCGGGCATCCACCAGGAGAAGTCCGAGTGCAGGGTCACGTCCAGCTGTGCGTCCGCCGGCACCAGGTCCTGCAGCCGCACCTGCTCGTCGGCCCCGGTGCCCGGGCCGACCGCCGGCAGCACCTCGCCCGGCTCGGCCTGCTGGGCCCAACGGACCGCGCGGGCCAGGTCCCAGCTGATGTCGCCGGACCGGGTCTGCACCTGCATCCCCACCAGTGCGGTGCCGTCGGCCCGCACCAGCGCGGCCGCCGCCATCGGCAGCACAGTGGCCAGGACGATCTTCCGTTCCCCCGCCTCGGTCAGCGGCAGGGGTGTCGTCGCCGACGGGACGAACTCGCGCAGCGCGACCAGCTCGCACTCCGCGGCCAGTCCCGCGAATGGCCGGATGACCATCACGTCGGCCGCACCGCCTGCCGCGCCATGGCAGGCCTTGTACCGCTTACCGGAGCCACAGGGGCAGGGCTGGCGCGGTTTGATCCCACCAGCCTCTCCCGTGCTGGCGCCCCGCTTCGTCGCAGTGCGCTTGGCCACCGCGGTCCTCCTCGTGCATTCGCTCACAGCAGGCTTGGCGTGACGGTAGTCCACCCGGCGGTGCGCAGCCGGAGCCGGGTGGCCGCCGGGGTGTTGGTGGCCAGGTAGCGCACCCCCAGTCGACGGCACAACGCCACGTCCTCGGACTCGTCCACCGTCCAACAGTAGGTGGGATGACCGTGCGCGGCCGCCCGCTGCACGTAACCGGGGTCCTGGCGCAGCAGGTGCACCCCGGGTCCGGCGATGTCGGCCCACGGTGGCAGTGAGCCGTCCCGGCGGGCCCGGGACAGCCGGTGCAGCAGCAACACGGTGGGCAGCCGCGGCGCGTACCGGCGGACGCGACGCACCGCGCGGGAGGAGAACGACATGACCACGACCCGCGAGGACTCCCGGTCCTCGGGTTCGGTCAGGCCGTACCGGGCCAGCAGTTCGACCAGCCTGGCCTCCACCAGTCCGGCGTACCGGGTGGGGTGTTTGGTCTCCACGAACAACCGCACCGGCCAGCCGACGTCCGTGATCATCCCCAGCAGCTCGTCCAGGGTCAGCAGGCCCCGGGAGGAGCGGGGTGCCGAGGGGACCGCCTCCGGCTGCAGCACCAGCTCGTCCGCCGAGTCCGGCAGCGGGTCGTGCCAGCGCCCGTAGTCCAGCTCGGCCAGGCGGTCCAGGGACAGCGCGCTGACCACCCCGCGGCCGCTGGAGGTGCGGTCCACACGACGGTCGTGCAGGCACACCAGGTGACCGTCCCGGGACAGCCGGACGTCGCACTCCAGGGCGTCGGCGCCCTGCTCGATGGCCAGGGTGTAGGCGGCACGGGTGTGCTCGGCCCGGTCCGCCGACGCCCCACGGTGCGCGACCACCTCGGGCAGGCGAGGAGGTTCCCCGGACAGGCCGGACACCGGGGGCGGGGACGACAGCGGTGAGGGGGGCGACCAGGGTTCCAGGAGCCCCGGGGACAGCGTCGGGAGCGGTGCGGGCTCGGGTGGAGCGGCGGGTTGCACAGCGGGGCATCGTTCCTGACCGCTCCGAGCGGCCGGTGACCGGGGTCTGAACTCTCCTCGGCCCCCGGGTGACGACCCGAAGACCACCCGAACGGAGTAAGAAGCGAAACCTGGTCACATTCCTTCGCGAAATTCACCCGAACGGACTTACGTTGAGGACAGTCCTCGGCTCCGGGAGGCTTCGTGTCGACTGTTCCGTTCGATCCCAAAGACGAGACGTTCGTCGCCAACCCCTACCCCGTGTTCGCCGAACTGCGTGCACGCGGGGAAGTGCACTGGCATCCCACCCTCGGCATGGCGATCGCCGTCTCGCACGGCGCCTGCTCCGCCGTGCTGCGCAACCGCCGACTCGGCCGGATCTGGACCGACGCCCGGCCGCTGGAGCGGTTCACCCACTTCAACCTGCTGCACCGCAACTCCCTGCTGGAGAACGAGCCGCCCACCCACACCCGGTTGCGTCGGCTGGTCTCCTCCGCGTTCGGCCGCGGCCACGTCGAACGGATGCGCCCCTGGGTGGAGCAGCTGGCACACAAGCTGGTCACCGACCTGGTCGAACGCATCGACGCCGAGGGACGGGCGGACCTGCTCGAACACGTGGCCGGACCGCTGCCGGTGCAGGTCATCGCGGAGCTGCTCGGGGTGCCGGAGAGCGACCGCGGCCTGCTCCAGCCCTGGTCGAACGCCATCGTGAAGATGTACGAGTACGGCCTGGACGAGGCACGGCAGGACGCGGCCGAACGAGCCTCCGCGGAGTTCGTCGCCTACATGCGCGAGCTGGTCGAGCAGCGTCGCCGCACCCCGGGGGACGACCTGATCAGCGACCTGGTCGCGGTCACGGACACCGACGGGGCCAGGCTTACCGAGGACGAGCTGGTGGCCACCGGGGTGCTGTTGCTGATGGCCGGGCACGAGGCCACGGTGAACCTGGTCGGCAACGGTGTGTTGGCCCTGCTGCGCAACCCCGACCAGTGGCGGCGGCTGCTCGACGACCGTTCCCTGCTGGACACGGCCGTGGAGGAACTCATCCGCTACGACTCGCCGCTCCAGCTGTTCGAGCGCACCGCCACCGCGGACGTGGAGATCGCCGGGTACCGGATCCGGGAGGGCGAGAAGATCGCCGCCCTGCTCGGCGCCGCGGCACACGACCCCGCGGTCTTCGCCGAGCCGGAGCGCCTGGACGTCGGCCGCTTCCCGAACCCGCACCTGGGTTTCGGGGCGGGCATCCACTACTGCCTGGGTGCTCCGCTGGCCCGGATCGAGGCGCAGGCCGCGCTGGGGGCGCTCGTGGAGCGGCTGCCCGGGCTGAAACTGGCGGACGAGCCGGTGCGCCGGCCCGAGTTCGTCATCCGCGGTCTGCGTACCCTGCCCGTCACCGCCTGAGGGCGGTCACCGGGCCGAGTGGGGGTGGGGCGGCCGCAGCACCGGCGGCTCGGCGTCCCGCACCTCCACCACGCGTTCCCGGCGCAGGGCCCTCCTGCGCTCCGGGACCAGCAGCTCGGTGATCCGGTCGACGGTCCGCGCGGTGGCCAGGGCCACCGCCACCGCCGACGCGTCGGTGAGGGCGTGCAGCACCACACCGTCCGCCTCCGCCTGCACGCCCTCACGGAACGACCACAGGAAGGTGACCAGTGCCACCACACCGTTGACCGCCCACAGCGCCCACCACCACAGCAACGGCCGGGACGGGCTGGGGCGACGGTCCGGCGGCAGCCGCAGCGCGGTGTGCTCCAGCTCGGCCACCACCGCGCCGGCCAGCACCAGGTTCACCCCCGGGCACAGCACGCCCACCAGTACCTGCCAGTTCGGGCGGGACGGCAGCACCCCGGCCGCGGCGGACGCCTCCTGCCTGGCCCGCAGCAGCCACAGCACGGTGAACACCGCGGCCGACACCGAGGTGAGCACGGTGACGGTCGCCCCGGCCACCACCAGGGCGTCGGAGATCCACACCCGGCGGGCCGGCAACGCGCCGTACCGGCTCTGCAGCAACAGGACGTACCGCCACAGCTCGGCGAGCGTCGCCAGTGCGGCGGCCACCGCGGTCAACCGGAGCAGTGGCACCGCCCGCGCCGCCATGGACTGCGCCGTCACCCCGGTCACCGCCGTCCGGCCACGGAACGGGAGGGGGGATCCGGGCAGGGCCACCGAGCGACGCCACGTCACCGGCGGGAAGCCCCAGCGGGGCACCGCCGGGTAGGACGGGGGTCCGCTGTAGGTCGGGGGCTGCGACGGTCGCTGCGGGCGTGCGGGAACGGGTGGAGTGGCCACCCACTCCACCGGTGTCATCGGCCCCGGCCGCGCCATGCCGTCCCCCGGATCAGATGATCTGCGGCTCCACACCCGGCTGGTCGGTCACCACCGGACGCCCGGCGGCCGCCCAGGACAACATGCCCCCGGCCACGTTGATCGCGTCCCAGCCGTTGACGTTGAGGAACGCGGTGACCCGGGCGGAGCGGCCGCCGCTGCGGCACACCACGTACACCTCGCCGTCCTCGGGCAGCTCGTCCAGGCGCTCGGCGAGCTCACCCATCGGGATGTGCACCGCACCGGGAGCGTGTCCGGCGTCCCACTCGTCCTGCTCGCGCACGTCGAGCAGGACCGCGCCGGACGGGAGCTCGG
Organism: Pseudonocardiaceae bacterium; assembly: GCA_036562635.1. Classification (GTDB taxonomy): domain Bacteria; phylum Actinomycetota; class Actinomycetes; order Mycobacteriales; family Pseudonocardiaceae; genus DATCJU01. The sequence goes on from DATCJU010000094.1 coordinate 69,924, forward strand.
CGGGCAGTTCGGTGACCTCGACCGCGGGAACCTGCTGGGGCATCACAACCACGATGCTGCCACGCCGGACGTAGCGGTACCGTGAGGAGGCGGTCCCGTCCGAGCCGGCCGCGCGGAGGCGAGTCGTGTACCGCGTGGCACCGTGGTACCCACTGGGGGCGCTCCCGCTCGCGCGCGTACGCATCAAGCACGGGAAAAGTTGCATCTCCAACTGGTCAACTTTTCTCCCCGCCCGGCCCCTTCAACAGGGTGTGCGGACCAGCAGATCACTTCTCCTGGGAATGATGCTCGGGGCCGCCTGCGCGATGTGCCTGGTCCTGGCGTCGGGTGTGCCCCGGCCCCTGGCCACGGCGATGTCCACCACGTCGCACACGCTGACGACCACGCAGGCGGGATCCAACGAGCTGGTCACCGAGGCGGGGGCGGCGGCCGAGGGTGCCCTGCTCGGGATCATGGTGTTCGACCGGCAGACCGACCAGGTCGTCCTGGAACACGACGCGGACCGCCGCTTCACCACGGCCTCCCTGGTCAAGGTGCTCATCGCCCTGGACTGGATGCAGCAGATCGCCGGGGGCGGAAGGCCGTCCGCCGCCGAGACCAGGCAGATCAAGCAGATGCTCTCGTCCAGCGACGACCCCACGGCCAGCGAGCTGTGGATGGCCGCCGGCGGTCCCGGCATCGTCACACGGGCGATCAACCGCATGGGCCTGGAGCACACCGAGCCGCCCGCGGAACCGGGCCGCTGGGGAGACACCCTGATCAGCGCGGCGGACATGGTGCGGGTCTACCGGTACCTGATGGAGGAGGCCCCGGCCGCGCACCGGGAGATCGTGCTGGACGCCCTGCGGAACATGACCCCGCGGGGGTCGGACGGGTACGACCAGACCTTCGGCATCCCGGACGCGGCCGGCAACCGACCGTGGGCGGTCAAACAGGGCTGGTCCTGCTGCATCGACTACCTGATCAGGCACACCTCGGGCCTGGTGGGTCCGGACGACCGGTACATCGTGGTGGTGCTCACCGCACACAGCCTGTCCACACCCAAGGCGGTGGCGGACGACCGGACCACCGCGGTCACCGCCGCGGTGCTGCGGGCCCTGGAGCCCTGAAACGGCCGGGCCCGCCGGGAGGTCCCGACGGGCCCGGTGGGCGAGGGAATCGACGGAGCAGGCTGGCTCGGTGCGGCCGGGTCAGTGCGACACGGCCTTCTCCGCACCGACACCGGTGAGCGAACGCACCTCCATCTCGGCGTACTTGGCCTCGTCCGCCCGGTCCCGGGACAGCACGGTGCCCAGGTAGCCGAGCAGGAACGAGAGCGGGATCGACACGATGCCCGGGTTGGACAGCGGGAACAGGTCGAAGTCCGCGTTGGGGAACATCGACGTGCTCTTGCCGGACACCGCGGGCGAGAACACGATGAGCAGCACCGTGGTCGCCAGGCCGCCGTAGATGCTCCACAGCGCGCCGATGGTGTTGAACCGCTTCCAGAACAGCGAGTACAGGATGGTCGGCAGGTTGGCCGAGGCGGCCACCGCGAACGCCAACGCGACCAGGAACGCGATGTTCTGCCCGTTGGCCACGATGCCGCCCAGGATCGACACCAGACCGATCACCACCGCGGTGATCCGGGCGACCCGGACCTCCTGCTGCTTGTCGTCGGCCGCGCCGCCCTTGATCACGTTGGCGTAGATGTCGTGCGCGAACGACGCCGACGCGGTGATGGTCAGACCGGCGACCACCGCCAGGATGGTGGCGAAGGCGACCGCGGCGATGAAGCCCAGCAGCAGCGGACCACCCAGCTCCGCCGCGAGCAACGGCGCCGCCGAGTTCTGCCCACCGGGTGCCTCGGAGATCTTCTCCGAGCCGACCAACGCCGCAGCCCCGTAGCCGAGCACCAGGGTGAACAGGTAGAACATGCCGATCAACCAGATCGCCCACACCACCGAGCGGCGCGCCTCCTTGGCCGTCGGCACGGTGTAGAAGCGCATCAGGATGTGCGGCAGGCCCGCCGTACCCAGGACCAGTGCCAGGGACAGCGACAGGAAGTCGAGCTTGCTCATGTCGCTGATGCCGTACTGTTTGCCCGGGTTGAGCACCGCCTCACCCGCCGGGCTGCGTTCCACGGCGGCACCGAGCAGACCGGACAGGTTCAGCCCGAACTTGCCCAGCACCCACAGCGTCATGACCGCCGCGCCGCTGATCAGCAGCACCGCCTTGATGATCTGCACCCAGGTGGTGCCCTTCATGCCACCGACCAGCACGTAGAGGATCATCAGCAGACCGACCACGCTGATCACCAGCGCCTGCCCGGTCTTGCTGGTGATGCCCAGCAGCAGGGCGACCAGGCCACCGGCGCCGGCCATCTGGGCCAGCAGGTAGAAGAACGACACCGCGAGGGTGGAGGTGGCCGCCGCCGTCCGGACCGGTTTCTGGCGCATCCGGAAGCTGAGGACGTCGGCCATGGTGTACCGGCCGGTGTTGCGCAGCAGCTCGGCGACCAGCAGCAACGCCACCAACCAGGCCACCAGGAAGCCGATGGAGTAGAGGAAACCGTCGTACCCGTTGACCGCGATGGCCCCGGCGATGCCGAGGAACGACGCGGCGGACAGGTAGTCCCCGGAGATGGCGATGCCGTTCTGGGGTCCGGTGAAGGCACGGCCGGCCGCGTAGTAGTCGGTGGCGGTCCGGGTGTTCTTGCTGGCCCGGAACACCACGACCAGGGTGATCAGCACGAAGAGGGCGAAGATGCCGAGGTTGAGCGCCGGGTTGCCGCCGACGACGTCCCCCTCGGCGAGGACGATCGTGCCGTTGGAGCTCGCCGTGGTCACTGGTTGCCTCCCTCGACACGGTGGCGGATCTCGTCGGCGATGGGGTCCAGGTTCCGGTTGGCGTGCCGCACGTACAGCGTGGTGATGACGAAGGTGGAGACGAACTGCAGCAGGCCGAAGACCAGGCCGATGTTGATGTTCCCGACCAGCTTGGTGCTCATGAAACCGGGCGCGTAGTCGGCCAGGAGCACGTACAGCAGGTACCAGGCCAGGAACACCCCGGTCATCGGGAAGACGAAACGCCGAAGACGACGACGCAGCTCGGCGAACTCAGGACTGGCCTGGATCTCCTGCCAGGCCGCCGCCTCGGGTGGGCCTTCCTCGGTGGGGCGCTCGGTGGTGCTCACGGGACCCTCCCTTCAGCACAGATGCTTGCGGCGGACGTTAAAGAGATCTGCGTCACGCTGGTAAGTCACCAAAAGGAGTAAGTCACCACCCTTTTGGGTGAAACAGCGTCGTCCCCACGCAGAGCACCCGACTTTCCGCTGGACACCGCACCAGCTCGTCGGAGTGGCCAACGCGCCCGCGCCCCACGCCCCGAAGCGCTTCCCGCGGAACCACCCGAAAGAATTAACCCGTTCGTGCGAGCAGTCGCACCGGCGAACCCGGCACCGCTCAGCACGACCTCCTGGTCCCACCCCGCCCGGGGCGTTCTCCTTCCTCCGAACCCCCGAACCGCTGCACGTCACGGTCCTGGGTCAGCCCCAACCGGTCCGGGGCGTGCATCCGCACCATGCTCCGCCCCACGTCGGCCGGGACCTGGTGCCGGGTCAACCGGCTCACCAGCCACATGACCGCGAAGGCGAGCGGGGTGGTCACCACGGCCGGCTGGACCAGCAGCGGGCTCACCCACTCCCCGGTGAACCCCGACACCACCACCGTCACCAGGGCCACGAGAGTGAGCCCGCCCCCGGCCAGCATCCCGGCCACCGCCCCCGCCGGCGTCAACCCGCGCCACCAGATCCCCAGCACCAGCAGCGGGCAGAACGTGGACGCGGACAGGGCGAGCGCCAGCCCCACCGCCTGGAACGAGTTCAGGCCGAACGCCGCGAACGCCCCGACCAGCGCCATCGCCCCCGACACCAGGGTGGCCAGCCGGAAGTCCTGCACCTTCCCGGACAACACGTCCGTGGACAGCACGCCGGCCATGCTCACCGTCAGCCCGGCCGCCACCGACAGGAAGGCGGTGAAGGCCCCCGCGGCGAGCAACGCGGCCGACACCCGTCCCACCCAGTTGTCCAGCATCTCCGTCGGCAGCAGGAGCACCGCCGCGTCGGTGTGACCGGTCACCAGCAGCTGTGGCGTGTACAGACGGGACAGCGCGCCGAGCAGCGCCGGGAACAGGAAGAACAACCCGAGGTACCCCAGGGCGTACAGGGTGGTCCACCGGGCGGACCGCCCGTCCGGATTGGTGTAGAACCGGACCAGCACGTGCGGCAGCCCCATGGCACCCAGGAACGCCGCGAAGATGGTCGAGTAGATCTCGAGCAACGACGCCCCGTCCGGCCCCGTCTGCGGACGCAGCCAGCTCGCGTTGTCCGCGGCCGCACCGACCACCACCGGCACCGCCGCCCCGGCCGGGAAACGCAGCTCGGCGCCGGAGGCGACCTGGTGCACACCGGGCCCCCAGTACACCGCACCGTCGACGGGATGCCCGTCCACCGTTCCCCGCGCCTGCAACAGCACCGGCTCGACGACCTGCACCCTGACCTCGAACCGCACGTCGACCGTGGTCTCGACGGGGAAGTTCGGCGGAACCGGTTCGGACAGCGGCCGGTGCTGCCGGTCGGTGTCCATCAGGAACGCCACGAGCAGCACCGCCGCCGGGACCGCCATCGCGACGAACTTGAGCCAGTACTGCGCGACCTGCACCGTGGTGACGGCCCGCATGCCCCCGGCGAGCACCGTGACCACGACCACCACCGTCACCAGCACCGCGCCGACCCAGATGGGCATACCGCTCACCGCGGCCAGGGTCAGCCCGGCCCCCTGGAGCTGCGGCACCAGGTAGATCCAGCAGGTCAGCACCACGAACACGGTCACCATGCGGCGCAACCGCACCGAACCGAGCCGTGCCTCGGCGAAGTCGGGCAGGGTGTAGGCCCCGGAACGGCGCAACGGCGCGACCACCAGGAGCAGCAGCACGAGATGGCCGGCGACCAGACCGACCGGGTACCACAGCCCGTCCACCCCGTCCCGGAGCACCGCCCCGGCTATGCCGAGGAAGGACGCGGCGGACAGGTAGAGCCCGGCGACCGCGATCGCGTTGTTGCGCACGGTGACCACGCGTCCGGCCACGAGGAAGTCGGAGGTGGTCTTGGCCCGACGGGAGCCCCGCAGTCCCAGGACGAACGTGAGCACGATGACCGCGGCGACCGCAACCAATGGCCAGGGATTCAGGCTCATCGGCGCACTCCCACGGTCAGTCCCCCACCGACCTGGTGAAGTCCCGCTCGTTGCGTTCGGCACGCCGGACGTACAGCACACCCACCGCGTACAGCGCGGGATAGGCCAGGGCACCGAGCAGCACCCAGGGCAGTCGGACCCCCGCGATGGCGTGGTCGGACAGTTCGGGCACCAGCTCGAACAACGCCGGCACCGCGCACAGCACGCCGAGCACCCCGGCCGCGCTCCCCAGCGCCAGCCGCCGCTGCCGCCGGATCAGGTCCCGGATCCGCGCCTCGTCGACCGGTGCCGGCTCCTCGACCGGGGTCGCGGCCCGCGGCACCATACGGACCCGACTGCGTTCGGCGAGCACCACCCGGACCCGGCGCGGCCGACGTACCGTGGTCTCCTGCGATGCACCCCAGGTCGGGGTCACGCCACTGCCGGTGTCCACCTCGCTGCTCATCTGCCCTGCCCCCAGGCACGCCGCGGCGAACGCACCAACCGGTCCTTCAGCTCACGGGTGTGCCGGCGGCTCACCGGCAGTTCCACCGCGTCCGGACCGTTGCCCAGACGCACCGTGTAACCGGACGACCCCATCCGCAGCTCGGTGATCAGCGGGAGTGCCACCAGGAAGGAACGGTGGATGCGGACGAACCCGGCGTCGGCCCAGGACTCCTCCAGCTGGGACAGCGGGATGCGCACCAGATGGCTGCCCTCGGCGGTGTGCAGGCGCGCGTAGTCGCCCTGCGCCTCGACCCAGCGCACCGAGGAGCGGGGAACCAGCCGGGTCGTACCGGCCAGCTCGACCGGGATGACCTCGTCGTCACGCGACTCGGCCTGTCCGCCACCCGCACCGCCGCGGAGCTGCTCGATGCGTTTGAGCACCCGCTCCACCCGCTCGGCCCGCGGCGGTTTGAGGATGTAGTCGAGCGCGCCGACCTCGAACGCCTCGATGGCCTGCTCCTGGAAACCGGTGACGAAGACCAGCTCCGGCGGCTCCTCGAGGGCCTGGAGCACCCGGGCCAGTTCCATACCGGACAGCCCGGGCATGGAGATGTCGGCGAAGACCACGTCGACCCCACCGCCGACCTCGCCGCGCGCCCCGGCACCGGCCCCGTGGAGCACCCGCAGCGCCTCGGCGGCGTCGAAGGCCGTGAGCACACGGCCCACCCGTGGATTGTTCTGTAACAGGTAGGCGATCTCGTCCAGGCTGCGGGGCTCGTCATCCACCGCCAGGACGACGAGTCCCTTCGTGTTCGCGCGTGTACTCACTGCGATGCCACATCCTGCCGATCCACCCGCCGGCTGTCCACGGCCGGCAACCACCCACTGCGGTGAAGAAGCGGTGCCGTCATCATGACGGGCCACCCGACGACGTCCGCGACCTGGTGGGATCACCCGTGCGGGTATCCGGCGGGTCGCGTCACCGGTACGTCGGCGACGCGACCCGACCCGTCACAACCCGAAACGGGACCAGGCCGCCCGGTGTTCGAGCGCCTCCAACGCCCCGAGCACCGCCTCGGCCGAGCGTCCCGGGCCGGCGGCCGCGCCCAGGTTGCTGGCACCGCCCAGTCCCAACCGGGCCAGCAGCGGCTTGCGCGGCTCGGCCACGGCGATCTGGGCGTCCGGCCAACGCCGGGACACCACCTCGCGCAGCGTGCCCAGGCCGTCGACCAGGCCCAGCTCCGCGGCGCGCGCCCCGGTCCACACCTCGCCGGAGAACAGGTCGCTCTCCTCACCGCGCAGCCGGTCGCCGCGGCGCTGCCGCACCCAGTCGACGAACATGCCGTGTACCTCGGACTGCAGCTCGCCCAACCACTGCACGTCCTCGGGCTTCTCCGGGCGGAACGGGTCCAGCCGCACCTTGCGGTCCCCGGCGGTGTGCACCCGCCGCTCCACGCCGAACCGCTCCAGCAGGCCGGCCAACCCGAAGCTCGCGTACACCACGCCGATGGAGCCGACCATCGAGGTGGGGTGCGCGTAGATCTCGTCGGCGGCGCAGGCCAGCCAGTAGCCGCCGGAGGCCGCCACGTCCTCGCAGAACGCCAGCACCGGAACCTTCTTCTTCTCGGCCAGGCCCCGGATGCGGTCCGCCACCAGCGCGGACTGGGTGGCCGCCCCGCCCGGCGAGTTCACCGCGAGGGCCACCGCCGCCAGGTTGTCGTGGCCGAACGCCCGGTTCAGGGCGGTCTCCATGATGCCGAGGTTGATCGTGGGACGCCCCACCGGAGAGGCCAGCGGGGTGATCGGGCCGTGCAGCTTGACCACGGCGACGACCGGGCGTTCCGCCCGCTCACCGATCCGACCACCGATCCGGCCGGGCAACCGGGACACCAACCGATCCGCGACGTTCATGCCCCAACACTACGGAGGAACGCCGATCCACGCCGCACTCGGCGGCGATCTTCGGGTGCGTGCCGTTCACTCGGCGGGAACGGGACGGCGTGTGGGGGTGTCCTTCTCCGGTTCCGCGGTCGCCGCGCGCCCGTCACCGAGCTCGTCCGCACCGTCGTCCGCCGCACCGGGGAGATCGTCGGAGAGTGTCCGGCCCGGTTCGTCGCCCCTGTCGCCCCGGCCCTCACGACCGTCCACCATCGACGGCGGCGGCGCGTGCACCCCGGGGCTGAACTTCGGCACCTGCAGGATGACCTTGGTGCCGGCGCCGATGTTGGTCTCCACCACCAGGCCGTAGTCGTCACCGAACACCGAACGCAGCCGAGCGTCGATGTTGCCCAGACCCACGTGGGCCCCGGTCAGGTGCGCGTCGGCGAGGTCCTCGCGCAGCCGCTCCGGGTCCATGCCCACGCCGTCGTCCTCGACGCTGATCTGCACCACGCTGCCCAGGTCGGCGGCCACCACGGTGATCGTCCCGCCACCGGGCTTGCCGGACAGCCCGTGCCGTACCGCGTTCTCCACCAGGGGTTGCAGCGCCAGGAACGGCAGCGCCACCGACAGGACCTCCGGGTCGATCTGCAACCGCACCCGCAGCCGGTCCTCACCGAACCGGGCGCGTTCCAGCGTCAGGTAGCGCTCGATGTTGCGCAGCTCGTCGGCCAGGGTGGTGTACTCGCCAGCCGTGCGGAACGAGTAGCGGGTGAAGTCGGCGAAGTCGAGCAACAGCTCCCGCGCCTGGGCCGGGTCGGTGCGCACCAGGGAGGCGATGGTGGTCAGCGCGTTGTAGATGAAGTGGGGCGAGATCTGCGCCCGCAACGCCCTGACCTCGGCCATGGCCAGCTGGGCCCGGGACTCCTGCAGCTCGGCCAGTTCCAGCTGGGTGGACACGTACCGGGCGGCCTCGTCGGCGGCCCGCAACAGCCGTTTGCCCGTGGTCGAGGCGACGACGATCAGGGTGCCGGCGATCGCACCGTCGACCTCCAGCGGCGCCACCACCGCCTGCCGCATGACGCACTTGTGGAAGGTGCAGTCCAGTTTCTCGTGGTCGATCAGCTGCAGCTCGCCGGTGTCCAGCACCGTGGCGATCAGCTCACGCAGGTCGTCGTAGTGGTGGTTGGCCTCCCCGTCCCAGGCCAGCACCTGGCCGTGCCGGTCGGTCAGTGCCACCGCGACACAGGCCAGCAGCCCACGCAGGTGTGGTGCCGCCAGTTCGGCCGTCTTGCCGGAGAGGCCCTCCTGCAGCGAGGGGGCGGCCTGGGACACCCGGTGCAGGGCGTCCAGCGTGGCGTCCTCCACCGAGGCGTTCACGCGACGGGACCGACACAGCATGAGGAACATGCCCAGCACGGCGACGGCCGCGAGCGTGGTGAGCACGGATCGCTCGGTGAACAGCTCACGCACGCTGACCATGCTGAAGGGTCACCCGGTCCGGGGGCAACCGCCGGGTCGGACCACTGGTTCCCCGAAAGAGTGAATGTGTCTCACACCGCATCGGATGTCCGCTGGACATCGGATCTTCCGAGCGGCAGGGTGTGCAGGTATGCGGAGGTCCGAGGCCGGGAACGACGCGCGCACCATGACGGTCGCGCTGTTCGCGACCTGCCTGACCGACACCTTCCACCCGCGGACGGCCGTCGCCACCGTCCGTCTGCTGGAGCGTCTGGGCTGCCGGGTCGAGTTCCCCATGGACCAGACCTGCTGCGGCCAGATGCACCTCAACACCGGCTACCGGGAACACGCCGCCGAACTGGCCCGGCACCACACCCGGGTGTTCGCCCGCTACGACGCGATCGTCGTCCCCTCCGGCTCGTGCACCGCGATGATCCGGGAGTTCCACCCCGAGCTCACCGGCACGACGGACGACGGACCGGCGGCACGTACCTACGAGCTGTCGGAGTTCCTGGTGGATGTGCTCGGGGTGACCGACGTCGGCGCCTACTTCCCGCACCGGGTCACCTACCACCCGACCTGCCACTCGCTGCGCGCGCTCGGGGTCGGTGACCGTCCCCTGCGCCTGCTGCGCGCGGTGCGGGGGCTGGAGCTGGTGGAGCTGCCGGAGGCGGAGTCCTGCTGCGGCTTCGGCGGCACCTTCGCGCTGAAGAACGCCGACGTGTCCACCGCGATGCTCGCCGACAAGATGCGCTGCATCACCGGCACCGGGGCCGAGGTGGTCACCGCAGGGGACAACTCCTGCCTGATGCACATCGGCGGCGGACTGTCCCGCCTGCGGGTGGGGGTGCGGCCGGTCCACCTCGCGGAGATCCTGGCCAGTACCGAGGAGGAACCGTGGCAGCCGACGGAGCGGCCCGTGCACCGGGCGGCGGCGCACCCACCGCACTGAGCGCCCGGACCGCCCCGAGGGCCCAGGGCGTCACCTGGCTGGGCACCCCGACGTTCCCCCGGGCCGCCCGGGGAGCGCTCGCCGACACCCAGCTGCGCCGCAACCTGCGCCGGGCCACCGGCACCATCCGGGCCAAGCGGGCCGCCGCGGTCACCGAGCTCGACGACTGGGAACAGCTCCGTCGGTCCGCGGCGGCGATCAAGGACGAGGTGCTGTCCAACCTGGACAGTTACCTGGAGCGGCTGGAGGCCGCGGTCACCGCGCGCGGCGGACAGGTGCACTGGGCCGGGGACGCCGCCGAGGCCAACGAGATCGTGCTGCGCCTGGTCCGGCAGGCCGGGGCCGACGAGGTGGTCAAGGTCAAGTCCATGGTCACCGCCGAGATCGGCCTCAACGAGGCGCTCGCCGCAGGCGGGATCCGGGCGGTGGAGACCGACCTGGCGGAACTGATCGTGCAGCTCGGCCACGACCGGCCCTCGCACATCCTGGTGCCGGCCATCCACCGCAACCGGGCGGAGATCCGGGAGATCTTCCGCCGGGAGATGCCGGACGCCCCCGACGACCTCACCGACGACCCGCGGGCCCTGGCCGAGGCGGCACGCCGGCACCTGCGACGCAAGTTCCTCTCGGCGCGGGTGGCGATCTCCGGGGCGAACTTCGCCGTGGCCGAGACCGGCTCGGTGGTGGTGGTCGAGTCCGAGGGCAACGGCCGGATGTGCCTGACCCTGCCCCGGACGCTGATCACCGTGATGGGCATCGAGAAGGTGGTGCCGACCTGGCGCGACCTGGAGGTCTTCCTGCAGTTGCTGCCCCGCTCCTCCACCGCGGAGCGGATGAACCCCTACACCTCGGTGTGGACCGGGGTCACCCCGGGCGACGGGCCGGAGGAGTTCCACCTGGTGCTGCTGGACAACGGCCGCACCCGGACGCTGGCCGACCCGGTGGGGCGGCAGGCGCTGCGCTGCATCCGCTGCTCGGCCTGTCTGAACGTGTGCCCGGTCTACGAGCGCACCGGCGGTCAGGCGTACGGCTCGGTCTACCCCGGCCCGATCGGTGCGATCCTCACCCCGCAGCTGCGCGGCGACCTGGACGATCCGCAGCGTGCCTCGCTGCCCTACGCCTCCTCGCTGTGCGGGGCGTGTTTCGAGGTGTGCCCGGTGCGCATCGACATTCCCCGGGTCCTGGTGCACCTGCGGGACCAGGCGGTGCAGGCCAGGGGACGCTCCGCGGAGGCGGTGGCGATGGGGGCCCTCGCCTGGATCATGCGGGACCCCCGACGCTTCGCGTTGGCGCAGCGCACCGGGCAGCTGGCCCGCCTGCTGGCCCGGAACGGTCGGATCGGTTGGCTGCCCTGGCCGGGATCGAGGTGGACCACCTCCCGGGACGTGCCCGCACCACCCCGGGAGTCCTTCCGCAGCTGGTGGGCGGCCCATCGGAGGCGATCGTGAACGACCAGGCCTTCCTTCCCGGGCACGACCGGCGACCGGACGCGGACCTCCCGCACGACACCGTGTCGTCCCCCGCCCGCCGGTCGTCGAGCGTCGGCGGTTCGCGGAGCGAGGTCCTCGCCCGGATCCGGGCCGCACTGGGGCCGGACCGCGGTCGTCCGGTGACGGTGCCACGCGAGTACCGAACCCACCGTGACCTGGGCGACGTGCTGGCGCTGCTGGCCGAGCGGATCGCCGACTACCGGGCGACGGTGCACCGGGTTCCGGCCGCCGACCTGTCCCGGACGATCCGCACGATCCTGGAGCAGCGGGACGTGCGCATCATGGTCGGGCCGCCGGACCTGCCGGCGGAGTGGCGGGTGTCCGGTGTGGACTGGGAGCTCGACGATCCGGTGCTCACCGTGGAGCAGCTCGACGCGGCGGACGGGGTGCTGACCGGGTGTGCCGTGGCGATCGCGGAGACCGGGACGATCGTGTTGGACGCCGGGCCGACCCAGGGCAGGCGGGCCCTGAGCCTGCTGCCCGACTACCACCTGTGCGTGGTCCGGGCCGACCAGGTGGTCGGCACGGTGCCCGAGGGGCTGGCCCGACTGGAACCGACCCGTCCGCTCACCTTCGTCAGCGGCCCGTCGGCCACCAGCGACATCGAGCTGGACCGGGTCGAGGGCGTGCACGGCCCGCGCACCCTGGAGGTCGTCCTCGTCGAGTGAGGGGCCGGCACGCGCTCCGCGGTCCGTTCACTCCACGAGGATCAGCTTCCCGGTGCCACCACGGTCCGGGGTGGAGTACACCTCGATGTTGCGGGCCAGCTGGTTGACCTCGTGCCGCACCCGCAGCAGGCCGCGCACCTGCCCCACCCAGCACTCGGCCTGTTCGTTCTCCAGGTCACCCGCGGTCTCGACGACCACCGTCCACGGGCGCAACCAGACCCAGCGGGCGGGGAAGAACAGCAGCACCAGGATCAACGCCAGCAGCAGCCAGTCGGGAACGATCACCACGTCCGGGGTCCACACCAGCAGCCCGATCAGCAGCACGGCGCAGAGCCCCAGCAGGAAGCCCGCGGGGGCCGAGCCACCGGTCACGTCGTGCTCGAACTCGTCGGCCAGGGTGACGTTCCGCCACTCCACGCGGGTCCGGATGGTCCACGTCCGGCCGTCGGCTCCGCGTACCAGCCGAGTCATCGTTCCTCCTGCTCCTGTCGCGGGTCACGCGCACCCGCTCCGGCCCTGCTCTGCTCCGCCGACGGGTGAGTGTGACCCACAACCGCCTCCTCGAGCCACCCCTGTCACCGAAGCCGCGCCTCCGTGTCCAGCAGTCACGGAAAGCCCAACCATCGGCTACCTAGAGTGATTTCACGGTACCGCGGTGCTGCTGCGACGATCAGGTGAATATTGACCGCGTCATCGTCGTTCCCCCCACCGGACTGCTAGACGGCCTACCGGTTCCGGCCGAGGGGCCGCTAGCGTTCGTCCCGTGCGTTCGCTGCTGAACGAGATCCCCGCTCGGTGGCAGGCTGCAGCCCTGCACACCCTGCTGCACCTGCCGGAGCCCGTGTTGCGCGCACTCGCCGGCCCACCGGTCGTGATCGACGGGCAGCAGCTCGCCCCCGGTGCGCAGTTGCTGCTACGCCTGCAGCGGGTGGTCGGGAAGACCGGCTTCGAACCCCAGCCGGTACCGGAGGCCCGCGCGAACTTCACCCAGCTCACCTCAGTGTTCAACGCCGCTCCCGTGGGTGGGAGCGGCACCCGGCGACGGGTGACGGTTCCGGGGCCGGGTGGACCGCTGTCCGCGGTGCTCTACCAGCCGGACGGGCTGGTAGAACGTTCCCCGCTGCTGGTCTACTACCACGGCGGCGGCTGGGTGGTCGGTGATCCGGAGAGCCATGACGTGGTCTGCCGGTTCCTGGCGAGCCAGGCCGGCCTGCGGGTGCTCTCGGTCGACTACCGGCGCGCCCCCGAGCACCCGTTCCCGGCGGCCGTGGAGGACGCCCTCGCCGCGTTCGACCACGCGGTGCGGCACGCGGACGACCTCGGGGCACTGCCCGACGCGGTCGCGGTGGGCGGGGACAGCGCGGGCGGCAACCTGGCCGCGGTGGTGTGCCAGCTCACCGCCCGACGGTCGAGCGGTCCGCGCCCGGCGTTCCAGTTCCTGCTCTACCCGGCGACGGACGCCTCACGACGCCGGCCGTCCCGCGACCTGTTCGCCGAGGGGTTCTTCCTCGGTGAGGAGCAGATCCAGTGGTTCAGGGACCACTACGTCCCGAACGAGGCGGCCCACGCCGATCCGCGACTGTCCCCGCTGCGGTCCACCGACCTGAGCGGGCTTCCCCCGGCGTTCGTGGCCACGGCGGGGTTCGACCCGCTGCGCGACGAGGGCGAGGAGTACGCCGTGCGGATGCGCGAGGCCGGGGTGGCGGTGGTGTTGCGCCGGTATCCGGACCTGTTCCACGGCTTCGCCAACCTGCTCGCCGTCGAGCCGCGTTCGCGGGCGGCGATGCAGGAGGCGGTGGGTGTCCTACGTGCGGGTTTGGCTTTTCACCCGGCCACGGCAGGGGGGTGGTACAACCCCGCGCTCGGGATGCGCTAAAGTATGTGCGCGCCGGACGGAAACGGCCGGCAACGCGGACGTAGCGCAGTTGGTAGCGCATCACCTTGCCAAGGTGAGGGTCGCGGGTTCGAGTCCCGTCGTCCGCTCCACGGAGAGCCTGTCACCACACGAAGTGGTGGCAGGTTTCTTCTTTTCCTCCTCGAGTCGTGCACGGCAGGATGCACGGCATGGATCTCGACCAGGCCCGAGACGTGCTGCGGCACCAGCACCGAGCGGTACTGGCCACCATGCGCGCCGACGGCACCCCGCAGATGTCCCCCGTGCTCGCCACGGTCGACGACGAGGGCCACGTGGTGGTGAGCACCCGGGAGACGGCCTACAAGGTGCGCAATCTGCGCCGCGACCCCCGGACGTGGCTGTGTGTGCTCTCCGACAGGTTCTTCGGCCGGTGGATCCAGGTGGCGGGTGTCGCCCGGATCGTGTCGTTGCCGGAGGCGCTGCCGGGCCTGGAGGACTACTACCGCCGGATCTCCGGGGAGCATCCGGACTGGGCGGAGTACCGGGAGGCGATGTATCGGGAGCGGCGGGTGCTGCTGCGGATCGAGCTGACCGCCGCCGGGCCGGACCGGGCGGGTTGAGCGGCACCATCCGGACGGGCCGGGTGGACGGTGCGGTCAGAAGCAGCAGATCTCCTGACAGGGGCAGCCGATCTCGCTGCCGTACGCCACGAAACGTTCGACCGGTCGCAGTGCCTCGGCCGCGACCTCGGGGGGAAGCTTCTTGTGCTCGCGCCCGGCGGGATTGGCCCATGTGGTCGGGGTGTCGGTGATGTCGAAGCGCCGCTCACCGTTGACGAACAGGGTCCACAGCGGGTGGTCGGGGAAGTTGTTGATGCGCAGCACCCACCACTCGCCGTTCACGACCGCAGCAACGGGGAAGTAGACGTTTCCGGTCTGCCCCCACTCCGGCCGGATGTGAAGCTCGGGCCGTTCCACGTCATTCATCGTGCCTGACGCCCGGATCCCGCCGACGAGGCCCCCCGGCATCGCAGCGGAACCCGCGGAACCCACCGGCTCCCGGTGCCGTGACCGGACACACGGCGTCCGCGGGCCGGATCACCACCGGCGCAGCACCACCACGGGACGATCACCTGTCCGGCCGAGGTCGGTACGGCGGGGCGGCACGCTGCGCGACGTCGCCGCCGCCGGGTAGGCGAAGTTTCACAACAACACTTCGCAACCGGTTAAGAACCGACTAGCCTTCGGAATGACCGAAAGAGCAGGTCAGAAGCCCGATCCGCCAGCCCCGTCGAGGAAGCACCATGCGTCTGGCAGGCCTCATGGCCGGCGGGGTGGCCCTGGCGAGCACCACCATGCTCGTCTCGGCCGCACCGGCGCAGGCCGACTACACCACTCCCAGCAGGATCAGTTGTCAGGACGCCACACTCTTCGGCAACTACACCCCGGGTGTCGGTCACCGCGACCCGATCACCGTGCTGCCCCGGGGCACCCGCGTCGGGCACCGCTACACCACGTCGGACGGCTACTCGGCGATGGTCCTGTGGTACCAGGGCGAGAAGTGGGGCTTCGTCCTCCGCAGTTGTGTCACGGTCGGCGCCGGCTGACCGACCGGAACTCCGCGTCCCGCATCCAGATGTCCGAAGGTGAGCACCCGATGAACATCCGCGCCCGGCTCGCCGCAACCGCGGCCGCCGTCCTCGCCACCACCGCGGTCGGTGTCGGCTCGACGATGTGGGCACCGGAGGCCCACGCCGGCACGGTCCGCACCATCTGTGCCCAGGACGTCTACGTGCGCGACGCCCCGGCGGGCGTGGTGATCGGAACCCTCTACCGCGGGCAGCACTTCGAGTTGTCCCGGTACAGCGACAACGGTGCGTGGGCCTACGGCTACGCCATGGGCCACGCGCAGAAGCGGGGCTGGATCCTGGCCTCGGCGATGTGCTGAGGGCGTCGCCGAGGCCCGGCCCTCCCGGAACGGCGCACCCGGTCCCCCTGCCCGGGTGCGCCGTTCCGCGTTCCCCCGCCCCTTCCGGAGCCGTCTCCGGGACACGAGAAGGACTCGAGATCACCTGGTCGGAGCAATTTTCATCGGACTGGAACACTCGGGATCGGATATACGTTGACCGGTCAGCCGCCGGAGGAGAGGCGGAGAACGATCGGGAGGAGCCATGGGGAACCTGCGACCGGACATCGAGGCGGCGAAGAAGCGGATGCGTGCCAAGCTGGGCGCCGGCCGCGAGATCAAGCAGGTGGTCAACCACCTGCAGGAGGGTGAGCGGGTCGAGCACATGGC
>DATCJU010000098.1:0-21853 GCA_036562635.1 Pseudonocardiaceae bacterium
GGCGGGTACCGAGTGCTTCCTCGCAGGCGGCCAGGGCCGCAGAAAGCGTGGGCTGGCTCACACCGAGAGCAGCTGCAGCCGCTCTGAAGTGCAGAAACTCCGCGACAGCGAGAAAAGCGCGCAGTTGAGCCAGAGTCGGCCCCGCATTATTGATCAACACGACCGATCAGTTTAGATGCCCTGCTCGATTTCCCCTATCAATCGGGGTGTGGTCACCATGAGGTCGTCCGCGCAAGCGACCAACTGGAGGAAAGGTGCTCACTGTCGGCCAGCAGTTCCCGGAGTACGCGCTCACCGCGTGTGTGTCGCTCGACCCGGAGAACGCGTTCCAGACCATCGACCACAAGACCTACGAGGGCAAGTGGCGTGTGGTCTTCTTCTGGCCCAAGGACTTCACCTTCATCTGCCCCACCGAGATCGCCACGTTCGGCCGGCTGAACAGCGAGTTCGCCGACCGTGACGCCCAGGTGCTCGGTGTGTCGGTCGACTCGGAGTACGTCCACTACGCCTGGCGGAAGAACCACCCCGACCTGCGGGACCTGCCGTTCCCGATGCTGTCGGACATCAAGCGCGAGCTGAGCCAGGCCTGTGGCGTGCTGGGCGAGGACGGCGTGGCGCAGCGGGCCACCTTCATCGTGGACCCGGACAACGTCGTGCAGTTCGCCATGGTGACCGCCGGCTCCGTCGGCCGGAACGTCGAGGAGGTCCTGCGGGTGCTGGACGCCCTGCAGACCGACGAGCTCTGCCCGTGCAACTGGAAGAAGGGCGAGGACACCCTCGACGCCGCGAAGCTGATGCTCCAGGGCTGATCCACGAGCCCTCCACCCGGCCCACGCCGCCGGGCGCACCCCGCCCGGCGGCGTGACAGCCGCCCACGAGCAAGGAGTGAGAGAGCATGAGCCTGGAGGCCCTGAAGGAGGCGCTGCCGGGGTACGCCAAGGACACCAAGCTGAACCTCGGCTCGGTGATCGGCACCTCCACCCTGCCCAAGCAGCAGCTGTGGGGCACCGTGCTGGCCGTGGCCGTGGCCTGCCGCAACGCCCAGGTGCTGCGTGAGCTCGAGGAGGCCGCGCGGGAACACCTGACCCCCGAGGCGGTCGACGCCGCCAAGGCGGCCGCCTCGATCATGGCCATGAACAACGTCTACTACCGGGCCAAGCACCTCATCGGTGACCCGGAGTACGGCAACCTCCCGGCCCGTCTGCGCATGCAGGTGATCGGGAACCCGGGAGTGGACAAGACCGACTTCGAGCTGTGGTGCCTCGCGGTCAGCGCGATCACCGGCTGCGGCGTCTGCCTGGAGTCGCACGAGAAGGCGCTGCGCAACGCCGGCGTTCCCCGCGAGACGGTGCACGAGGCGCTGCGGATCGCCGCCGTGGTGCACGCCGCGGCGGTCACGCTGGACGCCGAGCAGGTCCTGGCCACCGCCTGACCCACCGCTCACCGTGGGCCCCGGGCCATGTGCCCGGGGCCCGGGCATGTTCAGGGTCTTCCCACCTGCGCCACAATCGTTCCAAGATGAACGCCGCGATGGACACCGATGAGCTCGAGCTGCTGATCACGGTCGTGGTCACGGCCAAGGGCGACCCCCAGGCACGCGCCGCGTGCCGGGACCTGCAGGAGCGGGTGGGTGGCCGCATCGTCGGGTCGGCCGACTGCTCGGACGAGGACCCCGGCTGCTGGTCGGTGACGATCAGCCATCGGCCCGGGGAACGCGCCCCGCGGAACGACGCCAGTGCGCTGGCCCGTGCGGTGCGTTCGCTCGTACGGAGACTCGGCCCCGACTTCGCCGACTCGCGCGTGGCCTGCGAGCCACCCACGGCCTGGACCGTGATCGACGACCCCGAGCTGGTCGGACGTCTCGTCCCCGGCGGCGAGCGGATGCTCGTCGAGGCGTGGACCGGCGGTGGCTGGCTCCCCCCGAACACCGGCACCCAGGCCCCGGGGAACACGGGGGAGACGACGGCCGACACCTCCTGGCCCGAACCGGAGGACGACGGCAGCGGACCCCGGTTGCGCATGTCAGTGGACGTGGCCACCGACCGGGAGGCCGGTGCCGAGTGGCAGGCCCGTGCCGTGGCCAGCCGGGTGAGCCAACGCGTCACCGTGCTCGGCTTCGTCCCGCTGCACAACCGGATCCGGGTCAGCCTGGACCTCGGCCCGGTCCGGGGTTCCGCGGCGGACGCGGTGCAGGAGGCGGTGGCCGCGCTGGGCCGCCCCGGCTGGGGGCCGGTCGGCTGGGTCGGGGAGACCGCGGTGGTGCGCTGGATCGCCACTCCCCAGCCCCCGGCCGGGATCACGGCCATCGAGCTGGCCGCAGGGCCGCTGCTGGCCTCCTCGGTCACCGGTCAGCCCACCGCCCCGTCCCTGGGCGCCGCCCCCGACGGTCGGCCCCCGGCACCGCCCGTCCCACCGGCGGCTCCGGGGCCCGCCGCACCGCAGGCCCCGGCGGCCGGCACGCAGAACGGTTTCTCCTGGTTCCACTGATCGCCCGACCGACACCGGTCCGCCCCGCGGCCCCGGTACCGGCGCCGCGCCACCGGCCGGGGTCGACCGGACGGGATCAACGCGGCAGCCAGGCGACGGCGACCGGCCCCCAGTTGCCGTCGGCGTCCTTGGCGCGCACGTACACGAGTTCCGGGTGCCCGGCATCGGGTGCGTCGATCGTGCCCCGCAGCTCCACCGCGCTGCCGTCCCCGTGCACCTGCAGGGCCAGCGGTCGACCGCCGTCCCAGGGGGCCCGCCCCAGGTACAGCTCGGCCTCGGTCACCCGCTGCGCGGCCGGGCGGCCCACTCCCTGCCGCCCGTAGGCGTCGTCGTCCGCCCTGGCCGTCACCTCCACCGCGGCGTCACGCGCCCGCCGCAGCTCCAGCGCGGTCACCGTCGGCCCCAGGGAGAGCGCGTACGGCTGCCGGGCGGCCTTGGCCGCGTACAGCAGCGCCGGGCGGTTGGCGGTCCAGAACCGTTCCTGGCACGAGTAGGGCGGGAAGAACCCGCTGCACTCCCCGTCCACCGGGCCGACCTCGTAGGTGAACGAGGCCAGACCCAACCGCTCGTAGGTCCAGTCGTCGGTGCCTCCGGCGGCGTCGTAGAGCACCTCACCGGGCTGCCCGGTGCGGTAGCCGTTGTAGTAGCTCATCCGGAAGGCCATCGAGCGCAGCCCGGCGTCGTTGGGGGTCTTGACCTCGCTGTCGTACCCCCAGGGCAGCAGCACCAGATCGCTGAAGGAGTGCAGGGTGACCATCGCGCCCCGTGCCGTGGGCGGGGCCGGGCCCTGCGCGCCGGGCCCCCGCTGGTCGGGGAACAACCGCTCGAACAGGGTGGCGAGCTGGCTGGTCTCCGGTTCGGAGGCTGCCTTCGGACCGTGGTGGGCCAGGTTGCACCGGTCCGGGGACGAACCCTTCCCACCCCAGTGCGAGTCCCAGTTGCGGTTCAGGTCCACCCCGTCCTGCGAGACGGCCCACGGCCCGGTGCACGGCGCCCCGTCGTTGTCGGCGTCGTCGACGTTCTTGCGCTGCCAGGCGGGGCTGGTCATCACCGTGCCCTCCTCCTCCAGCCCGCGCAGCGACACCTCCGTCCCGTCGGGGTTGGCCTGCGGCACCACCCACACCTCGGTGCTCTCCAACAGCGCGGTGACCTCGGCGTTCTCCTGGTAGGCGTCCACCAGGTGGGTCAGCAGCCGCCAGGCGATCTCGCCGGCGGTCAGTTCCCGGGCGTGGATCTGGGCCATCACCAGGAACCGGGGCTTGGCCGAGTCCGGCCGCAGCGCGCACCCGTTCGCGGCGTTCGCGGTGACGCACAACGCCTCCAACGGGTGGCCGGTGGTGGCGTCCTGCGTACGGCGCCACGACTGGCCGTACTCCACCCGACGCACCAGTTCGGGGTAGGCCGCGGCCAGGTCGGCGTGGAACATCCGGAACGCCTCGACGGTGCGGTACCCGCCGTACACCGTCGGGTAGGTGCGGCCGGCCAGTCGCCGGGGCAACGGGTACTCCGCCGGCTGCCGTGGGTGGGCCGCCGGGGGCACGATCCGGCGCTCGACCGGGTGTGCCCCGAGCCGACGCAACTGGTCGGTCAGGTTCTCCGGGCCGACGACCACCAGCCGGTCCCCGTCCCGGGCGACGACGTCGAGACCGTGGTCGAGCAGGCGCCGGGCCAGGTCGGCCGGGTCGACGTCCGCCGCGGTCACCACGTGCAGGACGGCCGGGGCCGGATCCGGGACCGGTGGTGGAGCGGCCCCGGCCGGGCCGCCGAGGAACGCGGCGCCGAGAACGGACACGCCCAGTACCAGCGTGGCGAGGACGGCACGCGGCCGCCCGCGGCGTGTGGGCATGGGGGACGACCTCCTCCGGATCAGGTGGCGAACCCGAACACCGGGTGAACACGGAGGGTGCCCATTCGACCACAGGGTGAGACGAAGTGCTGGTCAACACACACGCCGCCACTCGGTCGGGGAACAACGTCCGCCCGGCCCACACTCCCTCGGTCCGAATAGACGATCATGGTTGGTGACGTCCCGCCCCTGGTACTAGCGTCGGGAGGCGGAGAGTGCGCGAGCGGAGGACGTGAGCCGAGATGGCCAGTGTGGAACAGGTTCGTGCAGGTATCGCCGCAGCCACCGAGAAGATCAACGAGGGCATCGCGGCACTCCAGCAAGCGGCCACGGCCATCGAACAGGCCCAGTCGGCGTTCGCTGCCACCGCCCAGGGCAGCAGCCAGAGCGACGCGGAACAGGTCCAGGGCCTGCTCGCCCAGGCGCTGCAGGGCATCAACGACGCACAGCAGACCGCGAGCGCGGCGATCTCCACCGCCGAGAGCTACGCAGCGCGGCTCTGACCCCGCGCTGACCGGCACGGGAACGGGGTGTCCGGTGGACTTCACGTCGGTGGCCGAGGTGCGGGCCGCCCTGGAACTGGTACGGGAACACCTGACCGCCGGGTTGGCCGACCTGGATCGCGCCGCCCAGCTCCTGGACGAGGCCGGTTCGATGCTGGCCGACCTGAGCCGTAACCACCAGGAGTCGTTGGTCCCGCCGGAGCTGGCACGGGCCGGTGAGGAGCTGCAGCAGGCGGAGCAGGCGGTGCGCGTCGCCGTGACCGTGGTGCTGGAGTACTCCGCCCGGCTGTGACTCCTGCACCCCGGGAACCACTCGGAGGAAGTACTCACGGTCCACGGTGGGCGGGAACTCGAACGAAGAGGGTCCGGACTGTCGCCCGGACTGGCACGGTGGCCCGTGGGTCACGAGGGCCGAGCAGGCCCGAGAGAGGTGCGTTGTGGTGAGGCGAGGCGACCGGCGCAGCCGGATCGAGGCCGCGTACGTCGAACTCCGTGAAGCCGTGGCCGCCGCACTCGCGGCCGCCGCGAACGAGCGGTCCCGGGCCGCGATCACGCACGCCCAGCTGATGTTCGAGCTGTGGGTGCGTCAGGTCGGGGTGGACGACGCCCTGCGCGATCCCTCCTTCGCCCGGGGGCTGCAGAACCCGGTGCTGGAACCGGTGGTGCGACAGGCACTGGCCGAGCGGGAGCAGATGTTCGCCGAGTGGACCGGCGCCGGCCCCTGGGAGATCGGTGACCTGGTCTCCCAGGCCGCACCCGGCCCCGCGGGCCAGCCCTGGCAGGAGTGGCTGGGACAACCCGGCCGGTTCGGCGAGGGCGACCCGGTGCCCGAACTGTGGCGGCTGGGCACCGCGGTGGTGGACCGGGCTCCGGTGCGCGAGGAGTTCCCGGTGGCGGTGCCGTTGCTGGACACCTCGCACCTGCACATCGTGTCCGCACCGGACAGTCGCCCCGCGGTCGAGTTCCTGGTGGAAGGTCTGCTGCTGCGGATCCTGGGTTACTTCCAGCCCGGGTTGGTGCACCTGCACGTGTGGGACATCAACCAGTTCACCGGTGCCCTGCCCGGGCTGTATCCGCTGACCCGGTCCGGGCTGCTCACCGTGCACGATCCCGCCCAGCTCGAACCGTTGCTGGACGAACTGGCCGAGCACATCCGGCGGATCCACGCCAGTGTGCTGGTGGACGGGCACCCCTCGCTGCGGGCGATGGCCGACGCCACCGGCCGGCGCGGTGAGCCCTGGCGGGTCGTGGCGTTGTTCGGCAACCGCCAACCGCTCAAGGAGGAGCTGCAGCAGAAGCTGCAGCGGGTTGCTCGCAACGGCCTGGCCTGCGGGATCCAGCTCGTGCTGGTGGACATCCCGCTGACGGTGAGCAGTCCGGTGGAGACCGTCGAGTTCACCGGGCACAACACCGGCCGGACCACCATGACCGGTCCGCACGCCACGTTCACCCCGGACCCGCCGGCGCCCAGGGACCTGGTGCTGCGCGCGTGCGGGACGATCTCCGACGAGATGGAGCGGCGGCGCAGCCGGATCTGCACCTTCGACGACCTGATGCCCGAGGAGTACTGGACCGCCCGGTCCGCCTCCGGGCTGCAGGCACCGATCGGCTACCACGACGGGCAGCAGGTGTGGCTGTCGCTCGGGGACAACTCGCCGCACGCGCTGGTGGGTGGGCCCAGCGGCTCGGGCAAGACCAACTTCCTCTACACGCTGCTGGGCAGTCTGGCCGCCCGCTACTCCCCCGACGAGCTGGAGCTGTACCTGCTGGACTTCAAGGAGGGCGTCTCCTTCGCCCAGTTCACCCCGGGCCGGCGTGACCCGAGCTGGCTGCCGCACGCCCGGCTGGTCGGGGTCAACGTCAACACCGACCGGGAGTTCGGGCTGGCCCTGCTGCGCTTCCTCACCGAGGAGATGCGCCGCCGTGCCGACGCCGCCAAGCGGCACGAGGTGACCAAGCTGGAGGAGCTGCGTGCCGAGGACCCCGAGGGACGGTGGCCGCGGATCGTCGCGGTGATCGACGAGTTCCAGTACCTGTTCGCCGAACGGGACCCGGTGACCGCGCAGGCCGTGGCACTGCTGGAGGACGTGGCACGCCGCGGCCGTTCCCAGGGCATCCACCTGGTGCTGTCCAGTCAGGACGTGTCCGGGATCGAGGCGTTCTGGGGCAAGCCGGCGATCTTCGAGCAGTTCATCCTGCGGGTGGCGCTGCCCAAGGCACGCCGGGTACTGACCGAGACCAACGACGCGGCGGCGGAGCTGCCACGCCGGCACGCGGTGATCAACCACGAGTCCGGGTCGAGGCTGGGCAACCGGGTGGCCCGGATACCCGACGCCACCAGCCGGGGCACCTTCGACCGGCTACAGCACGAACTGTGGCGGCGGCGTGACCCGGATCTGCCCCGGCCCCGGTTGTTCGACGGCAGTCACGTGCCCCGGCTGGCGGAGGTGCGGGACTTCCGGGTGCTGCGCCCCGACGTCGAGGTGCCGGTGGCGCTGTTGGGCCAGGTCATCGACGTCGCGGGCAGTGCGGCGCGGGTGCCGCTGTTCCACGGCCCCGGGCGCAACGTGGCCGCCATCGGCTCGTCGCTGCGCGACGCGGGCAGTGTGCTGGCCGCCGCCGCGCTGTCCCTGGCCCGCCAGTACGAGCCCGGCCGGGCCGGATTCACCGTGGCGTGGCTGACCGACGAGAGCCAGGGGTTCGCCGAGACGCTGCAGGGGCAGCTCAAGGAGCTGGGACACCCGGTGGACCTGGTGGACCTGGACGGTATCCGCCCCCGGGTGCAGGAGATGGCGGAGCGGATCAGCACCCGGCTGGCCACGGCGGGCGGGGAGCCGGCACAGCCGCACTATCTCGTGCTGTTCGCGGTGGATGCGGCACAGTCGGTGCTGGAGCGCAAGGAGCCGGGAGCGCGGTCCGGGCTGGACGCGCTGCGCCTGGTGCTCCGGCACGGCCCCGAGCTCGGCACCCACACCATCGGGTGGTGGCGCAACGTCGCCCGGCTCAAGGCGACCTTCTTCCCCACACCGCCCGAGGACATCGGCGCCTGGGTGGCCTTCGACGTGCACGGACAGGAACTGGCCTCCCTCGCCGCGGGCCAGACGATCACCTGGTCGCCCCGGGCCCGGCGTGGACTGTTCTTCGACCGGTCCGAGCACGCCCGCCCGGAGGTGGTGATCCCGTTCGACGTGACCGATCCGCTGCGGGACGAGGAGGACACAGGTGACCGGTGAGCCGACTGGCGGCGTGGGGTCGGCCGCGGAACGGTACAAGCAGATCACCGGCCGGGTCGCCGAACTGGTGGAGCGTGCCGCCCGGGCCGACCGGGAACGGGCCGTCGTGCTGGAGCAGGAGATCGAGCAGGCCTGGCACCGCCTGGTGGAGGCCAGCGAGCGGGAACGCGTGGTCCGGGTGATCGCCGAGACCCAGTGGGAGGCGGCGATCGCCGCGCTGTGGGACGAGCGGTGGCTGAAGGTGCGCCCGCTGCCCCGGCCCGAGGAGCTGCCTCCGGTGGACGTGGCCGCCAGTGGGGGCGGCTACGACCTCAACGAGCTGGACCTGCGGATCGAGCAGGCCTTCCAGGCTCTGGAGGAGGCGCTGCGCCGGCGGAGTCTGTTCCGCCTGCGCCGCTGAGGACGGGTGGTCAGCCGACCGGGCGCTCGAAGGTGACCAGCAGGCCGTCCACCGCGCCGGGGCCGATGCGGCCCTTCACGTCGGCCGCGGTGATCGCCTTGAGCTGCCAGCCCTGCTGTGCGTGGTCGTTGAGCACCCGTTCCAGCTTCTCGCCGGACAGCTTGCCCCCGATCAGGCTCTCCCGGAGCTGGACGACCTTGTACTCGAACCGCTGCTGCATGCTTCGTCACGCTAGCCGCGGTGCCGCTTCCTCGCTTCCGGCGCGGTCCCGGATGATGCAGGACGTGCGAGAGCTCCACACCGTCGAGGAGGTCGTGGCGACCAGTGCCGATCCGATGCTGCACTGGGCCGCGCAGGCGCTGCTGCCCGACTACCCGTATCCGGGTGGTACCGCGTGGCAGCACGGCACCGCGGTCGCGGTGTACGCCCCGGGACTGAACCGGCGGAACCGATTGCTCTACGCCGGGGAGGTGGACGACGCCACCGAGCTGCTGGCCACGGTGCTGCCGGACTGCCCGCCCACGATCCGGCCGCTCGCCGGGACCGAGCTGGCCCGGGCGGTCGCCGCACGGCTGCCCGAGCTGGTGGACCTGTTCACCTTCGGCTGGATGGACGACGGCGGCCGGGGCGATGCCGGGGCGGGCCACGACGGTGCCGGTACGCCGTCTCCGGTGCGGTGGCTGGCACCGGAGGAGCTGCCGGCGGCGACGGACCTGCTCAAACTGGCCAATCCCGACTCCTACGTCTGGCCGGGTGAGCCGGGGGCGCGTCGGTGGGCCGGGGTGTTCTCCGGGGACGGCGAGCTGGTGGCGGTGGCGGCGGACGCCTGGTCCACACCCGGTGTCGGTTTCCTGGCCGGGGTGGCCACCCACCCGGGACACCGGGGCCGGGGGCTCGGCCGTGCGGTGTGCTCGTTTGTGGTGGACGCCCTGCGCGCCGAGTACGGGCTGGTAGCACTGATGGTGAACGAGGACAACGACCACGCCGTCCGGCTCTACACCCGACTGGGGCTGCGCTACCGCAGCGTCACCGCCCTGGGCCCGGTGAGCGGCCTGGCCCAGCGGACCGGCTACTGAGGCGGCCGGACGGATTCAGCGGACGGATTCACCGGAAGGCCGGGTTTCTCGTCCCCGATACCGGAATCGTCCGCTCGGACCGGTTCGTCCTCGATCATCCCCCTGGTCAGCACCGGGGGCGGCGGCGGATTATCGAAGTATGGCGTCGCATGGTCCTACCCCGTACACCGTGGACTACCGGTGCCCGGACTGCGGAACGGAGACGGCGGTGAACCGACGCACCGGACGGTTGTACAACCACTACCTTCCACAGACCGGGCAGTTGTGCCCGGCGTCCCGTGAGATCGTGCTGGACCCGGAGGACATGGACCTGCCCGAGGAGGGCGAGAAGCGTCCGGCCTGATCTCCGTGCCGCCTCCGGTGCCCACCGGGTGACGGGGCACCGGACGCATCCGGGCGACCGACCGTCTCTCCGGTCAGTCGGGCCGGCCGGTTCTCCCGCCCACGGTCGTGGGTCCGGGAGGGGCACGTGCAGCAGCCACCGGCCGGCCCGGGCGGCATCACCGGTCGCCCTCGGAGGCAGACCGCCCGTCCCGTCCCCAGCGTTCGGGATGGTCACCCCAGGCGACACCCAGGCCCGCGGTGGCCAGGTCCAACGTGTGTTCCACGGTGGACACCAGTGCGGCCGGGTCGTCCAGCACCCCGCGCCGGCATCCGGCCTCGAAGCCGGCCCGGGCCGCGGCACGGACCAGTCGCACCAGCAGTGCCGCGCGCAGCTCGACCTCGGGCCCGGTACCGATGCGCCGGGTGAGCTCGGCGACCATCAGGCGCTCCACCTCGGCCGAGCGACGCAGGCTGCCGGCGAGCAGCGGTGGGGCGGCCTCGATCAGGTGGTGCACGGTGAGGAAACGGGACAGCGTGGTGCGGTCCGGTCCGGCGAGCCGCTCCAGTTGCACCCGGTACGCCGCACGCAGCGCGGTCAGTGGTGGTTCGTCCTCGGGCCGTCCGACGAGCGCGTCGACCAGCAGTTCGTCCAGCTCGTCGAGCTGGGCCAGTGCCACGTCCTCCTTGCCGGCGAAGTAGCGGAAGAAGGTGCGTGGGGAGATCTCCACGGCGGCGGCGATCTCCTCGACCGTGGTGGCCTCGTACCCCTTGGCCCGGAAGAGCCGGAGCGCGGCATCGATCAACGCGGCCCGGGTACGCCGTTTCTTGCGTTCCCGCAGCCCGACCTCCGCCTGTTCCTCCGCCACGGCCACCGGTCCAGTCTGCCTGATGGCAGTACATGACTGTTGTCATATACGGTCTTTTGTCAGCGACTGACATTTTTTGTCGACAGCACGCGGAGGTCGTGTGATGAACCTGCCCGAGAAGAGCCTGGAGGTGCGGCTCGCCGCCCGCCCCACCGGCTGGCCGACACCGGAGTGCTTCGAGCTGGCCGAGGCACCGGTCACACCCCCGGGACCGGGGCAGGTGCTGGTGCGCAACCTGCTGATGAGCGTCGACCCGTACATGCGCGGGCGGATGAACGACGTGAAGTCCTACGTGCCCCCGTTCCAGCTCGGCCGGCCGCTGGACGGTGGGGCGATCGGTGAGGTGGTCGCCTCCGAGTCCGAGACCCTGCGCCCCGGGGACGTCGTGCTGCACGGCCTGGGCTGGCGGGAGTACGCCACGCTCGACGCGGCCCACGCGAGCAGGGTCGATCCGGACGCCGCCCCGCTGGGCGCCTACCTGGGCGTGTTGGGCATGCCCGGCCTGACCGCCTACACCGGCCTGGTGGAGATCGCCCAGCAGCGTGAGGGCGACGTGGTGTTCGTCTCCGGTGCGGCCGGGGCGGTGGGCCAGGTCGTCGGCCAGCTCGCCCGACTGCGCGGCGCCTCCCGGGTGATCGGCTCGGCGGGCAGTGCGGAGAAGGTCCGCTACCTGCTGGAGGAACTGGGCTTCGACGCGGCGTTCAACTACAAGGACGCCCCGGTGCGCGAGCAGCTCCGCCGGGCCGCGCCGGACGGCATCGACGTGTACTTCGACAACGTGGGCGGGGACCACCTGGAGGCGGCCATCGGCGCGATGCGCAACCACGGCCGGATCGCGGTCTGCGGGATGATCTCGCAGTACAACGCCACCGAGCCGAGCCCGGCACCGCGCAACCTGGCGCTGCTGCTGACCAAGCGCCTCACCATGCGGGGCTTCATCGTCGGCGACCACGCCCACCTGAAGGAGCGGTTCACCCGCGAGGTCGGCACCTGGGTGCGGGAGGGGAAGATCCGCTACACCGAGACCGTGGTCGACGGTCTGCGCAACGCCCCGCAGGCGTTCCTGGGCATGCTGCGGGGTGAGAACACCGGCAAGATGCTGGTCCGCATCGCGGAGCGCTGAGCGGATCAGACACGCAGGGTGGGGGCCGGGCGGTTGGTCGAGTGGGTCAGCCGGCCGGCCTCCACCGCCTCGGCCAGGTCGAGCCGGCCCGCGGCCAGGTCGGCGGCGGTACGGGTGTCGGTGTGCACCACCACGTCGGGCTGCTCGGCCTCACCCCAGGCGAACACCGGCCTGGTGACGGGCACCGGGTCGAGCAGGCCGGCCCCGTCCGAGGCGGCCTCCGCGGGGTAGCGGATGTGGAAGGCGTCCTCGTCGAGCCGCACCTCCACCGTGCCCGCGCCCGCGCCGAGCAGGGGGCGCAGCAGGCGCAGCAGCGGGACGGCGAACCAGTGGCCGCGCAGCGCGTCGGTGGACCGCCGCTCGGCGAGCCGGCTCCCGCCCCAGTCGGCCAGGGCCTCCAGCACCGGCAGCAACCGCTGCCCGTCGACGGTCAGTTCGTAGACGTGCCCGGCGGTACGAGCCGCCTTGCGCCGGTGCACCAGCCCGTCCCGTTCCATCTCCCGCAGCCGGGTGGCCAGCACGTCCGTGCTCACACCCGGCAGGTCCGCCAGCAGTTCGCTGTAGCGGCGGGGCCCGGCGAGCAGCTCGCGGATGATCAGCAGCGTCCACCGCTCCCCCAGGCTGTCCAGGGCACGGGCGATCGGGCAGTAGTGGTCGTAACTCCGGCGCGGCACGGTGATCAGCCTAACGGGTTGGTTGGACTTTCCAAGCAACTGCTTGGTAGAACCAAGTCAGCGCCGCGCACAGGAAGGTACCGGCAATGACGACGTCCCCCTCGACCCCGACCCGCAGAGTCCTCACCCAGTCCAGCAAGCTGGCCGACGTCACCTACGACATCCGCGGCCCGGTGCTGAAGGAGGCACAGCGGCTGGAGCAGGAGGGCCACCACGTCCTCAAGCTGCACATCGGCAACCCGGCACCTTTCGGTTTCGAGGCCCCCGACGAGATCCTCCGCGACGTCATCGCCAATCTGCCCGCGGCCACCGGATACGGCGACTCCAAGGGCCTGCTGTCCGCCCGCCGGGCGGTCGTGCAGTACTACCAGAGCAAGGGCGTGCCCGACGTGGACGTCGAGGACGTCTACCTGGGCAACGGGGTGTCCGAGCTGATCACGCTCGCCCTGCAGGCGATGCTGGACAACGGCGACGAGGTGCTGATCCCCGCCCCCGACTATCCACTGTGGACCGCGGCCACCACGCTGGCCGGCGGCACCCCGGTGCACTACCTGTGCGACGAGCAGGCCGACTGGTACCCGGACCTGGACGACATCGCCGCCAAGATCACGGACCGGACCAAGGCGCTGGTCCTGATCAACCCGAACAACCCCACCGGCGCGGTGTACTCGCGGGAGCTGCTGGAGGGGGTCGCCGAACTGGCCCGTCGGCACAACCTGGTGCTGCTGTCCGACGAGATCTACGACAAGATCCTCTACGACGGCACGGTGCACGTCTCGACCGCCGCGGTGGCCCCGGACGTGCTGTGCCTGACCTTCAACGGCCTGTCCAAGGCCTACCGCCTGGCCGGTTTCCGCTCCGGCTGGCTGGTGATCTCCGGGCCCAAGCAGTACGCGAGCAGCTACATCGAGGGCCTGGACATGATGGCCAACCTGCGGTTGTGCCCGAACGTGCCCATGCAGCACGCCATCCAGACCGCACTGGGCGGCTACCAGAGCATCAACGACCTGGTGCTGCCGGGCGGCCGGCTGGCCGAGCAGCGGGACCGCGCCTGGGAGCTGCTCAACCAGATCCCGGGTGTGACCTGCGTCAAGCCCAAGGGCGCGCTGTACGCCTTCCCCCGCCTGGATCCGCAGATGTACCCGATCCAGGACGACGAGAAGTTCGTGCTCGACCTGCTGCGCGCGGAGAAGCTGCTGGTGATGCAGGGCACGGGCTTCAACTGGCCGCAGCCGGACCACTTCCGGATCGTCACCCTGCCCCGGGTGGACGATCTGGAGGCCGCCATCGGCCGGATCGCTCGGTTCCTGGCCTCCTATCGCGGATGATGAGTCCACCACCGCCGGTGCGAGCAAGGGGCGTACCGGCGGTGGTTCCGGGCGGGGGCGGGGCGTCCCCGCCTCCGCCCGGCCCGTCGGTCACGCGGGCGGCACGGACGGGTCGGTGAACAGGGCCGCCCGCTCGTAGTCGCGTCGTGCGGCCCGGTCGGCCTCCACGAGCTGGTTGGGCAGGGCGAACCGGGTGGCCAGGTCGCGCAGCGGCTGCGGCAGCAGGGCCAGCAGGCGGACGAGCCCACCCACGTATCCGGGCACGAACACCTCGAAGCGCGGCCGGACCAGCGCGGACAGCACGGCCCGTGCCACGTGCTCCGACTCCAGCAGAGGCACCACGCCGTGACCGGTGCCGCGCGCCAGCTCGGTCCGCACCACGGTGGGCATCACGACGGAGACGTCCACCCCGGTGCCGCGCAGCTCGGCCCGTACCGCGGACAGGTAGCCGTACACCGCGTGCTTGGTGGCCGCGTAGCTGGCCTGCCCGCGTGGGCTGATCCTGCTGGCGGCCGAGGCGATGGTCACCAGATGTCCGCCCCCTGCCGCCTGCATCCGGGGTGCGGCCAGGCGCGTCCCACGGATCACGCCGAGGGTGTTGACCGCGAACTGGCGTTCGACGGCCTCGTCCGGCTCCTCCTCGAACGGTCCCACCCACATCACGCCGGCGTTGTTCACCAGCACCTCCAGCGGGCCGAGGCGCTGCTCGACGGTGTCGAGGAACCGCCGGTAGGACGCGGTGCTGGTGACGTCCAGCGGCAGGGCCAGCACGGCGCCACCGAGCCGCCGGGCCAGTGCCTGCGCCGCGGCGGTGTCCCGGTCACCGATCGCCACCCGGGCGCCGAGCCGGGCCAGCACCGTGGCGACGGCCGCCCCGATACCGCGTGCCCCTCCGGTGACCGCCACCACGCGGCCCGCGACCGGTCGTAACCGTCCCACCGGCACCACACCTCCGTTCGGTCCAGGACCGTTCCTCGAGTCGGTGATCATCCGCTCCGGCAGTCTGGCACGGCCGGACCCACCCCGGGAGCCTCCGCGGCTCAGGGGACGAGCTTGCCGGGGTTGAGGATGCCGGTCGGGTCCAGGCGGCGCTTCACCGCGGCGAGCACCTCGACGCCCAGCTCCCCGATCTCCCGGGCCAGCCACGGTCGGTGGTCGGTGCCCACGGCGTGGTGGTGGGTGATGGTGCCCAGGGGGCGGCTCCAACCGTCCCCGCCGTGCCGGGCGATCGCCTCGCACGCCGCCTCCTTGGCCCGCTGCCACTGCCCCAGCGGATCCTGCACGGACCGGGGCACCAGCACGGTGAAGTACAGCGACGCCCCGGTCTCGTAGACGTGCGAGACGTGGCACATCACCAGCGGCCGGGCGTTCCCCGGGAGGTCGGCGGCCCGCCCGGTGAGCGCCCCGGTCAGCGCGGCCCGCACCGCGTGGTACAGCGTCTCCAGCCGGTTCCAGTGCGCGGCGGTCTCCAGGGTCTCCACGCACACCCCGGCGTCCAGCAGGGCGTCCCGCTGCCGTGGTCCGGCGAACCGGCCCCGGCGCCACGCCTCCCCCGCCGTGACACCGAAGCTCACCGGACGGAACCTGCGCAGCACGTGCAGGGTCCCGGCACGCCTCCAGGCCAGTTCCCTGCCGTCCGCGGCCTCCCAGCCCAGGACGAGCAGACAGGGTCGGCGCACGCCCCGGGCACGCAGGTAACCGCGCAACCCGGCGCCCTTCCAGCCCCCGACCAGCGCGAGGTTCACCTCGGTCTCGTCCACATCGGACAGTCGGGTGACGTCGGCCAGGTGCCGGTGCTGCGCCAGGGCGCGGACCGCGTCCAGTCCGCGCTCCCAGCCGTCCAGCACGAACCCCTCGTACCGGCGTTCGGTGGGCGCGGAACGCACCCGCAGCGCCAGTTCGGTGATCACGCCGAACGTCCCCTCGCTGCCCAGCACCAGGTGGCGCAGGTCGGGTCCGGCCGCCGAGGCGGGGGCGGCACCGAGCCACCACTCCCCCACCGGGGTGGCCACCCGCAGTCCCTCCACCAGGTCCTCGAACCGCCCGTAGCCGGAGGAGGCCTGACCCGCGGACCGGGTAGCGGCGAACCCACCGAGGGTGGCGCGTTCGAAGGACTGCGGGACGTGTCCGAGGGTCAGGCCGTGCGCGGCGAGCATCCGCTCGGCGTCCGGTGCCCGTACCCCGGCCTGGAACACCGCGACCCGGGAGACGGGGTCCACCGTGACCAGGCGGTCCAGCCGGACCAGGTCGAGGGCCACCACGGCGGGTTTGCCGCCACGCAGGGCGGTGACCCCGCCGACCACGGACGTGCCACCACCGAAGGGCACCACCGCGATGTCGTGTTCGGCGCACACTCGGAGCACGTGCAACACCTGTTCGGGGTCGGCGGGCAGCACCACGGCGTCGGGCACGGCGGGTTCGCCGTACCCGCGGCGCCGCATCAGGTCCAGGTAGGACAGGCCACCGGCCCGTCCCAGCCGGTCCTCGTCGTCCACCAGCAGGTTCCGTTCACCGACCACCGCGGCCAGCGCGGTGCGCGCGGGGCCGGGCAGGGCGGACGGTGCGACCGGGATCGGGGAGTCGGGCGCGGCGGGAGTGCCGGTCTCGGCCAGGCCGATCCGGCCGCGCAGCCAGCGCAGGGCGTGGCGGGGCAGCACGGCGTCCGCACCGCCGGTGGCGGTCCACCCGGTGCGGAGGGTGTGGTCGATGGCCTCGGTCACCGGTACAGTGTGACATGTGACGTATCAGTGTCACAGCTCTTCGGCGTCCGCACCGCCCGGCGCCACCTCCCGGGTACCCACACACCGGGTGGACGACGACCGGCTGCTCGACGCGGCGCGGGAGTGCGTGTTGGCGATCGGGGTGCGGCGCACCACCCTCACCGAGGTGGCGCGCCGGGCCGGGGTCAGCCGGATGACCCTCTACCGCCGTTTCCCGGACGTGCGCTCGTTGGTCGCCGCGTTGATGACCCGCGAGTTCGGCGCGCTGCTGCTCCGGGCCACCCGGTCCGACGCCACGGACGACGAGCCCTGCCCGCACGCCCGGGCCGAACTGGTGCGCGCCACCGTGCGGGTGGTGCGACTGCTGGACGCCGACCCGCTGCTGCGCATCGTGCTGGAGCTGGACGCGGAACTGCTGCTGCCCTACGTGGTGCAGCGACTGGGCAGCACCCAACGGATCGCCGAGCAGTTCCTGCTGGACCAGCTGCGGGCCGGCCACGCGGACGGCTCGGTGCGTTTCGGGGACCCCCGGGTACAGGCCCGGATGATCCTGCTCACCGCGCAGTCGGTGCTGCTGTCCCTGCGCCCGGCCACCACCGACCTGGACCGGGAGGCACTGCTCGACGAGTTGGCCACCCAGCTGGACGGGGCACTGCGTCCGGCGGTGGTCGAGGACGGGGAGGTGACACGGTGAGCGGCGGTCCGATTCCGCTGCCCGCGGGCTCGCTGCGGGCCACCTCGCTGAACGCCGGACGCCGCGCGGCCGAGCTGGAGGCCCTGGCCGGGGGCGCGGTGGTGGACCTGCTGGTGGTGGGCGGCGGGGTGACCGGTGCCGGGGTCGCGCTGGACGCGGCCTCCCGCGGACTGTCCGTGGCACTGTTGGAGGCCGACGACCTGGCCTTCGGCACCTCGCGGTTCTCCAGCAAGCTGGTGCACGGCGGGCTGCGCTACCTGGCCCAGGGGGACGTGCGGCTGGCCCAGGAGTCGGCGACCGAACGCGGCCTGCTGATGACCCGCATCGCGCCGCACCTGATCCGCACCCTGCCCCAGCTCCTCCCGCTCTACCCGGTGACCAGTCGGCGGCAGGAGGCCCTGCTCACGGCCGGGCTACGGGCCGGGGACGTGCTGCGCCGTGCGGCCCGGACCTCGAGCGACCTGCTGCCGCCGCCCCGCCGGGTGCCCACGGCCGAGGCACTCGCCCTGGCCCCCGGCCTGCGCCGCACCGGGCTGCGCGGTGGGCTGCTGTCCTACGACGGTCAGCTCGTCGACGACGCGCGACTGGTGGTGGCGTTGGCCCGCACCGCGGCGGGGTTCGGGGCGCGGATCATCACCCGGGCCCGGGTGGTGGACCTGAGCGGGGACGGCGCGGAGGCCGAGGACGCCCGGACCGGACGCCGGTTCTGGGTGCGGGCGCGGGCGGTGGTGAACGCGACCGGGGTGTGGGCCGGGGAGCTGGTGCCCGGGGTCCGGCTGAGTCCCTCGCGCGGCTCGCACCTGGTGCTGGACGGACAACGGGTCGGTCTGCCCGGGGCCGCACTGACCGTGCCCATCCCGGGTGAGCGCAACCGGTTCGTGCTGCTGCTGCCCCAGCCGAACGGTCGGGTGCTGCTGGGGCTGACCGACGAGCCGGTGGAGGGACCGCCGCCACGGGTCAGCGAGGTGCCAGAGTCCGACGTGGACTTCCTGCTCCAGGTGGCGTCCTCGGTACTGGCCACGCCCCTGCGCCGCGAGGACGTGCTCGGGAGCTTCGCCGGGCTACGGCCGTTGGTGGCCCGGTCCCGTGCCACCGGCCGCAGCGCGGACCTGTCCCGCCGGCACGCGATCCACGTCTCCCGGGACGGGGTGGTCACGGTGGTCGGTGGCAAGCTCACCACCTACCGCCGCATGGCCGAGCACGCGGTGGACGTCGCCGTCGACCGCCGGGGTCTGCCGGCAGGGCCGTCCCGGACCGAGTCGGTACCGCTGGTGGGGGCCGCGTCACCGGACCGGCTGACCACCGTGGAGGCCCCGGAGCGGCTGGTGGCCCGCTACGGCACGGAGGCGGCGCGGGTGGCCGCGCTGGCCGAGTTCGAGCCCCAGCTCGCCGAGCCGCTCGCGCCCGGGGTGGACGTGACCGCGGCCGAGGTGGTGTGGGCGGTGCGACACGAGGGCGCGATGGACGTCGACGACGTGCTGGACCGCCGTACCCGGATCGGCCTGGTCGAGGCGGACCGGGCCGCCGCACTGCCCGCGGCCCGTGAGCTGGTGACCAAGGCGCTGGCCGGGGTGACCGTCTGACCCGAGCCGCTCGGGTCCCACGGACACACCGGGCCCCATGGGGCAGGGTGGCCCGGTGGATGCGGTGGTTCCGGGGTGGGGCGCTCCCGGAACCACCGCGGTTCGACCCGGTCATCTGTGGGGTCGTCGCCGTCAGTGGCGTAGAACGCGGCTCAGCCGGTGCCGCCACCGGCGGCGCGGCGGGTCGGACGGGTGCCAGGCGGCGCCCAGGCAGATGCCGAGCAGGGCCGCCACCAGCAGTACCGGCAGGGCGTCGGCGAACCACTCCAGCGACACGGCCGGTCACCACGCCTGCCGGTAACGCAACGCCTCCGCATACAGCCGGCGCCGCAACTGGCGCACCGTGACCGCCCCCGCGGTCGGCCGGTGCCGCGCCCGCCGCACCGCCCGGTGCCGGGCCCGCCGGGCCGGGGCGGGCGCGGGCGCGGGCAGCAGGGCGGGCAGGACCAGCAGCAGCACACCCCCGGCCACCAACGCCAGGCCCAACACCACCAGCTCCGCCAGCCCGATCACCGGGCACCCTCCGCACCCGGAACCACCTCCGGCGCCGCCTCAGCTGGTGCACCGGGCCAGCGCAGCTCGGTCTCGCACAACCGCCGCACCGGGCGGGTACCGGTCTCGTCCAGCCGCCACAGCACCACCCGCCACCGCCCCGCCGCGGGGGCGGCCTGCCGGGCCAGGAACTCCTCGGCACACAGCCGGGCGAACTCCTCCGGGCCCCGCCCGATGCAGGGCCCGTGGTCGTCCACGTCCTCGGTGTGCACCAGCACCCGGGCACCCCGGTCGAGGCGGAAGTACTCCAGCCGATGCCAGTACGACCAGATCCTCACCGCCCACCCCCAGCCCGCGCCGACCCAGGCGCCGCGGCGGCCAGGTGCGACATCCGCACCGTGTCCGTGGACCGCCCGAGCGCGTACCGCCACACCCGACCAGCCCGGGAGCGCCGCAACGGAACCGCAACCGGCCGGGGCCGATCACCGGGTTCTCCGGACAGCGTCAGATCCGTACTTGGCGGCGGATGTTCTCGGCCCAGGTCCCGCACCGACTGCCACACCCCGACACACCCGGCCAGAAACCCCAGCACTACCAGCACCAACACGTTCGGCAGGCCCAACGATCCCTCCTCCAAACCGGCCAACGTCATCCCGAAGGCAGCGGACCAGCTAGGTGATCACCCCAGCGTCACTGAGGCGCACATTACAGGCGCACGTGCGCTTCTTCTATCACCTAGTTGAGTGCACGTGCGCCCGTACACGAGCGTTAGAGTGCGCGCATGCCAAACGTCGCGACACGTCGCAAGCGGCGCGTTGGCCAGCTGCTCCGGAGCCTGCGGGAGGCAGCCGGCATTACCGCTGACGACGTGGCCGAGGAGCTGGGCCGGTCTCGGCCTACCGTGACGCGCGCCGAGCAAGGGCTCACCCTGCTACAACGCGCTGAGGTACTTGCACTCGCCCGCATGTTCGGAGCAAGTGACGCTCAACGGGCCGAGCTGCTTGCTCTATGGGAAGACGCACGGCATGACACAACACGAGTCCGTGTCCCCGCCGTTTCTCCGCGCCAACTCCGCTCCTTTTTGCGCGCGGAAGCTGAGGCAAGCGAAGAGCTGTCTCTCTCACCAATCGCCATCGAGGGCCTGCTGCAAACAGCCGAGTATGCAAGGGCAGTGAATCTAACGCCGTCCGGCTTCCGCCCTGCACCAGTCGACGTCACACGAATCGTGGAAGCGCGGCTGTCGCGGCAACAACGCCTCTACGGACCAAACCCTCTCACGGTGTGCGCCCTGCTGGATGAAGCAGTGATCAAGCGCGTGGTGGGCGGCCCTGCGGTGATGCGCGAGCAGCTCCTGCATCTCATCACACTCAGCGAGCTGCCGAACGTCACCATCCAGGTGGTCCCGTTTGCCGCAGGCGAGTACGGCACCATGTCGGGTTCGGTAACGGTCTTGAAGTTCCACGGGGAGGACGACCCACCGGCTGCGTACCTGGAATATCCGGCGGGTGGGGTATGGATCGAAGACGACGAAGACGTTTCCCGGCTTATAGAAACGTTCGAGGCGTCCCGAGATCTCGCACTGTCACCCTCGGAAACTGTGGACCTCATCCGAGAACAGATCGACCGACTAGGGGAGCGCAGTGCAGACTAGAACACCTTGGCGCAAGTCCAGTTACAGCGGCCAGAACAACGCCTGCGTCGAAATCGCGGGGCTGACGCATGGCGCAGCCGTCCGGGACAGCAAGAACCCGACCAGCGGGTACATCGTGATCACTGCCCAGCAGTGGACCGCGTTCATCAATGCCGTGAAGGCTGGCCAACACGACTTGACCTGACCCCATCCAACACGCGGGCGGGCGGGGGCATCCAGGCTCCCCGCCCGCACCCACGATTGCACCGATTGGTTGAGGCTATCGCAAGCTGCCGCGAGCTTCGAGGGCTCCTGCCTAGCGTGGTCTGCTGTCTGCCTCCCCTAGGAAGGGCCCAAAATGGCCACAGACGACCTGAGCAGAGTGCCGTGACGTAAGTCCCGCCGAAGCACTTCGACAGGCACCTGCGTCGAGGTGGCCGGCAACCTGCCCGGCATCGTCGCCGTACGCGACAGCAAGAACCCCACCGGGCCCGCCCTGATCTTCTCCCCGAAGGCGTTCGACGCCTTCCTGACCGCGATCAAAGCCGGTCGGCTCGACCTCATCTGACCAGGCACAACACCTGACATGCGGGCGGGGTGTCCGCCGGTGTCCCGCTCACCAGCACCCGCTCACCCCGATCCCGTCGCCTGAGGGTGTCGACGGCATCACCGAGCGCGGCCGGTCAGCCGCAGGGCCTGTTCCTCACCTCACGATCACCGCACCAAATGTGAAAACTTCTTGCCTACTCGTTGGGTTTTCCCAACAATCCGTGGCGTGAGTCCGGTGCGGCGTGGCAAGGAGCTGCCGATCTACAACAGGATTTCGGTGCTGCGTGCCGAGCGAGGACTCACCAGAGCCCAGCTCGCCGAGGCG
>DATCJU010000106.1:0-21382 GCA_036562635.1 Pseudonocardiaceae bacterium
GCCCTTCGGTGGCAGCCGGGCCTCGGGCACCAACGACAAGGCCGGGTCGATGCAGAACCTGCTGCGGTGGACCAGCCCGCGGTCGATCAAGGAGACGTTCGTCCCGCCGACCGACCACACCTACCCGCACATGGGCTGATCCCGGGCCGACCGGGCCACGGTGGTGGCCGGGAGCGGAACCGGGGAACGGGGCCGGTGGCGTGAGGCCACCGGCCCCCGTGTGTCGGTCCGGGTCAGCCGTACAGCTGGCTCGCGTCCACCTCCTGCACCTGGTCCGGGCCCGGGGCCGTGAGCTCCACGGGCTCGCCCCAGTCGGAGAAGAGCATCCGCATCGTGGTCCGCCCACCCGGTGTGGGCGAGACCATCTCCGCCTTGCGGGGCAGGTTGTCCGCGTCGAGCCAGACGGAGTAGTTCAGGGTGGTCAGCCCGAGTTGCTGCGCAGCCTGGGCGGCCTGTCGCTGTTCGTCCTCCTCGGCCTGTGCCAGTACGGCCTCAATATCGGCGACCACGTCGTAGCGGGTGGTCGTCACCCCGTCCACCTGCTCGGACGAGACCCGCTCGATCGACGAGCCCGGAGGCAGCAGCTTCTCGAAGTCGGTGATCTGCGAGATCGTCCGGCTCATCTGGTCCAGGATCTCGGCCTCGGAGCCGTCCCCGCCGGTGATCCTCAGCCATGGCTTGTCGGTCGCCACCGGCATCCCCGCGGCTGTCACGTACAGGCCGTCGGCAGGCTGAGCACACGTGTCTCGTCCGACCCGAATCGGTAGGTGCAGGCGTAGCCGGGAGCGTCCGCGCCGAGACGCAGCACGCACTCGGCCTCCCTCTCCGTCCTTCCGTCCGTGACGAGCGACAGGGAGAGCCGAGCGGTGTTCCGCTCCCGCGTCGCCTGCTTGGCGGCGCCGGAGAGCATGTCGACGCTGTCGAAGACGGTCGGCGTCGTCCCGGTGGTCGGCGCGGTACTCCGGACGTCGTCGGGAGCGGCGGTCCGACCGCCGCCTGCTGTTGTGTCCGGGCCGATCGGAGCGGAGCCGGCCCAGGGGGCATCGGTACGGCGCACGAAGGATCCCTCGACGGTGGGGACGACGAACCCGTCGCCCGGTGGTGAGGCGGCTGCGCCACCGGGAGGCGCTGCCTCACCGGAGAGGTCGCTCTCGGTGTCCGTTCGTCAACGTACCGGAGTGGTGGCCTGCTCCGTGGCGGGAAGTACCGGGTCGGACCCACACCCTGGCGCGGACGTCACTCGGGTCGGCCGGCCTCCAGCTGCTCGTCCTTGCCGGCACGGGAGGCCAGCAGCCGGCGCAGCGAGCCCAGCCGACGGCCGGCGCCGTCGTGCGTGGCCACCCAGGTGTCCAGGGCGCAGTCCGGGTCGTCCGGTGCACCGAGGTGCCCGCAGCCGGACGGGCACTCCTCGATGCCCTCGAGCAGCTCGGGGAAGGCCTCGACCACGTCGTCCGCGGTGACGTGCGCCAGCCCGAACGAGCGCACCCCGGGGGTGTCCACCACCCAGCCGCCGCCGGGCAGCGGCAGCGCCACGGCCGAGGTGGAGGTGTGCCGCCCCTTCCCGATCGCGCTCACCTCCCCGGTCGCGCGGTCGGCCTCCGGCACCAACTTGTTGACCAGGGTGGACTTGCCCACCCCCGAGTGCCCCACGAGCGCCGACACCCGCCCGGCCAGACGTTCCCGCAGCGCGTCGGGCTCGGCGTCGATGCGGGTCACCACGACCGGAAGGTCCAGATCGGCGTAGATGCTCAGCAGCTCCTCCGGACCGGCCAGGTCGGCCTTGGTCAGGCACAGCACCGGGGTGAGCCCACCCGCGTACGCCGCCACCAGGCAGCGGTCGATGAACCCCGGCCGCGGCGGCGGGTCGGCCAGGGCGGTGACGATCACGAGCTGCTCGGCGTTGGCCACCACCACGCGCTCGAACGGGTCGGTGTCGTCCGCCGTGCGGCGCAGCACGCTGGTGCGGTCGGCCACCCGCACGATCCGGGCCAGGGTGTCCGGGCGGCCCGACGTGTCGCCCACCAGGTCCACCTGGTCCCCGACCACGATCGGGGTCCGGCCCAGCTCCCGGGCACGCATGGCCACCACCCGGCGCTCGGGGTCACCGTCCAGGGCGCAAGTCCACCGGCCGCGGTCCACCGCGATGACCATGGCACGCCGTGCGTCGCTGTGCTCCGGGCGGCGCTTGGTCCGCGGACGTGATCCGCGGCGACCCGGGCGTACCCGGACATCGGACTCGTCGAGCTGGTGCCAGCGCCTCACACACCCTCCTGTTCGCTCCTCGTGGTGGTGTTCCGGGGTTCCTCTCCCAGCATGCCCGCCCACATGCCCGGAAAGTCGGGAATCGTCTTGGAGGTGCAGGCGACGTCGTCCACCTCGACCCCGGGCACGACCAGCCCGATGATCGCCCCGGCGGTGGCCATCCGGTGGTCGGCGTAGGCCCGCCACGGGCCGCCCCGCAGGGGGCGGGGACGGATGACCAGGCCGTCGGCGGTCTCCTCGGCGTCCCCACCGAGTGCCCGGATCTCGGTGGCCAGCGCGGCCAGCCGGTCGGTCTCGTGTCCCCGCAGGTGGGCGATGCCCCGCAGTCGGGACGGGCTCTCGGCCAACGCGGCCAGCGCGGCCACGGTGGGGGTGAGCTCCCCGACGTCGTGCAGGTCGATGTCGATCCCGTTCAGTCGGTCCGGGCCGCGTACGGTCAGCCCCCGTGCGTCCCGCACCACCTGGCAGCCCATGCGGGCGAGGATGCCGCCGATCGCGTCCCCGGCCTGGGTGGTCTCCGCGGGCCAGTCCGGCACGGTGACCTCACCCCCGGTGACCGCGGCGGCGGCCAGGAACGGGGTGGCGTTGGACAGGTCCGGCTCCACGTCCCAGTCCCGGGCCCGGATCACCCCGGGGGCGACCCGCCAGACGTCCGGTTCCCCGTCGTCGACCTGCACCCCGTGTGCCCGCAGCATCCGCACCGTCATCTCGATGTGCGGCAGCGACGGCACCGGGCCGCTCCGCGCACTGTCGTGGCGCACCACCAGGCCGCCGTCGTAACGGGCACCGGACAGCAGCAGCCCGGAGACGAACTGGGACGACGCCGAGGCGTCGACCACGACCGTTCCCCCGGTCACCCGGCCGTTGCCGTGCAGGGTGAACGGCAGGGCGTCACCGTGTACCGCGACCCCCAGCTCCCGCAGGGCGCCCAGCACGGTGCCCATCGGACGTTCCCGGGCCCGCGGGTCGCCGTCGAAGTGCACGTCCCCCTCGGCCAGCGCGGCCGCCGGAGGGACGAACCGCATGACCGTGCCGGCGAGACCGCAGTCGATGTGGGCCGGGCCGCGCAGCGGTGCCGGTCGCACCTGCCACGACCCGTCGGGACCGTCGGTGATCCCCACTCCCAGGGCGCGCAGCGCGGCTGCCATCAGCTCGGTGTCCCGACTGCGCAGTGGTCGGCGGATGTGCGAGGGGCCGTCGGCGAGCGCGGCGAGCAGCAGGGCACGGTTGGTGATCGACTTGGAACCGGGCACCCGCACGACGGCACGCACGGGACCGGTGACGGTGGGCGCGGGCCAGGAGTGGGTCATGCCCCGAATGATTCCGTACCTGGTGCAATGGCCTCGCGCCGGGCTGTCCGACGTGCAACGATGCTCCGGAACGGGTAACCGTCGCATGTCACCCCGCGCCAGGTTCCTCCCCGAGGCCGGGGATGCGGCGAGAGCGGGAACGGCGACACGGAAGGGCGCGAGATGTGCGGCAGGTACGCCGCGACGCGGAATCCGGCACGGCTGGCGGTGGAGTTCGACGCGGTTGACGGTACCGACGGTGCTGCTCCCGGGCCGGACTACAACGTGGCGCCCACCAAGCCGGTGCTGGCCGTGGTCGAACGGCATCCCCGTGAGCCCGGAGCCGATCACCCGGACCCCGAACGCACGGTGCGCAGCATCCGGGTCATGCGTTGGGGACTGGTGCCGGCCTGGGCCAAGGACCCGTCGATCGGTACCAGGATGATCAACGCCCGCGCGGAGACCGTGGCGGAGAAGCCGGCCTTCCGCACCCCGCTGCAGCGGCGGCGCTGCCTGCTGCCCGCCGACGGGTGGTACGAGTGGAAGCGTGAAGGCGGACAGCGCCTGCCCTTCTACATGACGCCCCGGGACGGTGCCGTTCTGGCCCTGGCCGGGATCTGGACCACCTGGCGCTCGCCCGAGCTGTCCGACGCGCCCGAGGACACCGCACCCCTGGTGACCTGTGCGGTGCTCACCACCGAGGCGGTCGGGCCCCTGCGGGACGTCCACGAGCGGATGCCCCTGTTCCTGCCGCGTGAGGCGTGGGAGGACTGGCTCGACCCCGACCGCGGTGAGGTCGGGGATCTGCTCGTGCCCCCGTCCCGGGACCTGGTGGACACGCTGGAGCTGCGTCCGGTGTCCCGGGCGGTGAACAACGTGCGCAACAACGGACCTTCCCTGCTGGCGGCGGTGAACCCCGGCGGGGGCGGGTCGGCCTCGTCCGACCGGTCGGCTCCGCGGTTGCGTGCGGTTCCGGACGGAGCACAGCAGTCGTTGTTCGACCTGTGATGGGCGGCGGTTCGTGACCGGGATGTGGCCGACGCGGTGACACCCGGTCCGGGACCGGTCGTCCCGCACTCGGGGAGGGCAGTCGTGACACGTTTCCAGGTACCGACCCCGCACGGGCCGGCCCGGGTGGAGCTGCACTGTGCGCCGGAGGGGCGTGCCGCGCTGCTGCTCGGACACGGTGCCGGCGGTGGCATCGACGCGCCCGACCTGGTGGCGGCGGCCCGTGCCGCCCGGGAGGCCGGTCTGCACGTGGCCCTGGTCGAGCAGCCCTACCGGGTGGCCGGGCGGCGGGCCCCGGCTCCGGCGCGGCAACTCGACGCGGCCTGGCTGGCCGTGGTGGACGCGTTGGGGGAGCGGTTCTTCGACGATCTGCCGCTGGTGTTCGGGGGACGTTCCTCGGGGGCCAGGGTGGCCTGTCGGACCGCGAACGAGGGGCAGGCCGTCGCGGTGTTGTGCCTGGCCTTCCCGGTGCACCCCCGGGGCAGGCCGGAGAAGGACCGGATGGACGAGCTGCGCGCCGTGGAGGTTCCGGTCCTCGTGGTGCAGGGCGAGCGGGACCCGTTCGGGCGGCCGGAACCCGCCCCGCACCGTGAGGTGGTCCTGCTGCCGGGCGAC
The DNA here is from genome assembly GCA_036562635.1 of Pseudonocardiaceae bacterium. Classification (GTDB taxonomy): domain Bacteria; phylum Actinomycetota; class Actinomycetes; order Mycobacteriales; family Pseudonocardiaceae; genus DATCJU01. Next base: position 5,175 of record DATCJU010000106.1, read on the forward strand.
CACGCGCTCGACGCCGACGTGGAGGGGCTCACCCGCGTGGTGAGCGAGTGGCTGGGCCGCGTACTGCGCCCCCTGGAGTGAGGGCCCGGGCGGTGGGTCAGGTGGTCGCGACGGGGGCCACCACGGCGCCGGTGAGCCGGATCAGGTCGGCCGGCGCCAGCTCGACCTCCAGCCCGCGCCGTCCGGCACTGCAGAAGATCGTCTCGAAGTCCTGGGCGGAACGGTCCAGCACCAGGGGCAGGCGTTTCTTCTGGCCCAGCGGGGAGATCCCACCGGCGACGTAACCGGTGGCGCGTTCGGCCTCGGCGACGGGGGCCATCCGGGCTCGTTTGCCCCCGAGGGCCGCCGCCACGGCCTTGAGGTCCAGCTGCGCGGCCACCGGGACCACACCCACGGCGAGCCGGCCGTCCAGGTCGACCACCAGGGTCTTGAACACCCGTTCCGGTGGAACGCCCAGCGCCTCGGCCGCTTCCAACCCGTACGACTCGTGCCTGGGGTCGTGTCGGTAGGAGTGCAGTGTGTGCGGCACCCGCTGCTTGGCCAGCAGCGCGGTGGCCGGAGTACCGCGTCCCGCCATGGGTGTTCACCCTAGGGCAGTCTCCGATCCCTGCCGGTGCGACAGATTCCACCCGGTCGTGGCTGTCCGGAATGTTCGGTCCACCCGCGGCGTTGTGGTGGCCGTGATGACCGAGCGGGTCAGGAGCGTGAGCCCTGCAGCGACCGTGGAACAGGACACCGAGGCTCTGGAACCACGCAACCCGTCGCGGCCGCCCCGCGGTGCGAAAGTCTGCCGACCGGGAGAGCGGCGCGTATCCTCGGCAGGAGCCCATGCACGAACCAGCGTGGGTGTTTCATCAGGAACCGTCGCGGGCAGGATGCGACGGGAAGGGAGCCCGGTGCCTGGCACCCAGGGACATGTTGATTCGACCCGCCACGACGTGACCGAACCATCCCGCGAGACCGTCGGTACGCAGCACACGGAGAGCCCGGAGGAACGCACCCAGCGTTTCGAACGCGACGCCATGCCGCTGCTCGACCAGCTCTACGCGGCGGCGTTGCGTATGACGCGGAACCCGGCCGATGCCGAGGACCTGGTGCAGGAGACCTTCCTGAAGGCCTACGCCGCCTTCGACTCCTTCTCGGAGGGCACCAACCTCAAGGCCTGGCTGTACCGGATCCTCACCAACACCTACATCAACGGGTATCGGCGTCGGCAGCGGCAGCCGCAGCAGCAGCCGACCGAGGAGATCACCGACTGGCAGTTGGCCCAGGCCGAGACGCACACCTCCACCGGTCTGCGCTCGGCGGAGGTCGAGGCACTCGACAGGCTGCCGGACACCGACGTGAAGGAAGCCCTGCAGCGGCTGCCCGAGGACTTCCGCATCGCGGTCTATCTCGCCGACGTCGAGGGTTTCGCCTACAAGGAGATCGCCGACATCATGGGAACACCCATTGGAACCGTGATGTCGCGACTTCACCGCGGGCGACGGCAGCTGCGTGAGCTGCTCACCGATGTTGCCCGGGAACGCGGGTTCCTGCGCAGCAAGGAGGTGGCGAGCTCGTGAGCTGCGGGAGGCCACACGAGACACCCTGCACCGAGGTTCTTGCCCAGGTGTGGTTGTTCCTGGACCACGAGTGCGACCCGGAACGTCGCAGGAAACTGGAGCAGCACCTGCAGGAGTGCGGGCCCTGCCTGGAACAGTACGGGCTGGAGGAGCAGATCAAGCTCCTGCTCGCCCGCAAGTGCGGTGGCGACCACGCCCCCGACAGTCTCAAGCAACGCCTCCGCGCCTCGATCCGCCGCACGGTGCTGGAGCAGGCCGAGGTGACCGTCGAACACCACGCGGAGGGGACCTCGGTGGAGGTCTCGCTGCGGAGGACCGAGCGCACCACCGAGGTGGGCGCCGAGGACTGACCCGACCGCCACGGGCCCCGGCCGGCCCGCGAGTACGGGTACGGGAACGACGGACGGCCCCGGTGACCGACACGGTCACCGGGGCCGTTCCACGTTCTGGCCGCTGCTGCGGGAGCGGTCAGGCGTTGGGGCGCTTGCCGTGGTTGGCACCGCGCTTCTTGCGGTCGCGCTTCTTGCGAGCCCGCTTCGACATCGGCTCTCCTCGTGCTCGTCTCTCCGACTTTGCGGGAACAGCCCGCAGGGCGACCTGGGACTGTCTGGGGCCAAGTCTTTCACGAACTGCCCTGGACGCTGCGAGTGGGCGGTGGCGTGGTTGGATTGCTGCAGATGAATCCCTGCTGGCACGATTCCGAACCCCGACCGGTTCGTGAGGTCCGTGCCGGCCCACCGAGAGCCGAGGAGGACGGCCGATGGCCGAGGAGATCCGTGCCGAGATCGTGGCCAACGTGTGGAAGGTCGTCGCCCAGGAAGGCGACACGGTCACCGATGGCGACACGCTGGTGATCCTCGAGTCGATGAAGATGGAGATCCCGGTGATCACCGAGGTGGACGGCACGGTGAGCAAGCTGGTGGTCAAGGAGGGCGACGTCGTCAAGGAGGGCGACCTGATCGCGGTGGTCGAGTGACGACCGGGACCGGGTTCTCCTCCAGGGCACGTGCCGTTCCATCCCGCCCTGACTGACGGGGCGGCCTACCGCGGGTGAGGGGACCGATGTGGCCACGCTGACCGAGCTGCTGGCCGAGCACACCCGTCTGCCGGGGGCGGTGGTCGACCATCTCAAGCAGGTGGTCGCCGAGTGGCAGCTGCTCTCCGACCTGTCCTTCGCGGACTTCCTGCTGTGGGTGCCCCTGAGCGAACCGGAGCAGACCGACGGCGACCGGCCCGGGACGGTGGTCCTCCCGGACGATCCGGCCCAGGCCCGGTTCCTCTGTGTGGCGCAGGCCCGACCGACCACCGCGCCCACCGCGCACCCCGAGGACGCGGTGGGCAGTGTGATGACCGCCGAGGAACATCCCCAGCTGCGTCGCGCCCTGGTGGAGGGGCGGATCTGCCGGGAGGAGGATCCGCGCTGGCACCTGGGGGTTCCGGTGCGGCGCGAGACCATCCCGGTGCGGTTCGCCGACCAGGTGGTCGCCGTGCTGAGCCGGGACACCAACCTGGCGGTCCCGCGGGTGCCCAGTCCGTTGGAGATCGCCTACCTCGGCAGTGCCGCGGACCTGTGCCAGATGATCGCGGACGGCACGTTCCCGGTGCAGGAGCCCGCCCCGGACGTGCACACCAGTCCGCGGGTGGGTGACGGGTTGATCCGCCTGGACGCGTCGGGGGCGGTGGTGTTCGCCAGCCCCAACGCGCAGTCCGCCTACCACCGCATGGGGCATGCCGCCGATCTGGTGGGTACCCAGCTGGCGCCCCTGACCCGGGCGCTCGTGTCTGATCCGTTCGACGCGGCCGAGGTGGCGCAGCGCATCCGCACGGCGCTGGACGGGCAGCCCAGCATGCGGATGGAGGCCGAGGCGCGGGGGGCGACCGTGCTGTTCCGGGCGCTGCCGTTGCGACCGCGGGGCAAGGCCGCCGGGGCGCTGGTGCTGGTACGGGACGTCACCGAGGTCCGGCGCCGGGACCGGGCTCTGCTGTCCAAGGACGCCACCATCCGCGAGATCCACCACCGGGTGAAGAACAACCTGCAGACGGTGGCCGCGCTGCTGCGGTTGCAGGCGCGACGTACCAACAACGTCGAGGCCCGGCAGGCGCTGGACGAGTCGGTGCGGCGGGTCACCTCGATCGCCCTGGTGCACGAGACGCTGTCCATGTCGGTGGACGAGCGGGTTGACCTGGACGACGTGGTCGACCGGGTGATCCCGATGATGAGCGACGTGGCCAGCACGGAGAGCCGGGTGGTGGTGCGCCGCGAGGGCCGGTTCGGTGTGGTGTCCGCCGAGCAGGCCACCCCGCTGGTCATGGTGCTCACCGAGCTGGTGCAGAACGCCTTCGAGCACGCGTTCGCCCCCGGGCAGCGGGGCGAGGTCGTGGTACGGGCGGAGCGCACGGCGAAGTGGCTGGACGTGGTGATCGTCGACGACGGTCGGGGCCTGCCTCCGGGGTTCTCCCTGGAACGCACCGACCGGCTCGGCCTGCAGATCGTGCGCACCCTGGTGGAGTCGGAGCTGCGGGGGTCGTTGAGTCTGCGTCGCCGGGACGAGGCCGGGGGGACCGAGGCCGTGCTGCGGGTGCCGCTGCAGATCCGTCGCTGAGCGCCGGACGGGGACGCCGGGGCGTTCTCCGTGTCGCTGCGATTCGTCGTCCTGCTGGGAGGATTCGCCGTCCTGCGGGGAGAAGGAAACGGGGCCGGCATCCCCGGGAGTGGGATGCCGGCCCCGTGACGCTGTGCGGGGTGCTGGGTCAGGCGCCGCTGCGGGACCGGGTGCGGGCGTTGCGCCGCTTGAGGGCGCGCCGCTCATCCTCGCTCATGCCGCCCCACACACCGGCATCCTGGCCGGTCTCCAGCGCCCAGGTCAGGCACTCGGAGATCACGGGGCAACGCCGGCAGACGGCCTTCGCCTCGGCGATCTGCAGGAGCGCAGGACCGCTGTTCCCGACGGGGAAGAACAGCTCCGGGTCCTCGTCACGGCACACCGCGCGGTGGCGCCAGTCCATGGTTCCTTGCTCCTCGCTAGGCGCATTGAAGCGCCGGTAGTCAGTGGTCCGGGGTGCTTGTGAATGCTTTCACTTGCTTGTGAATGCTTTCACGAACTCGGCGAATGTCAAGAGGGTGAACCCTTTCCGGTGAGCGATGTCACCGAAAAGATCGGCTTCTCTTGACAAGAACGCCGGGGTTCGCGTTTGCGCTGGTAACGGCGTGCACCACGCGTGATGCACACCGTCACCCGCCGTTTACACGGCGACCCGCAAAGCGGACGGATGAGCCGTGAACTCGACCAGCGTGCGCTCGCCGAGAAGGTCTCCGTCCACTTGCAGGCGAACGGGTTCCGAGCATGTGACCCGGATCCGTTCCACGTCGTCTTGACGCAGCAGGTTTCCGCCACGTGGCCCTGATGTGACGAAGGCCACTTGGGCCAGGTGTCGCAGTACGGTCTGTGGTCGCACACTACGCAGTGCGAACACGCCGAGGCCGCCGTCGAAGGAACAACCCGGATTGAGACGCAACGGACGCGCACCCAGATACGTCCACGGGTCCGTGTTGGACACGAACGCCAGGTGCACGCCGGTCACCGTCTCCTGCCCGGGCAGCTCCACCGTCAGACGGGGGCGACCATGGTCCAGGCGGAAATAGCTGGTCAGCGCGATTCGAGCATACCGCCACGGAGTGGCTTTGCGCCCCTTTGCGCGATGTTGCTCCATTCGTGCCACGACGTCGGCGTCCCACCCGAGCCCGGCGTTGAAGGTGAACCACCGGCCTCCCGGGTCCTCCGGGCCGGTCACCCGACCCAGTCCGACACGGCGGCTGTTGCCCTCCTCCAACGCGTGGAGCAACTGGTGGGTGGCCTCCACCGGATCCCGGGACAGCCCCAGGGCGCGGGCGAACACGTTCGCCGAACCCCCGGGAACCACCCCGAGCATCGGTGTGTCCGCGGTGGCGCCTCCCGCGAACATTCCGTTGACCACCTCGTTGACCGTGCCGTCGCCACCGTGCGCGACGATCAGGTCGAAACCGTCCTCGGCGGCCTGGCGGGCCGCCTCCGCGGCGTGCCCCCGGTAGTCGGTCTCCAGCACGTCCAGCTTGACCGCACTGGCGAGCGCATGCGCGAGCACGTCCCGGCCGGCCGCTGTGGTGGTGGTGGCCTGCGGATTGACCACGAGAAGGGCGCGCACCCGACGAGGGTATGACACTCCGTGACGAATCGCCCGGGACAAGTTGGCCTTTTGGAGTGATTGTCCGCACCTTGCGTGGCACAGAAATCTGCTCCGTCACCGAAACTGTCCACTGGCTCCAGGTCTTCGCCTACTCGGTGGAGCAGACGGGGGTGGACCGGGTGGCAGGGTGGTGTGCCCGTGACCGGGCCGGCGGCATAGCATCGCGCGGTGCGAACACCGGTGACGTGACCGGGCGGGTCGACCGCCGTACCGGTGTCCCGTCCCGCTCCCGGCGATCCCGGGTCGGCCGCCGAACCCAGACGTACCCGCAGCACGCACAGGAGGGCAGCTCACCGTGTCCACCGAAGTCGCCGCCCCGCGCGGGGTACGGATCGCCGGGGCGATCGTCGGACTCCAGGGGCTGGCCGGGCTCGGTTACGCCGTGACCCTGGTGCTGCACGGGCTCAACGCCGGCCCCCAGCCGTACAACCCGTTCGGCACCGCCGCGTACTTCGGCCTGCTCAGTGCCGGGGTACTCGCAGCGGGAATCGGGCTGCTGCGGAGCCGACGCTGGGCACGCACACCGGCGGTCATGGTGCAGCTGATCCTGCTGGGCGTCGCCTGGTACGCGTTCGGCCCCTCCCACCAGCAGACCGCGGGCGGTGCACTCGCCGTGTTGTGCGTGGCGATCCTCGTCATGCTCTTCACCGCCGAGGCACGGGCCTGGGCGATGGGAGTGGGCCGGTACGACCGGGGCGAGCCGGAACAGCCCGGTGAGCCGGACGGGTCGGACCGACCCTGAGACCCGCCCCCGGGGTGCCGCGTTCCCACCGACCCCACCTGCGCCGACTGCGTCGGTCCCCCACGAGTGCTTCGGCTCAGCTCGGGCGGAGCAGTACCGCGTCCCCGGCCGCCGCGGCGATGCGGAAGAACCGGACCAGCTCCCGGTGGGCCGTGCGCAGGTGGTCCAGGTCGCCGGCCTCCACCGTGGACTGCGGGGTGTCCGTCCGGGATGTCGCTTCGGGACCGGCGGCTGCGACGAGCCGGTCGAACGGCGTGGTGTCCAGGAAACGTGCGACCCTGCGCACCTGTCTCGGCGTGAGACAGCGCGGCGGTCCGTTGCCCCAGTCGTCGTCGGCGGCGAACACGGTGCCCTCCAGGAGCAGGTCCACCGGTGTCCCGTGCCGCACCAGCAGGAGGCGCAGCCCCTCCCAGGAGCGGTCGAGGTCGAGCACACGGTCCGCCCCGGACGGATCGGTCTCGGCGGCGTCGACCAACCGCCGGACGTGCTCGTAGGCCCACTCCGGGTCGTGCAGTGCCCGTCGCAGTTCCGTCGGCGTCACCCGGGCGTATTCGGCGTTCGTGCCCATGCCGTGCTTCCCCCCGCCCCCTGTCGCGCTCGGCCGGTGTGGAGCGTCCCACGGGGCACCGACGAACCCGTGGTGCCCCGGTCGGAGGACAGGGCGGGCATCGCCCTAGTCGTCCCGTTGAGGAGGGCACGCGGCGGACCTACCCTGCCCCCACCGGTCACGACGTGCCCAGGGGGGAGGGGCAGCGGTGAAGTGTCCGTCGTGTGGTCTGCCGGTGAGTGGTGGGGTCGGATCGTGCCGTGGGTGCGGGACGGTGCTGCCCCGGGTCGAGCCGGCGGTCGTGTCGTCTCCCGCGTCGAGCGTCGACCCGCTCGGTGGGGGTGGTTCGGTCGACGGGTTCCCCGTGCTCGCTCCCGCACGGTCACCGCAGCCGGCCGTGCCACAGCAGTTCGTGGGTGCCCTGACCAGGGCGCTTCTGGCACTGCTGGGGGCCGTGGCGTTGTTCGTCGTGCTCGGCGGACTCGTCGTACCCGGTCTGGAGGAGGCGGCTCCGCCTCTGATCCTGGCCATCGCCCCCGTGCTGTTGCTCTGGCTGCACCGGGTCACCGGGAACGCCGAGGTGTCGGAGGAGGAGCGGCAGCGGGGGCGCCGTCCACCGCCGACGTGGGGATGGTTCGTGCCGCTGGCCAACCTGTGGTTCTCCTACCACGCACTGACCACCGTCTGGCGGTCCGTCCGGCCCGGGGAACGGCGTCCTCCGTGGCTGGTGATCGCCTGGTGGGGCTGTTGGTGGCTCTCCTGGCCCGTCGGCACGAGCGTGCAGATCACCGACTCCTACCGGACGTCGGCCGACGGCACCTCGCGGGAGGTGCGCCGGTACCTCCACATCGACTTCTTCGCCACGTGGCCGAGCCTGCTGCTCCTCGCCGCGGCCGCGGTGCTGCTGGCCGTCGTGGTGTACCTGGTGACCGTCGGCCGGGTGCGCTCGGGGTCGGCACTCCGGACCGACACCCGGTGATGTGCGGCGCGCTGGCAGACCACGTCGGTGCGGCGTGTCGGACACCGCACCGGGAGAACGAGCACGGGCCGGTGCGGTGAGTCACCGCACCGGCCCGTATCGAACCGTAACCGGTCAGGCAGCCTTCTTGGTCTCCCAGAAGATCGTGGAGATCTCCTCGATCAGGTCCAGCAGCTGCTGGCCGGTCGCCGGGTCCATGGAGCCCTTCGCGCCGCCGGCACCCGCCGCCTTGGTGGCCCTGTTGAACAGGTCGTGAAGCTGCGGGTACTTCTCGAAGTGGTGCGGCTTGAAGTAGTCGGTCCACAGGACCCACAGGTGGTGCTTGACCAGCTCGCAGCGCTGCTCCTTGATCAGAACAGCACGCTCACGGAAGGCGGGGTCCTCGTTGGCCTGGTACTTCTCCTGGATGGCCTTGACGGACTCGGCCTCGATCCGGGCCTGCGCCGGGTCGTAGACGCCGCACGGGAGGTCGCAGTGCGCGGTGGCCTCCAAGCGCGGGCGGAGTGACTGCTGGATGCGCGACAGCACCCGCATCGTTCCTCCCTCGGAGTGGATGATCCGACGACACGAGACCCTACTCCGGGGCACGACCCGGGGCAGTCGGAGGTGATCGTTCGGTGCTGCAGGGGAGCGCGTGGGGGTGGCCGTGGCGGCGGGTGCTGGTGCGCGGGCCGTCCATGGCCCCGGCACTGTCCGACGGGGACGTCGTGCTGGTGCGGTGGGGCGCGTCTCCCCGCCCGGGGGAGGTGGTGCTGGTGCGGTGGGCGGCCCGGCCGGGCCAGCTCTCGGTCAAGCGGGCCCTGCACCCGGACGGTTCCGGGTGGTTCGTGCAGGGGGACAACCGGTTCGCCTCCACCGACTCGCACCAGCTCGGTCCGGCCGAGGTGCTCGGTGTGGTGCGTTGGCGCCTGTGGCCCAATCCGGGGCGGCTGGCCCGGCGGCCCGCGGGGTGACGCGCACCCCGGGGCGGGGTCGCGCCACCCGCGTCGTGCCGCTCGCCGGTCAGGACCGGGCGGCGGCGCGCAGCTGTTCGTAGTAGGCCAGGCAGTCGGCGTAGCGGGGCAGGATCCCGGCGGCCTCGGCCTCGGCGAGGGTGGGTGCGGTGCGGTCCTTGTCTGACAACACCGGCTCCAGGTCGGTGGGCCAGGGCAGGTCCAGTGCCTCGTCCAGCGGGTTGATGCCGTGTTCGCGGTCGGGGCGGTACCCCTCCGAGCACAGGTAGGCCATCACCGTCTCGTCCTCCAGGGCCACGAACGCGTGTCCCAGGCCCTCGGCCAGGTACAGCGCGTGGTACTCGGTGGAGTCCAGCCGCACGGCCTCCCAGCGGCCGAAGGTCGGTGAACCGACCCGGATGTCCACGACGACGTCGAGCAGGGCGCCGCGCGGGCAGTACACGTACTTGGCCTGTCCCGGCGGCACGTCGGCGAAGTGGACGCCGCGGATGGTCCCGCGCCGGGACACCGAGTGGTTGGTCTGGGCCAGGCGCAGCGGGTGTCCCACCGCCTCCAGGAACGCCTGCTCCTGGAAGGGCGCGACGAACAGGCCGCGCGCGTCGGGGAAGGTCTTCGGCACGAACTCGAACGCACCCTTGATCGACAGTTCCCGCACCTGCATGGCTGAGCAGCCTAGGCGGCCGCCCATGGTGCGGGCCCTCCGGTGTGCCCACACGTCCACCGCGATTCCGGGTGACGTTCCCCGTGGTCCGTGGGAATTCGCGAGTGACCCGATCGGGTGAGATCGGTCCAGAACGGCTGGAGCGCGGCTGAAGGCGGCGGGAATCACACGGGCAGGCCGTGAACGGATCACGTGTGAAGGGAAGAGGAAAGAGGAAACCGACTGCCTGCGGAAATGGTCGAAAAATCCAGCAAGTCGGACGGTCGTTTTGTTTGAACCCCATCTGACCTGCGAAGACGCCAGGATCTGAATGTGATTCAGCACGCAGACGCGAGGCTGCCAGGGCTGCCAAACTGGGTGAACCGCGTGTTCTTCGGTACCCGGCCCACCCTCAGCCGAGCGCCGATCGCCGAGAACGCTCCACCGACTTCCGGTGCCATCGCGTCGAGCCGGAGGAGCACCGGCGGGCAGGTGCCCGCTGCCCCGCACTGGAGGAGGACGCCGTGCACGACGTCGACAGCCCCCGTCCACGGCCTCCCGGTCGAGTGCGGGCGCCCCGCACAGGCACAGGAGGGACGCCGTGACAACCGTGAACGACCCGACCGCCAGCACCCCGCTGAGCGACGAGGAGATCCTCCACGCGCACCAGGGCGGCAAGCTTGCGGTGGGAGTCACCACCCCGCTCGACACCGTCCGGGCGTTGTCGATCGCCTACACCCCGGGTGTGGCCCGGGTCAGCCAGGCCATCGCCGCGAACCCGGCCCTCGCCGAGCGGTACACCTGGAGTCACCGCCTGGTCGCGGTGGTCAGCGACGGCACCGCGGTGCTCGGTCTCGGCGACATCGGCTCGCGGGCCGCGCTGCCGGTCATGGAGGGCAAGGCGGCGCTGTTCAAGACCTTCGGCGGGCTGGACTCCATCCCCCTGGTCCTGGACACCACCGACGTCGACGAGATCGTCGAGACCCTGGTGCGGCTACGCCCCTCGTTCGGCGCGGTGAACCTGGAGGACGTGGCGGCGCCCCGCTGCTTCGAGCTGGAGGACCGGCTGATCGAGGCGTTGGACTGCCCGGTGATGCACGACGACCAGCACGGCACCGCGATCGTCGTGCTCGCCGCGCTGCGCAACGCCTGCCAGGTGCTGGGCCGGGAACTGGCCGAGCTGCGCGTGGTGATCTCCGGGGCCGGAGCCGCCGGGGTGGCCTGCACCAGGATCCTCGCGGCCGCCGGGGTGCGGGAGATCGTCGTCCTGGACTCCCGGGGGATCATCCACCCCGGTCGGGACGGGCTGAGCCCCGTCAAGGCCGAGCTGGCCGGGATGACCAACCCGCGCGGTCTCACCGGCGGGCTGGCCGAGGCCCTGGCCGGTGCGGACGTGTTCATCGGTGTCTCCTCCTCGCAGGTTCCCGAGGAGCTGGTGGCCGGTATGGCGCCGGGGGCGATCGTGTTCGCGCTGTCCAATCCCAATCCGGAGATTCACCCGGAGGTGGCGGCCCGGTACGCCGCCGTGGTGGCCACGGGACGCAGCGACTTCCCCAACCAGATCAACAACGTGCTGGCGTTCCCCGGTGTGTTCCGCGGTGCGCTGGACGCCGGAGCCCGGCGGATCACCGAGAGGATGAAGCTGGCCGCGGCCGAGGCGATCGCCGCGGTGGCCCACGACGAACTGGCCCCGGACCGGATCGTCCCCAGCGTGCTGGACCCGCGGGTCGCCCCGGCGGTGGCGAGCGCGGTCGCCGAGGCCGCACGTGCGGACGGGGTAGCCTGAGCAGAGCGGACAGGTGCGCTTCCCCCGGAGGTGACGCCCCGGGCGTGCCGTGCCGCTGTTCGGGACGCGCGGCGGGCGTTCCTCCGGGAGGAGGACACAAGGGGGCTGTGCTGCCGGCCGTCGAGCGACTAGCGTCACTCGGTCATACGGCATCCGGGGGACCGGGTTGCCGGAGGCCTGGTCCCTGGATGCAGGACCAGGGCTGGTCGTGGGTCCGAGCGTTCACGGGCCCGGTAGCGAACCGGAAGGGTGGGGACCTTGGGTGACCAGGTCGAACGCACTGGGGGTGCTCCCGCCGTTCCTGAGCGGAACGGGAGCCGCGTCCGGCCGGAACAGCGATCAGGAGGTGCGCTCGCCTCGCTACCTCCTGCCCCTGCACTGCTCTGTGACACCGGGGGACTGGTGCTGCGGGCCAGTCCCGAGGCCGCCGAGCTGATCGGAGTGGCCGCGGAGGACCTGGTCGGAGCCAGACTGGGTGATCTGCTGGTCGAGGAGGGAAAGAACGCCAGGCTGCGCTGCGCCGACGGCACGGAACGGACGGTGCGTGCGGTGCGCTGGCCCGTGCCCTGCGGCGACGGGAACGGCGCGACCGAGGCCGAGATGGTGCTGTTCGTCGACATCTCCGACATGGCCAGCGCCGCCGAGGCCCTGCGCGACGAGCAGCGCCGGCTCCGGGACGCGCAGCGGGTCGCCGGGATCGCCTCGTGGGAGTACGACCCGGTCACCGGGGAGACGGTGTGGTCGACCCAGCACTACGAACTGCTGGGCCTGGAACCGGGCAGCGTCGTGCCCGGTGCCGAGGCGGTGCTCGCCGTGGTCCACCCCGAGGACCGGGAGAAGGTACGCGCCTACTGGACCGAGCACAAGAAGTCCGGTGCGCCGATCCAGATCGAGTACCGGATCGTCCGCCCGGACGGGGAGACCCGTCGCATCCGCGGCGAGGCCAAGGCCGTGTGCGACGGGGAGGGCCGGATCATCCGCATCACCGGCTACATCGTGGACATCACCGACCAGTGGCGGGCCGAGACCGAGCTGGCGGCCGAACGTGCCCGTCTGCTGGAGGCCCAGCGCATCGCGCGCATGGGCAGCTGGAGCTACGAGGTGGCCACCGGCACCACCTACCGCAGCGAGGGCCTGATCGAGCTGTACCGCGAGGCCGGCGGCGACCCCGACGGCAGGGACCTGCTCTACGGCGTGCACCCCGAGGACCGCCCGCGGCTGCAGGAACTGCTCGAGCGGCTGCTCTCCGGGAACGACGGGGAGACCCTGGAGGTCGAGACCCGGGGCGCGCAGGGTGAACGGGTCTACATCTGCCGGGCCCGTGCCGAGCGGGGTCCCTCCGGGGAGATCGAATGGCTGCAGGGCACGGTGCAGGACGTCACCGAGCAACGGGCCCTGGAACGACAGCTCCGCGACGAGCAGCGTCGACTCCGGGACGCGCAGCGGGTCGCCCGGCTGGGCACCTGGGAGTGGGACCCCGCCACCGGTCGTGCCGTCTGGTCGGTCATGCTGCACGAGCTGTACGGCGTGCCGCAGGACGAGAAGACCACCTACCGGACCTACCTGGATCTGGTGCACCCCGAGGACCGGGCCTGGGTGGACGAGACGTGGCAGCAGCTGGCACGCACCCACAAGCCCGTGATGTGCGAGCACCGGGTGATCCGGCGGGACGGCGCGGTCCGGGTCTTCCGCAGCCACGGTGTCGCCCTCACCGACCCGGACGGCCACACCGTCCTGGTCGGCACCGCCCAGGACATCACCGAACAGCGGGCCACCGAGACCCGCATGGAGCGCTCCAGCCAGCGGTTCACCGACCTGGTGGCGATCACCCCGGTCGGTATCGGCCTGTTCGACGACAACGAGCGGCTGGTCGACGCCAACGACGCGCTGTGCGAGCTGCTCGGCTACGACCTGGAACAGCTCCGCGGGATGACCGCCGAGGAGCTCACCCACCCCGACGAGCGGGACGAGCGGCGACGCTCCGTGGCGCTGATCTCGCAGAGCACCGGCAAGAGCTACCGCATCCCGCAGCGGATGCTCGTCCGGGCCGACGGGGAACCCGTCTACTGCGAACTGCACATCGCGGTGTCCGTCCAGGACGACGGCCGCCGGTTCTGGCTGGTGGTGCACCAGGACATCACCGAGCGCCGGCGGGCCGCCGAGGCGCTGCGCCACCAGGCCACCCACGACGAGCTGACCGGGCTGCCCAACCGCACGGCGGTCAACGAGCTGCTGGGCGAACTACTGTCCGGCGACGACTGGCACAAGGTGCTGGTGCTGTTCTGCGACATCGACAACTTCAAACGGGTCAACGACTCGCTGGGCCACGACGCCGGGGACGAGCTGCTGGTGGCGTTGGCCCGTCGGCTGGAGACCGGTCTGCCGGAGGGGTGCGTGGCGGCCCGGTTGTCCGGTGACGAGTTCGTCATCATCTGCCCGAACATCGACGCGGTCGGTGGGGTGGACGCCCTGGCCCAGAAGGTCGCCGGACTGCTGCGCACCGCGGTGCCCGTGCACGGTCAGCTGCTGCGGGTCTCCGCCTCGATCGGTGCCGCCACACCCACCAGCCAGGGTGCCACCGGCGCGGACCTGCTGCGTTTCGCCGACGCCGCCATGTTCGAGGCCAAGCGCCGTGGACCGGGCAAGGTGTCGCTGGCCAGCCCGGCCCTGATGGCCAACGCGGACCGCCAGGTGCACCTGGAGGGCCAGCTGCGGGAGGCGTTGAACAACGACGGCCTGGCCCTGCACTTCCAACCGGTGGTCGGTGCGGACGGCTCCGTGCTCACCGCGGAGGCACTGGTGCGCTGGCCGCACCCCGAGCGCGGGCTGCTCGCCCCGAATGTGTTCCTGCCGATCGCCGAACAGGGCGACCTGCTGCGCGAGCTGGACCGCTGGGTGCTGCGCACCGCGCTCCGCGAGGCGGCGCGCTGGCCGGAGCAGGACGGTCGACGGGTGGCGGTGGCGGTGAACCTGGCCGGGCTGCTGCCGGGGGACCCGGACCTGGTCGACGTCGTGGCCGCCGCCGTCGCCGAGAGCGGCATCGAGTGGGACCGGGTGGTGCTGGAGCTGGTGGAGACGGCCCTGGTCGACCTCCCGTCCCGCACCCGGGCCCAGATGGGCGAACTGGTGGAACGAGGGGTGCGGTTCGCCGTCGACGACTTCGGCACCGGCTACTCCTCGCTGGCCCGGCTCAAGGAACTGCCCGCGCAGATCGTGAAGGTGGACCGACGGTTCGTGGCCGGCGTGGGCAGCGACCCCTCGGACTTCGCGGTGGCCCGCGCCGTGGTGGACATGGCCCGGGCGATGGGGCGGCACTGCGTGGCCGAGGGCGTGGAGACCGCCACCCAGTTCCACGTGCTGCGCGGGGTGGGCGTGGACGCCTACCAGGGCTGGCTCTTCTCCCGGCCGGTACCGGCCCCGGAGTTCCGGGCCGTGCTCACCCTCGGCTCGCTGCACGTGCCCCGCGCGGGCTGACCCCGCCCCCGCCCCGCTCGGGGCGGGGGCCCGGGAGAGGGCTCATCCCCGGCTCGCCGCCTCCAGGAGCACGGCGAGCCGGTGCCGGGGCAGGTCGATCAGCCGGCCGGCCAGCTCGTGCTCACGCAACCCGGCCCGGCGGGCGTGCTCGGCGACCAGCTGGCGGGCCTGGTTCTTGGTGAGGGTCCCGCCGCTGGCCTCCACCAGGGCCTCCCGCCAGACGTTGGCCGGTTTGCCGTGCGCCCGGTCCAGCAGGTACCGCCGCAGCCGTCCCGCCGGGTCCAGTTCGTCGGGCGGCACCTGCTCGGCCAGCACCACGGCGTGGCGGGGCCCCGGCGTGCCGCGCAGGAAACGCAGCCGGTAGCGGTCGCCCACCACCGCCTGCAGCGCCTTCCGGGCGTCCGCGTCGCCCAGGCAGGGGTGGGTGTTGCGCACCAGCACCGCCACCCGTTCCGCGGTCACGGCCAGCAGCACCCGGAGCAGCCAGGGCCCCAGGTCACCGGAGGCGTCCACGGCCAGCGCGCCACCAGGGACCGCCTGGACCGGCCGGTCCCACCCGACCTGCCGCACCCCCACCGGACGTCGCTCCGGCCCCGCCGCCAGGTCCTGCACCGCGCGGAGCGTCTCCTCGTCGGTACCGCGGGTGGCCTCCACCGACTGCGGTCCGTGGGTGTAGATCGACACCGCACGCCGGGTGACGTGCTCGACGCGCTGCCGCCGCAGGGTGGGGCGGCACACGTACCACGAGCTGGCGCTGCCCACCGCCTGCGCCCCCCGGTAGCGGTCGAAGTCCGGCAGCACCGCCTCGAACACCAGGCCGAGCCGCAGCAGCTCCTGCTGCACCTTCAGGCCCAGTGCGGGAGCCCGGTCGGAGAAGCCGTACGCCAGGAGCACCCGACCCCGGGACGGGTCACGCAGACAGGAGAGCGCCCTGGCCGCGAACAGACCGACACCCTCCGGGGTGTAGGGCGGGTCGGAGACCACGAGATCGGCCCACTCCCGCGCGGCCGAGGGCAACCCGAACCGCAGGTCGGCGTGCAGGCAGCGGATGTCGAAACCCCGTTCGGCGGCCCGGGTGTCGATGAACTCCAGGGTGCGCTCGTCCAGGTCCACCACCGTCACCTGCAGCCCGGGGACGACGGCACAGGCGGCCAGCGAGGTCAGGTCGTGGTCGCCCAGGAACAGCACGCGGGCGCCGGTCAGATCGTGGTTCTCGGCCAGCCACAGGGCACGGCGCAGCACCGACTCGGGGGTGGCCGGCACGTGGTCCATCGCGGGCAGCGGCGGGGGGACCGCGG
>DATCJU010000109.1:0-12090 GCA_036562635.1 Pseudonocardiaceae bacterium
TCCCCGAGTACTCCATCGCCGTCGGCGCCCCCGCCCGGGCGGTGCGCAACCGCAAGGCCGACTTCGAGGCCACCGCGGCCGAGCGGGAGCGGCAGGCCGCGGCGGTGGCCGACATGGCCCGCAAGGCGGAGCGGGCCCTGCGCGAGGTCCGGGAACTCACCGCGTCCGCCGAGGCGGAACCCGGGACGGACGCCGAGGCCGGCTGATCCGTCCCCGTCCTCCTCAGGACCGCCCGAAGATGTTCCCGCTGGGGATCTTGGGGCGGGGCAGCGGCTCGTGGGGGCGGCGGGTGGTGTTCGCGTAGAGCCGCGCGGTGTCCGCCGCGATCAGCTCCCAGTTGAAGTGGGTGCTCAGTCGCTCCCGCGCGGCCCGGGCCCGACGGTCCGCTGCCCGCGGGTCGTCCAGCACGGCCCGCACCGCGGCGGCCAGGCCGGAGATGTTCCCGGGGGCGAACGACAGCCCGGTCACCCCGTCCAGCACCACCTCGCCGAGGCCCCCGGCGGTGGACGCCACCAGTGGTGTGCCCGCCGCGGCGGCCTCCAGGGCGACGATGCCGAACGGCTCGTACCGGCTGGGCAGCACCACGGCGTCGGCCGCGGCCAGCAGCGCGGCCAGTTCCCGGTCGGGCAGGTGTCCCACGAACCGCACGGACCGCACCACCCGGCTGCGCCGGGCCTGTTCCAGCAGCTCCCGCTGGTGCCCGCCCCGTCCGGCGATCACCAACCGGGTTCCCGGGTGGGAGCGGCGGATCCGGGGCAGGGCGGCGATCAGGTCCTGGACCCCCTTCTCCCACTCCAGCCGTCCGAAGAACAGCAGCAGTGGAGCCCCCTCGGGGGCGTGCTCGGACCGGGCCGCCGCCACGTCGGCCGGGTTGACCCGCCACTCCCGCGGCTCGATCCCGTTGTGCAGGACGGTGATCCGTTCCGGGTCGACGTCAAACAGGTGGGCGGCCTCGGCGCGCATCGCGGAGGAGCAGGTGATCAGGGCGTCCGCCCGGTTGGCCAGCCACCACTCCACCGAGTGGATCTGCTGGTTGAGCGGCTGGGACAGCCAGCCCGAGTGCCGTCCGGCCTCGGTGGCGTGGATCGTGGCCACCAGGGGGACCTCCGCCATGTCGGCCAGGGCGATCGCCGGGTGGGCCACCAGCCAGTCGTGGGCGTGCACCACGTCGGGCCGCCAGGACCGCAGCAGGGCGTGGCCGGCCCGCACCATGGCGTGTCCCATGGCCAGCGTCCAGGCCACCAGGTCGCGTTCGAAGGTCAGGTGCGGCGGGTCCTCGGCGACCCGGACCACCCGGACGCCCTCGACCACGTGGTCGACCGACGGGTGGGTGCCGGCGTCGGTGCCCGCGGGCTGGCGGCACAGCACGACCACCTCGTGCCCCTGCGCGGCCAGGTGCCGGGCCAGGGCGTGCACGTGCCGACCCAGTCCTCCGACCACGACCGGGGGGTACTCCCAGGACAGCATCAGCACGCGCATGGCGTCCTGATCCTCCCAGGTGCGCCGTCGGGGTTACTCACCGGTACCCCGATGTCCCAGTGTCCGGGCGTCGAGGTGGCCGAACACCCCGTCGACGCCGCGCAGTTCGGTGGCCAGCGCGGCGGCCCTGCGGATGTCGTCGGCCTCGAGCGCGGCGGCCAGCTCGTGGAAACGCGCGGTGTGCGTGGCGGCCCGCTGCCGGGCGTACTCGGCCGCCGAGTCCTTGGTGACCATGAACGCCCAGTCGCTGGACAGCGCCAGCAGCGCCTCCCGGACCAGCTGGTCCAGCACCACGTCCCGTGCCGCCCCCGTCCGCCCGAGCCGGGCGTCCACCACGGCCAGTAGTCGCCGCTGCAGCTCGGCGTTGCTCGTCACCAGGTCGGCGACCTGCTCGCCGTCCCAGACCCGCCAGTCCTTGCCGGAGCCCCACGAGGAGGGCGGCAGCTCGACGGGTCCGCCCAGGTGCCCGGCCTCCAGCGCACCACGCAGCGTGGTGACCCGCACCCCGGCCTCGGGCAGCGCGGTGAGCACCGCCTCCAGCCACTGCGGACCCTCGTGCCACCAGTGGCCGTACAGCTCGGTGTCGTAGGCGGCGACCACCAGGGCCGGCCGGCCGTGCTCCTCGGCCAGCGACCGCAGTCGCCGCACCACGACGTCCACGAAGTCCGCCACGTGCCGGCGCACCGCGTCGGCGGCCAGTTCGGGCTGGTAGGGGCGCTTGTGCTCCGGCGGGATGTGCCGACCGGTCACCCGGGCGGGCTTGAGCCCGCTGGGATGGTCGAAGGTGTGGAAGTCCCGGTAGGCGGGATCGCCGGGATAGCCGGACCGGGGGGACCACACCCGGTAGGTGACCTCCAGGTCACGCCCGAAGCAGACCACGTCCGAGGAGCCGACGGTGTGGGCGAACGCGGTCCGGCCGTGCAGTGCCGGGCCGTCCACCAGGAAGCGCCGCACCCCGGCGGCGGCGTACCCCTCCTCCATCCCGGGCGCGTAACCGCACTCGGGCGCCCAGATGCCCTCGGGGGTCGAGCCGAGCCGCAGCGCGGTGTCGGTCAGGCCGGTGCGCAGGGCGAACGCCCGCACCCGGGGGTCCAGCAGCGGCTGGAACGGGTGGGTGGCCGGACCGCCGAGCAGTTCGATCACCCCGGAGTCGACCAGTTCCCGCAGCAGTGGGGAGAAGCCGTTGCGCCAGCGGGTCTCGAACTGGTCCAGGGACCACTCGGCCCGGCGGTGCTCGGCCGCCGCCAGGTCCCGCAGCGCGGGATCGGCCTTCCACCGCCCGCCCCACCGGGTGGCCGCGTAGTGGGACCGCAGCTGCCAGTTCCCCAGCCAGTGGTGGAAGGAGCGCAGGCAGTACGGGTCGTCGAGCTGGGCGGCCAGGACGGGGGTGACCCCGAGGGTGAGCACGTCGTGGTGCCCGCGCTCGGCCAGGCGGCGCAGCAGGTCGACCACCGGCAGGTAGGAGTTCGCCCACGCCTGGTACAGCCACTCCTCGCCCACCGGCCAGGTGCCGTGGTGCGGCAGCCACGGCAGGTGGCTGTGCAGGACCAGGCAGAACGTGCCGATCGGGCGGGTCATGACCGCACCGCCACCGCGATCAGGTCGAGGCTGTCGTCCAGGTCGCCGGGATGCTCCGGCCGGGCTGGGCGCAGCTCGAAGTCGGCGGTGGTCACCGAGGCCACGTCGGCGAGCAGCGCCTCCGGCCAGGGCTGTCCGGACAGCACCGCGTCCACCTGGGCCTGGACCAGGGAGCCGTCGTGCCCGGCGTCCAGTGCACGCAGCCGTGGCCCGTGGTACAGCCCGCTCAGCGTCTCCACGGCGAAACCGGCGTCCACCAGCAGTCGGTGCAGCTCGGCGGGGGAGAACTCACGGGTGTGGAAGGGGTTGAGCGGGGTGTCCCGGCCGGGGGAGAAGGTCAGGCGGTTCGGCGTGCTCAGCAGCAGCCGGCCGCCGGGACGCAGCACGCGGGCGCACTCGGCCAGGAACCCGGGCTGGTCCCACAGGTGCTCGACGACCTGGAAGTTGAGCACGACGTCCACGCCGGCGGTGGCCAGGGGCAGGGCGGCGAGGTTGCCACGCACCACGTCCACCCGCGGGTAGCGGCGGGCCACGTGTGTCACGGTCACCGCGTCGTAGTCCAGGGCGATCACCCGGTGGGCCCGGTCGGCGACCAGGTCCGCGCCGTAGCCCTCCCCGCACCCGGCGTCCAGGACCACGGCGTCGACGCAGTGTTCCAGCAGGGCCTGGTAGACCACCTCGTGCCGGCGGAACCAGTAGTTCTCCTCCGGGATGCCGGGCACAGTGCGTTCCCCGGTGAGGGGTAGCGCCTGGTGGTGGTCCGTGGTCTCGGTGGTCATCGTCTCGTCCGCCCTCCCAGGTTCCCCACGGCCGTCGTGGCCGCGTCCGATGCCTACCCGAGCGGTGTGGGAAGCGCCAAACCGTCCGGGCCGCGGGTTCGGCCTTGTGGGCGGGGGCGGACTGGGCCGGTCGGGCGTGTTGATGATCCATTTCGGCTTGACCGCAGGTGAGGGGTGAGAACCATCACGTACGGTTCGGGGGCCAGGCCCGTGCACACCCTCGCTACTCGCCAGTAACATCGACGTGGCCGACACCACCATGCCGGCGCGGCCGCTTCGTGGCAGGGTCGGGTCACCTGGCCAAAGGCTGGCGGTCAAGGCCGGTCACGCCGCAGTCCGCAGGAGGTCGAAGAGGACCCATGAACATCGTCGTCCTGGTCAAGCAGGTGCCTGACACCTGGTCCGAGCGCAAGCTCACCGACACAGACCACACCCTGGACCGCGAGTCCGCGGACGCCGTGCTCGACGAGATCAACGAGCGCGCCGTCGAGGAAGCGCTGCGGATCCAGGAGGCGCACGGCGGTGAGGTGACCGTCGTGTGCATGGGTCCGGATCGTGCGACCGACGCCATCCGCAAGGCCCTGTCCATGGGTGCGGACAAGGCCGTGCACCTCTCCGACGAGGCGCTGCACGGTTCCTGCGCCGTCCAGACCGCCAGGGCCCTGGCCAAGGTGATCGGCACCCTCGGCACGCCGGACCTGGTCATCGCCGGCAACGAGTCCACCGACGGCCGTGCCGGTGCCGTCCCGGCCATGCTCGCCGAGCTGCTGGGCGTCGCGCAGCTCACCCAGGCCCGCAAGGTCGAGATCGACGGCGGGGTCGTGCGCATCGAGCGCGAGACCGAGGAGGGCCTGGCCACGGTCGAGGCCAACCTGCCCGCCGTGGTGAGCGTCACCGAGAAGATCAACGAGCCGCGGTACCCGTCGTTCAAGGGGATCATGGCGGCCAAGAAGAAGCCGGTGACCACCCTCGGCATCGCCGACGCCGGTATCGACGCTTCCGAGGTCGGCCTGGCCAACGCCCTCACCAAGGTGGTCGAGGCCGCGCCGAAGCCCCCGCGCACCGCGGGCCAGCGGATCACCGACGAGGGAGACGGCGGTGTGAAGATCGCCGAGTTCCTGGTCGCCCAGAAGCTCATCTGAGACGGCAGCGAGGAGGAAGGCAACACCATGTCCGAGGTCCTGGTCCTCGTCGACCATGTCGACGGTGAGGTCAAGAAGGTCACCTTCGAGCTGCTGTCCGCCGCGCGTCGGCTCGGTGAGCCCGCCGCGGTCGTCGTCGGTACCCCCGGTACCGCTGCGAAGGTCAAGGACGCCCTGGCCGGCCACGGCGCGGCCAAGGTGTACGTCGCCGAGTCCGACGACGCGCCCCGCTACCTGGTGACTCCGAAGGTCGACGTGCTGGCCGCCCTGGTCGGCAAGGCCTCCCCGGCCGCCGTGCTGGTGCCGGCGACCGTGGAGGGCAAGGAGATCGCCGGCCGGCTGGCCGTGCGCCTCGGCTCCGGTCTGCTGGTCGACGCGGTCGACGTGGCCGCCGACGGCACCGTCACCCAGTCCGTGTTCGGTGGCTCCTACGTGGTCAAGGCGCAGGCCACCACGGGGACCCCGGTGATCGCGGTCCGGCCGGGTGCGGTGGAGATCGAGCCGGCCGAGGGGGCCGCGGTCGAGGAGGCCGTCGAGTTCCCGGCCGTCGACGCGGCCAAGGCCGCGCGGATCGTCGACCGCCAGCCGGCGCAGGGTGGCGACCGCCCCGAGCTGACCGAGGCCTCCGTCGTCGTCTCCGGTGGTCGCGGCGTGGGCAGCGCCGAGAACTTCGCCATCGTGGAGAAGCTGGCCGACGCCCTGGGTGGCGCCGTCGGTGCCTCGCGTGCCGCGGTCGACTCCGGCTACTACCCGCACCAGTTCCAGGTCGGCCAGACCGGCAAGACGGTGTCCCCGCAGCTCTACATCGCGCTGGGCATCTCCGGTGCCATCCAGCACCGGGCCGGTATGCAGACCTCGAAGACGATCGTCGCGGTGAACAAGGACCCCGAGGCGCCGATCTTCGAGATCGCCGACTTCGGTGTGGTGGGCGACCTGTTCCAGGTGGCCCCGCAGCTCACCGAGGAGATCCTCAAGCGCAAGGGCTGATCCGAGCCTGCCGTGCTGCGGCCCCCGCGGAGCCCGCGGGGGCCGCGCCGTTTTCCCGGGATCCGTTCCGTCCGGACGGCGGGCGCCCCTACGGGTGAAAGTGCCCGGGACCCTTCCGAGAGATCCCTGAGCTGCGCATCGGGAATTCACGGATATTCCACTGTTGTGTCACGGAGAGTACTTCCCTGGGCACAGTCCGATTCGGTACACCGGGCGCATGACGCAGTCCCAGGTGCTCGCCAGCACGGTCCCGTCCACGGCCACCTCCACCGACGCCCGCCACTACTCCTTCCTCGTCGCCCGGGCGACCGAGGAGATCCGCGCCGCGCAACGCCTGCGCTACCAGGTGTTCGCCGAGGAGATGGGTGCCACCCTGCACACCAGCACACCCGGCCTGGACGTCGACCCGTTCGACGAGTTCTGCGACCACCTCGTGGTGCGTGACGACTCCACCGGGGAGATCGTCGGCACCTACCGGATGCTGCCCCCTGACAGAGCCCGCGAGGCGGGTCGGTTGTACTCGGACGGGGAGTTCGATCTCACGGCGATCGAGCCGTTACGGCCGGCACTGGTGGAGACCGGGCGCTCGTGCGTGCACCCCGACCACCGCACCGGCGCCGTGGTGAGCCTGGTCTGGGCCGGTATCGCACGCTACATGCTGCTGTCCGGGCACCGCTGGCTGGCCGGGTGCGCGTCGGTGCCGCTGACCGACGGTGGTGCGCTGGCCGCCGGGGTGTGGGACCTGGTGCACGCCAGGCACTACTCCCCTCCGGAGTACCGGGTCCACCCGCGCACTCCCTGGGACGTCGACGCCGCCCCGCGCCCGGACCGACCCCAGGTGCCGCCGCTGCTCCGCGGGTACCTGCGTCTCGGCGCGTGGGTGTGCGGGCGCCCCGCCCACGACCCCGACTTCGGGGTGGCCGACCTGTTCGTGCTGCTCTCCCTGGACCGGGTGGACCAGCGCTACCTGAAGTTCTTCCTGGGGGAGCGGGCGTGACCTGCCAGGATCCGGGTGGACGCACCGCACGGGCCGTCGCCGGGGCGGCGGCCCACCCCTGGATGCCGGTGTCACCGTGCGACGACGGCTGCCTGCCCGCCCCCGGCACGGCACCGCAGGTCGGCCGGTTACGGACCGGGGCCCGGCTGTTGGCCGCCGCCGGGATGGCCTGTGTCGGGACGGGACTGGCCCTGACGCTGCCGCTGCTGCGGACGGAGACCCGGGACCGGATCGTGCGCGCCTGGTTCCGTTGCCTGGTGCGTGCCTTCGGGGCCCGGCTGGTGGTCCGGGGGGAGGACCGCCTCGGCCAGGAGGGCCGGGGCGTGCTCGTCGTGGCCAACCACGTGTCCTGGTTGGACATCGTCGCCCTGGCCGCGGTGCAGCCGCTGTGCATGCTGGCCAAGAAGGAGGTCCGTCGGTGGCCGGTGGTGGGCCGGCTGGCCGCCGCGGTCGGCACGCTCTTCGTGGACCGGGAGCGGTTGCGGAGACTGCCGGAGACGGTGGCACTCGTGGCCGAGACACTGCGCACGGGCGCCACGATCGGGGTGTTCCCCGAGGGCACCACCTGGTGCGGGCGGCGGTCCGGCCCCTACCGGTCCGCGGTGTTCCAGGCGGTACTGGACGCCGGGGCACTGGTGCGGCCGGTGGCCCTGCGTTTCCTGGCCGAGGGGCGGCCGACCACCGCGGTCGCCTTCGTCGGCGAGGACACGCTGTGGGACTCCCTGCTCCGGGTGGCCCGCCTGCGCGGGCTGGTTGTCGAGGTCGAGGTGCTCCCGGTGATCGAACCGGCTCCGGGCACGACCCGCCGTGACCTGGCCCGACTGGCCGAGCAGGTCGTGGCGCGGGCCACCCGCCCGGCGGGCGAGGGACCATGGCCTGGGCGCTCCGAACCGGTCGTGGCCTGACCGTCCGGGGCCCGGACGGGGCCGTCCCGCCCTCCGGGCACCGATCGGCGGCTGGACCTGCAGCGCACTGGAGATTGCACAGTGTGGAGGTGACCATGACGACCTCCCGCTCCAGTGCGTTGTGGGCGCCCGAACGACGGGCCGTGACCACCGCGATCCTGTTGCTCATCACCCTTGCCGCCTTCGAGGCCCTCGCCGTGAGCACCGCGTTGCCCACCCTGGTGGCCGACCTGCGGGGCGAGTCGCTCTACTCCTGGCCGTTCACCTCCTACCTGGCGGCCAGCGTGGTGGCCACGGTGCTCTCCGGCCGGGCCTGTGACCGGTGGGGTCCGGCGCCGGCGCTGCTCGCCGCACCCCTGGTGTTCCTGGTCGGGCTGGTGGTGGCCGGTGTCGCGGTGAACATGCCGATGCTGCTGGTCGGCCGCGTGCTCCAGGGGTTCGGTGGCGGAGTCGAGATCGTCGCGGTCTACGTGCTGATCGCCGCGGTGTACCCGGAGGAGGACCGGGCGGCCGCGTTCGGGGCGATGTCCGCGGCCTGGGTGGTGCCGTCCCTGGTGGGGCCGACGGTGGCGGGCCTGGTCACCGAGCACCTGACCTGGCGGCTGATCTTCCTCGGCCTGGTGCCGCTGACGCTGGTCGCCTGGCTGCTGTTGCTGTCGGTGCTCCGCCGGATGCTCCGGGAGAGCGCGGCCTCGTCCGACACCCAGGAGGACCCGGTGCCCCGCCCTCGACTGCCGCTGGCCGCGTTGGCCGCCGCGATCGGGCTCACCGCCGTCACCTGGGCCGCCCAGCACCCCTCCGGTCGCTCCCTGCTGCTGGGTGTCGTCGGTCTCGTGGTGCTGCTGCCCGCACTGCGCCACCTGCTCCCCGCCGGCACCCTCACCGCCCGGCCCGGCCTGCCCACGTTCATCCTGTCCCGTGGCCTGCTCGCCGGCGCGTTCTTCTCCGTCGAGGCCTACCTGCCACTCACCCTGACCGCGGTGCACGACTACTCGCCGGCCGAGGCGGGGCTGCCGCTCACCGTGGGCGCCATCGGCTGGTCCCTGGGGTCCGCCTGGCAGAGCCGGCGCAGCACGGTTCCCCGGGAGACCTTCCTGCGCATCGGATTCGGGATGCTCGCCGTGGCCCTGGCCGCGATCGCCCTGGTCGCCCCCGAGTGGGGGCCGGCCTGGCTGGCTGCGCCGATCTGGGCGGTCAGTGGGGCGGCGATGGGCCTGGCCATGCCCTGCATCGGCGTGAAGGTGCTGGAGCTGTCGGAGCCGAAGGAACGCGGGTTCAACTCCTCGGCGCTGCAGGTGTGCGACATGCTCACGTCGGCCCTGCTCACCGGCCTGGGCGGGGTGGCGCTGAACACCCTGGCCTCCGCGGCGGAGCCCACTGCCGCCGTGGTGCCGCTCGACCTGGCCATGGCCCTGGTCGCCGCCACCGGGGTGCTGCTGGTGCGGCCGCGGCGGACCCGGAACGTGTCGGGGGCGGCCGTGCGGCACGGGTAACGCCGGACACGGTGTTCCATACAGTCGCGCCGACGAAGACCCGCCCGGTCTACCCTGGTCACCGAGATGACTTACCTCGACCACGCGGCCACGACGCCGATGCTGCCGGAGGCGGTCGCGGCGATGACCGAGGCGTTGACCGGTGTCGGTAACGCCTCCTCGCTGCACACCTCGGGACGGCAGGCCCGACGCGTCGTGGAGGAGGCCCGCGAGGACATCGCGCTGGCCCTGGGGGCACGGCCGTCGGAGGTGTTGTTCACCGCCGGGGGCACCGAGAGCGACAACCTGGCGGTCAAGGGCATCTTCTGGGCCCGCCGGGACGCCGATCCGCGCCGTCGCCGACTCTTGGTCTCGGCGGTGGAACACCACGCGGTGCTGGACGCGGCGCAGTGGCTGGCCGACCGGGAGGGTGCCGAGATCACCTGGCTGGAGGTGGACCGGTACGGCCGGGTGCACCCCGAGGTGTTGCGCGCCGCGATCGAGCAGGACCCGGACAGCGTGGCCCTGGTCACGGTGATGTGGGCCAACAACGAGGTCGGCACGGTCAACCCGATCCGCAGCCTGGCCGAGGTGGCCCGTGAGTACGGCATCCCGCTGCACACCGACGCGGTGCAGGCGGTGGGCGCGTTGCCGGTGGACTTCGCCGCCTCCGGGGCCAACGCCCTCACCCTGACCGGGCACAAGCTGGGCGGACCCTACGGGGCCGGGGTGCTGCTGCTGGACCGGGAGACCGCCTGCGTGCCGTTGCTGCACGGCGGCGGGCAGGAGCGCGAGGTGCGGTCCGGCACCCTGGACGTCCCGGCGATCACCGGCCTGGCCACCGCGGTGCGGCACGTCGTGGCGGACCGGGAGGCGGAGGCCGCGCGGCTGGCCGCGCTGCGGGACCGGCTGGTGGCCGCGGTGCAGGAGGCCGTGCCGGACGCGGTGTGCAACGGTGACCCGGGGGAGGAGGAGATCGACGGCGGCCCGGGCCGGCTGCCGGGGATCGCCCACTTCACCTTCCCCGGCTGCGAGGGGGACAGCCTGCTGATGCTGCTGGACGCCCGCGGTATCGAGTGCTCCACCGGGTCGGCGTGCACCGCCGGGGTGGCCGAGCCCAGCCACGTGCTGGTGGCCATGGGGGTGGACCCGGTCCTGGCCCGCGGCTCGTTGCGTTTCTCCCTGGGGCACACCTCGACCGAGGAGGACGTGGCGGTACTGGCCGAGGCGATCGGACCGGTGGTGGAGCGGGCCCGTAACGCCGGGCTGGCCGGGTTGCGCCGCTCGGCGCGTCCCGCCGCGGCGGCGGGCACGGCCACCGTCGCGGCCGGACGAGCCACCGGGAGTCCGGTGGGGACGGAGGGGTAGAGACGTGCGGGTGCTGGCGGCGATGAGCGGCGGCGTGGACTCCGCGGTGGCGGCGGCCCGTGCGGTGGAGGCCGGGCACGAGGTGGTCGGCGTGCACCTGGCGCTGTCGGCTCGCCCCGGGACGCTACGCACCGGGGCCCGGGGGTGCTGCACGATCGAGGACGCGCGGGACGCCCGCCGGGCGGCTGACGTGCTCGGCATCCCGTTCTACGTGTGGGACTTCGCCGAGCGCTTCACCGAGGAGGTGGTGGAGGACTTCGTCGCCGAGTACGCGGCGGGCCGCACCCCCAACCCGTGCCTGCGCTGCAACGAGCGGATCAAGTTCGCCGCGCTGCTGGACAAGGCGTTGGCCCTGGGTTTCGACGCGGTGTGCACCGGGCACTACGCCCGACTGTCCGTCGTGGACGGTCGGCCGCGGCTGGCGCGCAGCGCGGACGCCGCCAAGGACCAGTCCTACGTGCTGGCCACGCTGACCGCCGACCAGCTGCGGCACGCGATGTTCCCGCTCGGGGACTCCACCAAGCCCGAGGTCCGCGCCGAGGCGGCCCGCCGTGGGCTGGCGGTCGCCGACAAGCCGGACAGCCACGACATCTGCTTCATCCCCGACGGGGACACCCGCCGGTTCCTGACCCAGCGGCTGGGGGAGCAGCCCGGCAAGCTCGTCGACGACGCCACCGGTGAGGTGCTCGGCGAGCACAGCGGGGTGCACGGGTTCACCGTGGGGCAGCGCAAGGGCCTGGGCATCGACCGGCCCGCACCGGACGGCCGGCCGCGGTACGTGCTGGCCCTGGAGCCGGTGACCGGCACCGTCCGGGTCGGCTCGGCCGAGCGGCTCAGGGTCACCGAGATCGTCGCGGAGCGGCCGGTGTGGCCGTCGGGTCTGCCGTTGGACGGCCCGACCGAGTGTGTGGCACAGGTCCGGGCGCACGGCGGCACCGCGCCCGCGGTGGCCGAGGTGGTGGACGACGGTGCTCGTCTGCTGGTGCGGCTGCGCGAGCCGCTGCACGGCGTGGCGCCGGGACAGGCCGTCGCCCTGTACCGTCCCGATCCCGCTGGGGACGTCGTCCTGGGCAGCGGCACCATCACCACCACCCACTGACCCGGCGCTGGCGCCGGGGAGCAGGGTCGGCGTGGTTCCGCCTTGAGCGGACTGTGGCTGGGCGGGGTGGGCAGCTCGGGCGATTCCTGGTGAAGGAAATCCGGCGGAGAGTCGGATATCCTCGCAGGTCAGCAAGTGTCGTCCCCGCACGCGCGGGGGTCTTCCCTGGCCGGCGCCTTCTGGACCCCACGGCAGAAGGTCGTCCCCGCACGCGCGGGGGTCTTCCGCCGGCCAGCAACAGCTCGATGGAGCTGAAGACGTCGTCCCCGCACGCGCGGGGGTCT
>DATCJU010000113.1:0-5993 GCA_036562635.1 Pseudonocardiaceae bacterium
ATCATCGGCCGGCCGAACTTCGTCACCTACGGGGTGCTCACCGCGTTCATCCTCAGTTCGGCGTTCCCGTTCTACTGGTCGTTCCTGATCGCCAGCCACGACAGCGGTGTACTCACCGAGAAGGTGCCGCCGCTGCTGCCAGGCGGCAAATTCCTGGAGAACGCGGCCAGGGTGTTCGACACCATCCCGTTCTGGAAGGCGCTGGGGAACAGCATCATCGTCTCCGGCACGGTCACCGTCTCGGTCGTGTTCTTCTCCACGCTCGCCGGTTTCGCCTTCGCCAAGCTGCAGTTCCGTGGCCGCAACGTGCTCATGACGTTCGTGGTCGCCACGCTCGCGGTGCCCACCCAGCTCGGCATCATCCCGCTCTACATCGCGATGTCCGAGTTCGGCTGGGCAGGGAAGCTGGAGGCGGTGATCATCCCCAACCTGGTCACCGCGTTCGGCGTGTTCTGGATGCGCCAGTACATCAGCGAGGCGGTGCCCTACGAGCTCATCGAGGCGGCCCGCGTCGACGGCTGCAGCATGATCCGAGTCTTCTGGCACGTCTGCCTGCCGGCGGCACGTCCGGCCGCGGCCATGCTGGGCATCTTCACCTTCATGCACACCTGGAACGACTTCCTGTGGCCGCTCGTGGTGCTCGACCCCGGGAACCCCACCATCCAGGTCGCACTGGAGAAACTGCAGAGCGGGTACTACGTCGACTATTCGCTGGTGTTGGCGGGCACCACTCTCGCAACCATTCCGATCTTCATCGTCTTCGTCCTTCTCGGGCGACAGATCGTCGCCGGAATCATGCAGGGCGCTGTGAAGGGGTAGTGGAATCGTGTCCTTGTTCACGAACGACGTCGAGGCGACGCAGCCCGCCCGGCAGCAGACCTCCACGGCCGTGTTCCCCGAGGGTTTCCTCTGGGGAGCCGCCACCTCCGCCTTCCAGGTGGAGGGGGCCAGCACCGTGGACGGCCGTGGCGAGTCCATCTGGGACGCCTTCTGCCGGGTACCCGGCGCCATCGCGGACGGATCCGACGGCACGCGTGCCACCGACCACTACCACCGGTTGCGGCAGGACGTGCAACTGATGGCCGACCTGGGGCTGACCGCCTACCGGTTCTCGATCGCCTGGCCCCGGGTCCGCCCGGGCGGTGGTGCGGTGAACCAGGTCGGCCTGGACTTCTACCGGCGCCTGGTGGATGAGCTGTTGGAGCACGGCATCACCCCGTGGCCCACCCTCTACCACTGGGACCTGCCACAGGAGCTGGAGGACCAGGGCGGCTGGGCCAACCGTGACACGGCCCACCGCTTCGCGGAGTACGTCGACGTGGTCTGCCGGGCCCTGGGGGACCGGCTCCGGACCTGGACCACGCTCAACGAGCCGTGGTGCTCGGCCTTCCTGGGCTACGCGGGGGGAATCCACGCCCCGGGTCGTACCGAGCCGAAGGCCGCCGTCGCGGCGGCCCACCACCTGCTGCTGGGACACGGGTTGGCGGTGGCGGCGATCCGGGCGGCGGTGCCGGACGCGGCCGTGGGCATCTCCCTCAACCTGTTCCCGACGGAACCGGTCAACCCGCAGGACGACGCGGACGTCGAGGCCGCCCGACGGGTCGACGGGCTGCAGAACCGGATCTTCCTGGACCCGTTGTTGCGCGGTGAGTACCCCGCCGACCTGGTCGCCGACCTGGAGCCCTACGGCTTGGCCGAGCACATCGCCGCGGACGACCTGAAGACCATCGGGGCGCCGTTGGACCTGCTGGGCGTCAACTACTACACGACCCACCGGGTGTCCGGGCACCCGGACGAGTCCGCCGCGAAGGACCGCGCCGGGACCGAGGGCGGGCACCGGACCGCGTCGCCGTGGGTGGGTGCCGAGCACGTCTCCTTCCACGGCTACGGCCTGCCCCAGACGGCCATGGGCTGGGAGGTGAACCCCGAGGGGCTGACCCGACTGCTGCTCCGACTGCACCAGGAGTACCCGCGCCTACCGCTGTACATCACCGAGAACGGCGCCGCCTACCCGGACGTCGTCACGGAGGACGGTACGGTCCAGGACCCGGAGCGGGTCGCCTACCTGGACAGCCACCTGCGGGCGGCGCACGCGGCCATCCAGGCCGGGGTGGACCTGCGCGGCTACTTCTGCTGGTCCCTGATGGACAACTTCGAGTGGGCCGAGGGGTACGCCAAGCGGTTCGGCCTCGTGTACGTCGACTACGAGACGATGACCCGCATTCCTAAGATGAGCGCGACCTGGTACTCGCAGGTTGCGCGCGGTAATGCCCTACCAGATGCGGAGAACCGGTGACCAATCCTGTCGCCTCGCCGGGCGAGGGGAGGACGAGTCCGACCCTGGAGGAGGTCGCGCGGGAGGCGGGCGTCTCCCGCGCGACCGTGTCCCGTGTC
Source organism: Pseudonocardiaceae bacterium (assembly GCA_036562635.1). Classification (GTDB taxonomy): domain Bacteria; phylum Actinomycetota; class Actinomycetes; order Mycobacteriales; family Pseudonocardiaceae; genus DATCJU01. Next base: position 2,395 of record DATCJU010000113.1, read on the forward strand.
ATCAACGGACAGATGCACGTGAGTGCCCGCGCCAGGGAGGCGGTCACCCGGGCGATAGAGCGCCTCGGCTACGTGCCCAACCTGGCCGCCCGCTCCCTGGTGACCCGCCGGACGAACTCGGTGGCTCTCGTGGTGTCCGAACACGGTGACCGGGTCTTCTTCGACCCGTTCTTCGCCGGGGTGCTGCGTGGCGTCCACGCTGGACTGGCGGGAAGCCAGCGGCAGCTCATCCTGCTGATGAGCCAGGGCCCGGACCAGGGCGGTCAGATGGCCAACTACCTGTGCAACGGGCACGTGGACGGGGTGTTGGTGATCAGTCTGCACGGCGAGGACCCGTTGCCGCAGCGGCTGCTGTCCGCGGGGGTGCCGGTGGTGCTCGGCGGCCGGCCGCTGGGCGAGGCGAACGTGCCCTACGTCGACGCGGACAACTTCAACGGGGGGCTGCTGGCCGCGCGGTATCTGGTCTCCCTGGGACGGCGGCGTCCGGTCACCATCGCCGGGCCGAAGGACATGGCGGCGGGCCTGGACCGGTTGGCCGGATGGCGGCGTGGCATGGACGAGGCCGGCCACTCCACCGACGCGGTGGTGCACAGCGACTTCACCGTGGAGGGCGGGGCGTCGGCCATGCGTGAGCTGTTGGGCCGTCATCCCGACCTCGACGCGGTGTTCGCGGCGTCGGACCAGATGGCGGTCGGTGCCATGCAGGTGCTCCAGGAGTCGGGACGCCGGGTCCCCGACGACGTCGCGGTCGTGGGCTTCGACGACTCGGTGCTGGCCACCACGACGGTGCCCCGGCTGACCACGGTCCGTCAGCCGATCGAGGAGCTCGGTCGCACCATGACCTGGCGGTTGTTGGCCCAGCTCAACGGGGAGGAAGGCCTGCCCCCGTCGGTGCTGCTGCCCACCGAGCTCGTCCGTCGCGAGTCCGCCTGATCCCACCGGGTGTGCGGGGACGCGGTACCGCTCCCCGCACACCCGGCTCACCAGTTCTCGGGTGTCGTTCCCCCGCCCTGCCACGGCCGGTCGACGGGGCGGCCGCGCGGGGGCAGGGGGTGCCGTGGGGGTGCGAGGCGGCGGGCGGTGGCAGGATTCGCGCCGCCCTCCGAAGGGGACGAGCGCTCCGGGCCGGGCGTCGGATACGGCGCCGTGCTCGCCCGGGACCGGCGGGTGGGCCGTGCCCCTGCGGGCACCTCCGGCTCACCGGACGGGGGTTCGACGCGACGCGGTGTGGAAGCGGACGAGCTCTCCTCGACCGGCGCCGGTGGATTGGCCGCTTCCGCGTGTTCGGCGGGCTCGGCGGACTCGACCGGTGTGACGGGCTCCTGTCGGGCCACCACGGCGGCGAGCGCGGTGGTGACCGGGATGGCCGCCACCAGGCCGATGCTGCCCACCAACGTACGCACCACCTCTTGTGCCACGTCCTGGGCGGTCACCAGTCGGACGAAGTTCTGACCCGACACCGAGTAGGCCAACAGCATTGGCAGCGCGGCACCGGCGTAGGCCATGAACAGCGTGTTCACCGCGGACACCACGTGGTCGCGGCCGATGCGCAGCGCCGCGCGGTACAGCTGGAGCCAGCCCAGCGTGGGATTGGCGCGTCGCAGCTCCCACACCGCGCTCGCCTGGGTGACGGTGATGTCGTCGAGCACACCGAGGGCGCCGATCACCATGCCGGCCAGCAGCAGGCCTCGGGCGTCCACGGCGTGACCGAGCAGACCGACGAGGTTCGTCGTGTCGTCGTCCAGGCCGGTCAGCTGGGCGGCCGAGGTGAAGACCAGGGCCAGCAGACCAGTCAGGGCCAGGCTGGCCAGCACGCCGAGCACTGCGGTGGAGGTACGGGCGGACAGCCCGTGCGCCAGGTAGGTGGTGACGAACATGATGAGGCAGCCGCCGACCACCGCCACGGCCAACGGGTTCCGTCCGGCCAGGATCGCCGGGAAGACGAACCACGCGAGCACCGCGAAGCTGATCAGGAGTCCACCGAGCGCGGCGAGGCCACGCAGCCGGCCCAGCAGCAGCACGGCCGCGGCGAACAGGACGGCCAGCAGCAGCATCGGCGTGCCGCGCTGGAAGTCGACGAGCTGGTAGGAGCCCGCGTGGTGCGGGTCGGTGCCGGAGTAGGCGAGCACCACCTGGTCGTCCACCGCGAACCGGGGGGTACTCGGCTCCAGTGGCATCAGCATGCGCAGGCTGGTACCGGGTGCCGGGCCGTCGGTGAGGTGGACCGTGACCGCCACACAGCTGTGGGTACCGCCGTCGGTGACCTCGTCGGGAGCGCCCTCGGCGTCCTCTGTGGACGGTGCCGATCCGTCGTCCGTGATCGGCGGGACACCCTGGGGGTCGCAGCTGGTCTGCTCGACCGCGGTGACCGTGCCGTGCACCGGCTGCAGGTGCAGGCCGAGCTGTTCCCCGGTGGGCTGTTCGTACCCGAACGGATGGAGCAGCAGCACACCGATCAAGGTGGCCAGCACGCACGGGCCGAGCAGGGCCGCGAGCAGCATGCGGACCCGTCGGGACACCGGTTCCGCCGGACCGTGTCCGTGTCCATGCCCGTGTCCGTGCCCGTGGCCCCGGTCGGTGTTCCGCCCGGAACGCGTGCGCCGTCTGCCGGTCGGTGAGGGTTCCTCGGCGTCCGGCGCGACCCGACCGGTTCTCCGGGATCCGGTGGGCCGATCGGCCTGCCCGGCCGTGCGACGCCGGGTGCCGCCCCGTCCGGTTCCCCTGCGCCCGGGGGTGGCCGACGGGCCCGGGACGGCCTGTTGTTTCGGCGTGGAGCGCGGGGTCTCCCTGTGGGGGTCCGGTGCGGCGGCGCGGGCCGTCTGTGAGCGCGCCGAGGACTGGGGCGGCCGGGGGGGACGGCCGGTGGCGGGGTTGACCCGTGGAGGAGCGGGCCGTTCGGGTCGGGGTGCACCGGGAGAGAGGAACGGCTCACGGGGAGTCACTCGCCCATCCTGCCCACAGATCACCACGCCTCCGTTGCCGGGGCCGCCCTGCGGGTGCGGGCTGTCGACCGGGTGATCCGCTTTGACGGATCATCGAACGGATGTTCGAATAGCGGTATGCGGTGGGAGCGACAGCGGGTCGTCGGCGGTGAGCCGGCGGCGGCGCCGGTGTTGCCGGGTCTGCCGGGGTTGGTGCGCAGTGTGCGGACCCCGGAGTTCGCCGGTGTGGTGTTTCACGAGGTGGCCGCCAAGTCGGCGCTCAACCGGGTCCCGGACGGTGCCGGGTTCTCGTTCCGGTGGACGATCAACCCGTACCGGGGCTGCTCGCACGCGTGTACCTACTGCTTCGCCCGGAACTCGCACACCTACCTGGACCTGGACCCGGGTCGGGACTTCGACGGTCAGGTCGTCGTCAAGGTGAACGTCGCCGAGGTGCTGGCCAGGGAACTGAACTCACCCCGCTGGCGGCGCGAACACGTGGCCCTGGGGACCAACACCGACCCCTACCAGCGGGCCGAGGGACGTTACCGGCTCATGCCCGGGGTGATCTCCGCGCTCGCCGAGTCGGGCACCCCCTTCTCGATCCTCACCAAGGGCACTCTGCTGGCCCGTGATCTCCCGCTGCTGCAGCAGGCGGCCACCCGTGTCCCGGTCGAC
>DATCJU010000117.1:0-2948 GCA_036562635.1 Pseudonocardiaceae bacterium
CGCGATCAAGGGCCTTGCCCAGCCGGTCCGTGAGTTGAAGGGGAAGGTGGCTGCTCCGGAGGCGACGGGCAAGGACTTCGGCGAGGCGCACCAGGCAGCCGGGGAGCCCTACCGGGCGGGGTTGGAGAAGCTGGGTCAGGCGGTCGAGGCGCATGCCGCGGCCATGGAGAACTTCGCCGGTCGGCTCGAGGCCGTCGGTAGTGGCTACGAGTGGGTCGAGTCGGAGAACACCTCGACCGTGAGGAACTCTGGGGGTCAGTGATGGCGAACGACGACGGGAAGCGGCTCTGGGAAGAAACCAAGAAGCTTCTTGACGACCCCCACGTTCCGAAGGAAGAGAAGGCCGCGCTCCTGCACAACTTCCCACACCTCGCACTCAGGGACCTTCCCGAAGAGGAGCGGGAAAGAATCGGTCGGGAGTTCGGTGAGTACTGCCAGAAGAACGGCGTAGAACCCAACCCCTGGCGTGCCAACGACCTGGGCCAGTTCAAGAGATTCCAGGACGCCTTCGACAAGGCGGAGAAGTCCGCGGCCGAAGGGGCGGACAAGCAGTACAACGAGGATCGGCAGAAAGGCAAGGAGAAGCTCGACGAGTCTGCCCGGCAGGCTGCCGACGGGGATGCCGGTTGCAGCAACTCCGACGAGCTGCTGGACGCCGGCGCACCCGCGCTGAAGTATTTCGAGACCTTCCTGCCTCTGTACCAGAAGATCAGTGGCGCTCAGGTCCGCAAGATGGTAGGGCCTGAAGCGACCTTCGACAACGTCCGTAAGCGCTACGACGAACAGCGCCACATCGACTTCGCCAAGTTCTCCGCCGACGCGAACGAGCTCACCGAAGCAGCTCGGACACAGCGTGAACAGCACGCCGAGATGGCGAACAAGCTCGCCGCGCTGTGGAACCACTGGGAGGGGCAGGCCTCACAGAAGTCGCAGGAGTACTTCGCCAACTACTCGAAGTCCGTCGACAAGGCCATCCAGAGCCTCAACGACACGGCGGGGGTCATCAACGCCTCGTGCAAGGCGGTGGCCGAACAGGTTCGGACGAAGGCCAACTGGGTTCTCGAGAACATCACCGACATCAACACCGCGGCGGGAAAGAATCCGCGGGACATCGAACTCATCATCGATGTGGTCAACGGTGGTGAAAATTGCGATGAATGGAAGCTGAAGCGGGCCTGTGCCATCTTCAACATCGAGGTGGACGACGGCTGCCTCGACAGCGAAGAGTTCAAGAGCGAAGTGGTGCGTCAGGCCACCGCTTGGGTGAACACGGCCTTCGCTCCGGAAGTCGAGGGGCGTTACGACGCCTTCATGCAGACCTGCGACAACGTCAAGGAAGGCGTCGACGAGGCCTGGAAGGTGCTCACCGATCACCTGGCCAAGGTCGAGGAGAACCCCTTCGCCTCGACCGGTGAGAACTCCGGCGGTGACCAGGGTCGCGGCGGAGGCGGCGGTGGCGGAGGCGGCGGCACCGGTGGTGGCGGTGGCGGAGGCGGCGGCGGCTTCGCCGGTGGTGGCGGTGGCGGAGGCTTCGCCGGTGGCGGCGGCGGAGGCTTCGCCGGTGGCGGCGGCGGAGGTGGCGGTGCCCCGTCCATGTCCATCCCGGAGATGCCGAAGCCCGAGGTGCCCGAGCCCGGTGGCGAGCTGCAGCCCGACGGGCAGGACTCGCTCCAGACGATGCCCGGTGTGCTCGACCCGTCCCAGCAGGACGGGGTCACCATCGAAGAGGGCGACCGGAAGATCACGGTCAGCCGACCGGACGACCAGGGCAACGTGAGGCTCACCGTCGAGGGACCCGACGGCCAGCCGAAGACCTACGACATCGACTTCGACCTGGGCGGTCCCGGGGAGGCGCAGGACGACATCCAGTCGCTCGGGCCGTACCCGGCCGACCAGGGGGCGGGTTCCTTCCCGGTCAACCCGGGCCAGGCGCCGGACGAGCAGGGCACGGTGCAGACGCTGCGGCCGGGCCCGGACGGCAAGGCGGTCATCCAGGACGGCGACGTGACCATCACCGCCGAGTACCCGCCGGGGCAGTCCGACCGGCTCCTGGTCACCATCGACACCGGGGACGGCACGCCCACCACCTACACCGTCGAGTTCGACGAGCAGGGGAAGGCCACGCTGTCCGAGGCCGCCGTCACCTCGGCCCGCGCCGAGGTGATCACGGACCAGGGGGGCGCCGGTGGTGCCGGTGCGCCGCGTCCGCAGTTCGGTCCCGGTGGCGGCTCGGACGACCGTGCCCAGCCGATGGGGCTGCGGGCGGAGGTGACCGTCGACGGCCGGCCCGAGGACGCGGTCCGTCCGATGGCACCCCAGCCCGAGTCGGCTGGGACGGCACCTGGTCCGCACGGGATCGGGGAGCGTGGCGTGCAGCCGCCCACCGGCCCCTGGGGAACGCCGCAGCACCCGGCGCCGCCTCCTCCGCCCATGTACGGCGAGCCGGCGCAGCACACGCCGGCCGCGGCGTGGAACGGCGGACACCAGCCCCAGCCGGGCTGGCAGCCGCAGGTCCAGCCGCAGCACTGGCAGCCCACGCCCCCGCCGGCCCAGGACTGGCAGCAGGCCACACCGGCACAGCAGGGGTGGCAGGGCGGCGCGCCTGCCAACCAGAGCTGGCAGCCGACCCCACCGCAGCACAGCTGGCCGGGTGCCCACGACCCCGGTTCCTTCGGCCCGGGACACCCGGCGTCCACCGCTCCGGCCAGCACCGCGCCGGCCTCGTTCCAGGGCGGGGCGGCCGGTTACGGGTCCGGTGTCGCGCCCTGGAGCGGCGGTGACGCGGGCGGGCACGCGGCGTCCGGGATCGCTGGTTTCGCGGGGCAGGGCTACTCCTCCGGCGGCTACGGGGACCCCGGCCACCCGAACCAGGGCCAGGGCTACGGCGGGTACGGGCCCGGCGGGTACCCGAGCACGGGCTACGGCCCCGGCGGGTACTCCAACGTGGG
>DATCJU010000120.1:0-25245 GCA_036562635.1 Pseudonocardiaceae bacterium
CCGCGCGCAGCCGACCCCAGGACATGGTGCGCACGTCCTCGCCGTCGAGCAGGACCTGCCCGCCCAGTTCGGCGTTGCGGGGCAGCAGCCGCAGCACCGCCATCGCCACGGTGGACTTCCCGCAGCCGGACTCGCCTGCCACCCCCAGGGTCTGTCCCGCCTCCAGGGACAGGTTCACCCCACGCACCGCGGGCACCACTCCCTGCCGGGTGCGGTAGGTGACGGTGAGATCACGCAGTTCCAACAGCGGCGTCGTCGTCATCACCGCTCCCGCAGCCGAGGGTTGAGCACGGTCTCCAGGGCGCGACCGCACAGGGTGAAGGCCAGCACCACCGTGACGATCCCCAGGCCCGGCGGCAGCAGGTACCACCACGCGCCACCGGTGACCGCACCGGTGTCCATGGCCGACTTGAGCATGGTGCCCCAGGACACCACCGTCGGGTCGCCCAGGCCGAGGAAGGCCAGAGTGGACTCGGCGATGATCGCACTGGCCACGGCGAGGGTGGTGTTGGCGAACACCAGCGGCAGCACCGCGGGCAGCACGTGCCGGCCGATGATGTGCCCGTGTCCACCGCCCAGGGCCCGAGCCCGCTCGATGTAGGGGCGGGCCTCCACGGTCAGGGTCTGGGCGCGCACCAGGCGGGCCGTGGTGGGCCAGGAGGTGACGCCGATCGCGACCACGATCGTGGTCAGCCCACGGGAGAGCACAGTGGACAGGGCGATGGCCAGCACCAGTGACGGCAGCACCAGGAAGAAGTCGGTGATGCGCATCAGCACGGCCGAGGCCCAGCCGCCGAAGTGACCGGCGACGATGCCCACCAGGGTGCCGATGCACACGGACAGCAGCGTGGCGGCCAGGCCGACCAGCAGCGAGACCCGGGCGCCCCACCAGGTCAGCAGCAGCACCGAACGCCCGGACTCGTCGGTGCCCAACAGGTACTCACCGCTGGGTGGCTGCAGCGGCCGCCCGGTGGCCTTGGTGACGTCCAGCCCCGCAGGGTCGGTGAGTACCGGTGCGAGCAGCGCCAGCGCACCGATCGTCAGCAGCAGCACCAGACCAACCAGCCCGGCCCGGTCGGCCCGGAACTGGCGCCACACGCGGGCGGCCGCGTCACGGCGGCGCGCCCAGGCGATCGCGCGCGGGCTGGCCACGGGAGCGGAGGAAGTCTTCATGCGGTACGCACCCTCGGATCCAGCACCCGGTACAGCAGTTCCGCCACCACGTTCATGGCGGTGACGCTGCCGGTGAGCACGATGAACACACCCTGTACCAGCGGCAGGTCCGGTACCTGCAGTGCCTGGTAGAGCAACTGCCCCAGCCCGGGCCAGCTGAACACGGTCTCCACGGTGACGGCACCGGACACCACCAGTCCCAGGTGCAGGAAGATCAGGGTCACGGTGGGCAGCAGCGCGTTGGGCACCGCGTGCCGACGGCGTACCAGGTCGTCACGCAGGCCCTTGGCCCGGGCGGTGGTCAGGTAGTCCGCGCCCATCTCCTCCAACAGGGAGGCCCGCATCACCATCTGGTACTGGGCGTAGATCACCGCGACCATGGTGATGACCGGCAGCACCAGGTGGTGTGCGGTGTCCAGGGCCTGCGACAGGAAGTCCGGCGGGGTGTCGGTGCTGACCATGCCCCCGGTGGGGAACAGGCCGGGGATCGGGCCGATGCCCACGGCGAACACCATGAGCACGATCAGCCCGAGCCAGAAGGTGGGAACCGACCACAGGGTGAGTGCGGTGCCGGTGGCCACCCGGTCGAAGCGGCTGCCCCGACGCCACGCCGACAGGGTGCCCAGCCACAGCCCGAGGACGGCGGCGAGCAGGGTGGCGGTTCCGGCCAGCAGGATCGTCGGCCACAGCCGGTCCAGGATCAGCTCACCGACCGGGCGCTGGTAGGTGTAGGACTCACCGAAGTCGCCCTGCAGCACACCGACCAGGTAGTCCAGGAACTGTTGCCACAGCGGCCGGTCCAGCCCGAGCTGGGCGCGCAGCTCGTTGATCTGGTCGATGGTGACGGGCCGACCCCGGGTCATGGTGACCACGGGATCACCGGGCATCACCCGGAACAGGAAGAACCCGAGCACCACGACGAGGAACAGGCTCACCAGCGCCCCGCCGAGCTTGCTCAGCACGTAGCGCAGGGTGTTACCCGAACGGGTGCCGGAGCCGGCCTCGGCCGGCTCCGGCACCTCGGTGGACGTCACCAGGTCCGACACGCCCTCACTCCCGGTCGTCGGCGTTGGCCCGGCGTCGACGGATCGTCACCAACGCGACGGCGGCGCCGACCAGGATCACCCCGCCGACCACGGCCACCACGGGCACGGTGCTGCGCGACTCGACGGTGGTGGCCCGATCGGTCGGAACGGCACCGTAGTAGCCCCAGTAACCCTGCTGTGCGGTGATCACCCCGCCCGGGTCGGGCTGCACCTGGAAGGAGCTGAACCGGTCGGAACGGTAGGCCTCCAGGGCGTTCTCGTAGAACAGGATGACTGCGCCGACCTGCTCGTAGAACCGCTCCTGAGCCTGCTTGACCAGCTCGATCCGCTTGGTGCGGTCCGTCTCGGCGAGCTGCTGGCGGTACAGCTCGTCGTAGCGGGCGTCGCAGAAGAAGGAGTCGGTGTTGCCGCTGGCCCCCTGCGCGCTGGGCCGCTGGTCACAGGTCTGCAGCGACAGCACGTAGTCCGGGTCGGGGTTGACGCCCCAGCTGGAGAAGGCCATGTCGAAGTTGCCCAGGCCGATCTCCTCGTTCATCTTGGTGCCGGCCATGAGCTGCAGGTCGACGGTGATGCCGATCTCGGCCAGCCAGCTCTTGATGAACTCGCCGGCACGGGCGTCGGCGCCCCGGTCGTTACGGCCGTAGAGCCGGAACTGCAGCGGCTTGCCGTCCGGGCCGACCCGCACCCCGTCCGGACCCTTGGGGTAGCCGGCCTCGTCCAGCAGCCGGTTCGCGGCGGCCAGGTCGAACTTCCACTCCTGCTCGGGGGAGGGCTTCCAGTGGTAGTCGGCGAACACCGGCGGGATGTAGCCGGCGCCCACCTCGGCGTACCCGCCCATCACCCGGTCCACGATCGCCTGACGGTCGATGGCCTGTGCGATCGCCTGGCGCACCCGCACGTCCTTCAGCGCGGGGTGGCCGTCCCCGATGGGCGTGCCGTCGGCCAGTGCCGCCCCGGGGTTGAAGGCCAGCTCGTAGAACCGCCGGCCCTGGGCCTGGTTGAGGGCGATGTTCTCCTGGTTCTTCAGCGCGTCGAACTGGGCCGAGGTCAGCTTGCTGACCAGGTCCACCTCACCCTTGCGCAGGGCCTGCACCGCGGCGTCGGTGTTCTTGTAGGTGATGAAGTGCAGCTCGTCGATCTGCGGAGCGCCGCGCCAGTAGTTCTTGTTGGCCTTGAGCTTGACGTACTGCTCCTTGGCGTGTTCCACGAGCACGAACGGGCCGCTGCCGACGACCTCGCCCTGGTCGTTGGGGTAGCTGGCGATGTCGGTGACCTTCGACCAGACGTGCTCGGGCACGATCGGCACATCCAGGGCCAGCATCGTGGCCTGCGGCTGCTTGGTCTTGATCACCAGCGTGCGGTCGTCGGTCGCGGTGACCGACTCGAAGCCGGCCACGAAGTTGCCGTTGGCCTTGCGGGCCGCCGGGTCACGCAGCATCAGGTTGAAGGTGAACGCGGCGTCCCTGGCGGTGATGGGCTGACCGTCCGACCACTTGGCACCCTCGCGGATGGTGAAGGTCCAGGTCAGCTTGTCCGGCGAGACCTCCCACCGCTCCGCCAGCCCGGGGGCCGGCTGCAACTTCTCGTCATAGGTGGTGAGGAACTCGTACATCAGCCGACCGATCTCGGTCGACGTGGCGAAGATGGCGGTGAACGGGTTGAGTGTGTCGATGTTCTGTGTCACCGCCACCCGCAGCACGACCGGTTGCTGCTGGGTCTGCGCCACCGCTGGGGTCGCGGCGGGCGCGGCCACCAGCGCGAGCACGGCGCCGACCGCGGCCAGCGCCAGGCGTCGCAACGTCATGGCACATCATCCCTTCCGACGAGGTGCCAAGAAATAACCATCAATGCTCGGTGGAAGTCAACGAATACCGGGAGTGGCGGCTAAGTCGTAATGTGGCCTGGTGCGGATCCTTATCTCTGCCGACATGGAGGGCGCCACCGGCGTGACCTGGACCGCGGACGTCGAACCAGGAACCGAGCAGTGGCAACGGTTCCGGCGGCTCTTCGCCGGCGACGTCAACGCCTGTATCGACGGGCTCGTCGCCGGGGGTGCCACGGACGTGCTGGTCAACGAGGCGCACTCCTCACAGCGCAACCTGCTGCTGGAGGAACTGGACCCCCGGGCCCGCATGCTCACCGGCAAGCACAAGCCGCTGTCGATGATGCAGGGCATCGACACCGGGGTGGACGGAGTGGTGTTCCTGGGCTACCACACCGGCGCCGGCGAGGAAGGCGTCCTGGCCCACACCTACCTGGAGAACGCCATCACCGGAGTGTGGCTGGACGGCGTACCCGCGAGCGAGGGCCGGCTCAACGCGACCCTGGCCGCCGAGCACGGGGTGCCGGTGCTGCTGGTCACCGGAGACGACCGCACCTGTGTAGACGCTGCCGACTACGCCCCGGAGGCGCAGCGGGTCGCGGTCAAGGAGTGCGTGAGCCGGTACGCGGCGATCTGCCTGCCGCCCTCGCGCACCGCCGAGCTGATCCGCGCGGCGGCCGAGAAAGCCATGACCCGGGCCGGGCGTGGTGAGGGTGTGGCCGCCCCGCACCGGATGGAGGTGGAGTTCGACGCCGCGCACCTGGCCATGGCCACCTCGGTGATCCCCACCGTCGAACGGATCGGAGTGCGGCGCGTAGGGTTCGAGGCGCCCTCGATGACCGAGGCGATGAAGTGCTTCAAGACGGTCACCGCCGTGGCCGCAGGTGCGATGGAGCGAATCTATGGCTGACGGCACCGGCCGCACCCTCGAGGACGACGTGGTGGAGCTGTGCTCCCGGCTCATTCGCTTCGACACCACCAACCACGGTGGTGGTGACGCGGTGGGCGAGCGGGAGGCAGCCGAGTACGTCGCCGGGGTGCTGACCGACGCTGGGCTGGAGCCGAAGGTACTGGAGTCGGCGCCGCGGCGGGCCAACGTGGTCGCTCGCATCCCCGGCGCCGACCCGGACCGACCGGCCCTGCTGGTGCACGGGCACCTGGACGTGGTGCCGGCCGAGGCGGCCGACTGGAGCGTGCATCCCTTCTCCGGGGAGGTGCGCGACGGCTACGTGTGGGGCCGGGGCGCGGTCGACATGAAGGACATGCTGGCGATGGTGCTGGCCGTGGCCCGCCACTGGGCGGCCACCGGTCGGCGCCCGCAGCGGGACGTGGTGCTCGCGTTCGTCGCCGACGAGGAGGACCGCGGCGACTACGGGGCGCACTGGCTGGTCACCGAACACCCCGAGCTGTTCGCGGGCTGCACCGAGGCGGTCAGCGAGTCCGGAGGCTTCTCCTACCCCGTGCGGGCCGCCAACGGTCGCACCGCCCGGCTCTACCCGGTTGCCACCGCCGAGCGCGGTTCGGCATGGCTGAAGCTGGTCGCCCGTGGCACCGCCGGGCACGCCTCCCGAAACCATCCGGACAACGCGGTGCTGCACCTGACCCGCGCCATGACCCGCCTGGGCGAGTACCAGTGGCCGGTGCGGTTGACCCCGGCGGTGCAGGCCTACCTGGAACGGGTGGGTGCCGCACTCGGTGTGGAGGTGGATCTGTCCGACGTGGACGGCACCCTGGAGCGGCTGGGCACCGCGGCCGAGATGGTGTCCTTCGCCGTCCGCAACTCCTCCACCCCCACGTTCCTGCGGGCCGGGTACAAGGTGAACGTCCGGCCCAGTGAGGCGATCGGTTACGTGGACGGTCGGGTGTTGCCCGGTACCCGGGACGAGTTCCTGGCCACGGTTGACGAGCTGCTCGGGCCGCAGGTGCGTCGCGAGTTCCTCAGTGACCAGCCGCCCGTCCAGGCCCCGCTGGACACGCCGCTGTTCGACGCGATGGCCGAGGCGGTGCAGGCCGAGGACCCCGAGGGGGTGGTGGTGCCGTTCTGCATGGGCGGGGGCACCGACGCCAAGGCGTTCGCCCAGCTCGGTATCGCCGGATACGGCTTCACCCCCATGCGAACGCCCGACGACTTCCCCACCTACGGCCTGGCGCACGGGGTGGACGAGCGTGTGCCGGTGAGCGGCCTGCAGTCGGGGGTGCGGATGCTGGAGCGTTTCCTGCGTCGGTGTTGATCCGCGGTGTGGGGGTGTCCTGTGGGGACGCCCCCACACCCGTCCGTGGCCGGGATGGTCACCGCTGGCGCGTGGCCTCGGCCTCGATCTCGATCGTGACCTTCTTACCGACCAGCACGCCGCCGGTTTCCAGCGTCTGGTTCCAGGTCATGCCGAACTCCTCACGGTCGATCTCGGTCCGGGCGGAGAAGGCGAGCACCTCACCGCCCCAGGGGTTGGTGGCGAGGCCCTCGAAGGTCACGGCGAGCTCCACCTCACGGGTGATGCCCTTGATGGTCAGTTCGCCGAGCAGCGTGAAGTCGGCGCCGTCCTGATCGGTGATCCGCAGGCTGCGGAAGGTCATCTCCGGGAAGGACTCCACGTCCAGGAAGTCCCCACCTCGCAGGTGCTGGTCCCGCTTGTCCACACCGGTGTCGATGCTGGCGGTCCGGATGGTGACCTCGACGCCGGAGGCCAGCGGGTCCTCGGTGACCGTGATGGTGCCGGAGAACTCCCCGAAGTGGCCCCGGACCTTGCTCACCATCAGGTGTCGAGCGACGAAGCCGATCCTGGTGTGCGCAGTGTCCAGCGCGAAGGTGCCGGGAGCGGGAATGGTGAGGTCCTGCCAGGTTCGGGTGGTGGCTGCCTGGGTCATCGTTCCTCCTACTTGGTTGCTGCGCAGATATCTGCAACAGTAACCAATGTAGAAGCATTATTACACTTGTCAAGCAAGGGGTAGTATGGAGGCATGAGACAAGGCCTCCTGACCGATCCACGCATCACGGCGATGGGCCTACTGACCGAAGCCTGTACCGGCGTCCAGGCCAAACTGACTCCGCTCCTGGCCCGGCACGGTCTGTCCCTGGTCGACTTCGAGGTCCTGCTGCGGCTCGCCCGCTCACCCGGACACCGGCTGCGCATGAGCGACCTGGCCGCCCAGACCTCCTTGTCCACCAGCGGCGTCACACGCGTGGTGGACCGTCTGGAACGCGGCGGCATGGTCCGTCGTCAGCCCTGTCCGGAGGACCGTCGTGCCGCCTACGCGGTCATCACCGCAGCCGGCCTGGAGCGCCTGGACACTCTGCTCCCCCAACACCTCGCCGACATCGAACAGTGGTTCACCGGGCTGTTGGACGTGGAACAGTTGAAGGCCCTGATGACCGCACTGCGCATCGTGCGGAACACCGTCCGGCCCGGTGCCGAGGCAGGCGCACGCCCCACCTCCTCCTGAACCGAGTCGCATCGTGCGGTGGAACCCGGATTCCGTGGCCGAACGGTCAGCCCGTCAGCACCGGATCACCCCCGACATGCACAGCTCGACCAGCAGCTCCACCACCGTGTCCTGCTCGAACAGGGGCCGGTACCAGCCGACATGACCACGCCGGCGAACCTGCCGTGCGCGCTCACCCGGTGTGGTGCGGCCCGATGCACCGCGTGACCGTCGCCTCGATCCTCGTGGTCGGTCCCCCGGCTCACCGACAGCTACCCCCACCGGGGGATATCCACGGGACCAGGTGCCGGCTCCCCTGCTCTGCAGGAGGATGGCACCGTGCGGGACACGGCCCGATACCGCCTCTGTGGGGACCTGGCGGCATGGTGGCCACTGGTCTCCCCCGTGGCCGAGTACACCGAGGAGGCCGCGTACCTGGCGACACTGCTCGGCTCCGCACGGATCCCGGTGCGTGAGGTGCTGGAACTGGGCAGTGGAGGCGGGCACAACGCGTTCCACCTCAAACAACACTTCACGATGGTCCTCGTCGACCTGTCGGCGGAGATGCTCGACATGTCGCGCCGGATCAATCCCGAGTGCGAACACCACCAGGGAGACATGCGCACCCTCCGGCTCGGCCGCACCTTCGACGCGGTGTTCGTCCACGACGCCGTGTCCTACATGACCACGGAGGAGGACCTCACCCAGGCGGTCGAGACGGCCTTCGTCCACTGCCGCCCCGGAGGTGTCGCCGTGTTCGTGCCCGACCACGTCACGGAGACCTTCACCGGCACGACCGACCACGGCGGCTACGACGACCCCGACGGGCGCGGTGTGCGCTACCTGGAGTGGACGTGGGACCCCGACCCCCATGACACCTGGATCCGTGCCGAGTACGCCTTCCTGATCCGGGAGGCCGACGGTTCGGTCCGTTCGGCGCACGAGACTCATCGCGTCGGCCTGTTCTCCCGCGAGACCTGGCTCCGGACCCTCCGGGACGCCGGTTTCGCACCCCGGGCCCTCACCGAACAGACCGAGGAGGAGCGCGCCCCACGTGTCCTGTTCGTCGCCCATCGCCCCCTGGCGGACGCGGCAGACCCCCAGTGAGCTGCGGTGCGGCACTCGGGGAGGAGTACCGCGTCGTGCGCGTGTGAGGCGTGACCGGTGGGGTGAGCGGAGCGGCTCGCCGGGTTAGTCCCGTTCGACAGGGGTAGCCATCGACAGGGGTCCGGAGCGGACAGAGGTGGACGTGCGATGGCGGCGGAGGTCAGGAGCGGCTCGTACCGGGTTCGCAGGAGACCTCCGGGAATCGGAGTGCCCGGGGTCATCCTCGGGATCGGTCTGGGTGGGTTCCTCGACGGGATTCTGCTGCACCAGGTCCTGCAGTGGCATCACCTGCTCTCCAGCACCGACACCGACCGGATCGGGGTGCCCTACTACCCGACCGACACCGTGGCCGGTCTGCAGATGAACACCCTGTGGGACGGGCTGTTCCACGTGTTCACCTGGCTCGCGGTGCTGATCGGACTGGGACTGCTGTACTCGCGACTGAGCACCTCCCGCGGCCAGGTGTGGGGGTCGCGGGTCCTGTGGGGCTGGATCCTGGTGGGCTGGGGGTTGTTCAACCTGGTGGAAGGCGTGGTCGACCACCACCTGTTGGGCATCCACCACGTGCGTGCCGGTCCGGACCAGATGTGGTGGGACCTGGGGTACCTGGGACTGGGGCTGCTACTGGTCGTCATCGGATGGGTGCTGCAACGCACCGGCCGGGTTGTCGACGGCCTCTCGTCACCATGATCCTCCTGCACGGCCCGCACGAATCCGGCGTCGGCGAACAGCTCCTGCCGGTCGGCGTCGCCCTGCTCGCTGCTGGTTACCTCGTGCTGGCCCGGCGATGTGGCCGGGAACCACGAGGCTGGAGCCGGTGGCGCACGGCGAGTTTCACCACCGGTTGTGCCCTGCTGGCCCTGGGGGTGCTGCCCCAGGACCTGCCCTTCGGGGCGGGGGACTTCCGCCAGCACGTCCTGCAACACCTGCTGATCGGGATGTTCGTGCCGCTCGGGCTGGTCCTGGGTGCTCCTGTCACGCTGGTACTGCGCTCGACCCCGACACGCTGGGGCCGCCGTCTCGGACGCGTACTGCACCTCCGGCCCGTCCGGCTGCTCACCCACCCGGTGACCGCGCTGCTCCTCGACCTCGGTGGGCTCGTGGTGTTGTACCTGACCCCGCTGTATGTCGCCACCACCGAGCACCCCACGCTGCACGGGCTGGTGCACCTGCACTTCCTCGCCGCCGGATACCTGTTCGCCTGGGTGATCGCCGGCCCCGATCCTGCGCCGCGGCGACCGTCGGTACCGGCCCGGCTGGTGGTGCTCGGGGTGGCCGTCGCCGCCCACGCCACCCTCTCCCAGGTGATGTACGCCGGGCTCCTGGTGTCGATCCCCGTCCCGCCCGATCAGCTCCGGGGCGCTGCGGAGCTGATGTACTACGGCGGAGACATCGCCGAGATCCTGCTGGCTCTGGCCCTGGTCACCACGTGGCGTCCCCGCCGGGTGGCCAAGCCCCGACCGGACACCGGTCTCACGCGCTCCCCGGGGGCGGTGGGAACGCAGGTGCGCTCCCGGCCGTGACCGACCTCTGTTCGCCGCCGGCTCCACGCCGGTGGGGCCGGGAAGGGGAAAGTGAGGAATCCCGCCGAACGCCGCACGGGCCGATGATCTCCGGACATACTGGCCGCACCGCGATCGATCGGCGGGGAGGACGGGGAGCATGCGCTATGCGGACGGCCCGCAGGTGGAGTGCGACGTGCACGTCGCGGCGGACCCGGCGCGGGTGTGGGAGCTGGTGACCGACATCGAGCTGCCCACCCGGTTCAGTCCCGAGCTGCGTTCGGTGCGGTGGCTGGACGGAGCCACCGGTCCGGTGCCGGGTGCACGTTCGAGGGGCGGAACCGCAACGCTCTGCTGGGCGAGTGGCGGACCGTGTCGCACGTGGTCGAGTTGGACGCCCCACGGGTGTTCCGCTGGGCTGTGGTGGACCCGGACAACCGGTTCGGTGAGGCTCCACCTGACCCGCGACACCCGTTGGCCACCTGGTGGTTCGTCGTCGAGGCCGAGGACGGTGGCACTCGGCTACGGCATGGCGCCCGGATCGGGCCGGCCCGCTCGGGGCTCAGCCTGGCGATCGACCGGGCACCGGAGAAGGAGGAGGTGCTGGTGCGGAGCCGGCTCGACGACCTGCGCACCGGCATCGAGCGGACCCTGGCCGGGATCAGGGCTCTCGCCGAGGGAGCTCGGTAGGCCCATCCTGCGCGAAGTGCGGTTCGCAGCTCTCCGCCGGGGTACGGGGTTACCGCCCCTGGTTCGGGCGGACGGTCGGTGGGAGGACCGTCGGCACCGTGGCTGCTAGCACAGGGCCTTGATGAGGGCGCCGATGGTGTGTGCGGACTCCAGCGGGTGCCGCAACCGGCCTTCCAGATTGATCGTGTAGGTGTTGCGTCGTCCGACCTTCGTTCGCGTCAGGTATCCCTCGTTGACCAGGTCGGCTACGATCGCCTGCACCGCACGCTCGGTGATACCGACCTTGGCTGCGAGTTGACGCATGGTCATGTGCGAGTCGCAGGCCAGGCACAGCAATACGTGACCGTGGTTCGTCAGGAACGTCCATCCTGAGCTTCGTTGTTGCGTCGGAGCCTGTTCTGCGACACCGGCATGCTGGGGGTCCGTAGCCGAGAGTGCCATGTCGGCACAATAACCCAACTTTAATTCACGTATCAACGTTCGCATAAATTCACGTATCGAGGTTCGTGTGCCGAGCCACGGTCCGGGACCCCGCATCCGCGCTCGTGTCGCCCGGGCTCATCGGCCCCTCACCAGGGACAACACCCCGGACGGGCGAGGGGGAACCCCGTGCGACGGGCGTGGTGTCGCCGCGTGGACTTCGGTGCCGGTGTCCCCACCTGCCCAGGGACGGACGTTCTCCTCGCGCACCCGAGCCACCCTGGGGGTGACGGTACGGGAGACCGCACCGGAACAGGGCGAAAAGTGAGAGGCATTCACACATCCGGGTTGTTGTCCGTGTTCTTCCTCTCACCCCGCAGTCCCGGTCCACGGTCCGGGACTCTCCCCGAATCCGGCGGCCTGCGGCGTCCCCGGAGTCCGTGGCGCCTCGCTGTCGGGTGCCGCAACCAGGTAGATCACCATCCCGAGGAAACCGAAGCTGAGCAGACCGGTCAGCAGGAGCACGACGAACCAGCCCTTGTTCTCCAACCGTGCGGCGTTCAGCAGGGCCGCGACCCATGCGACGAACTGCAGGACCACCGCGCCGAACATCACCAGAAGCGCCAGGCCTGCCAGCCCGATCAGGGTCCAGCCGAGTGCATCCGTCCGGAAACCGGTCAGGTCGGCACCGTGCATGCTCGGATCACTGCGGACGTAGGCCAGACCACCGGCGACCAGGAGCAGAGCGACACCACTGACGAACGCGATCAGGCTTCCGACGAACAGCCTGGTGATCGTGGGCTTCGACATGTCTGCTCCCTCCACCGGGGGTACGGCCACCGATGTACCCGCTCATCTCGGGTTCCCCGGTCAGGCGGGCAGCACCCCGAGAGTTCGGCATCCGGGGTGAGAACGCGGGGTGGAGGGAGCACCGTCGTTGGCTTCCCGATGGCGGGTCCCGACGCGAGGTGTTCGCGTCGGGACCCACACGCAGATTCGCCCGTGGGGAGAACGGGCGAACCCACGCTTCCACAGGACCCGGGCGGTCCGGGCAGGCGCAGGTCAGCTGTCGGCCCTGTCACCTCCGCGCGAAGAGGCGGAGACCGTCGCTCGGAGCCGGTCGAGTTCGGCCAGCGCCCGGTCGAGCTGTTGCTCGGCGCGCTCGGCACGGGCCACAGCCTGCGCTCGGACCTCGTCGAGTGCGGCGATGCGCTCCTGCGCCGCCTGCTTCGCCTCGGCGACCGCCGCCGCGGCCGCCTCACGTTGGGCCGCCAGCTCGCGGCGGACCTCGGCCAGCTCCGCGGCGCTGGACCGGCGAACCTGGGCCAGTTCCTCCCGGGTCTGCTGGAGTTCGACACGCACCTGCTCGGCCTGGACACGCGCCTCCTCGGCGTCCCGCTCGGCCTGACGCATGGTGAGCTCGGCGCGCTCGGCACGGAGCAGTGCCTCCCGAAGTTCCCGCTGTGCCTCGGCGATCTCCCGGGCTGCCTGCCGCCGCGCCTGTTCCACCTGGGCCACGGCTTCGGCCCGAGCCTGTTCGACCCGGGTGTCCGCCTCGCGCCGGGCGGCGAGCACCGCCACCTCCGCCTCGTTGCGCGCCGTGGCGATGCTCTCCTCCGCTTCTCGGGTCACCTGCTCGGCGCGGGCCACCGCGGCATCCCGCTCGGCCTGGGCGGTGGTGGCACGCAACTCGGCTGCCTCCGCTGCGGCGACGGCGTCCGCAGCGGCTTCCTCTGCGGCCCGACGTGCCGCCTCGGCCTCCTGGCGCCGCTGTTCGGCTGTCACGACGGCCGCCTCGGCCTCGGCCACCCGTTGCGCGGCTTCGGCCTGGGCGGCCTGGACCTCGGCTTCTGCGGTACGGGGATCGGCGAGTGTGGCCAGTTCCTTGCGGGCCGCGTCCAAAGTGCGAACGAGCTGGTCCGCGCCGGCCTGGAACTGGGCGAGCAGATCGCCGGCCCGTATCCGAGCTGCGGTCATCGGCCCGTCCAATTTCGTCACCGTGACAGAACGGGCAGAGGTGTGCTCCTCATTGCTTCCGGCGCGTTGACGTTCTCTCCAGGCCCGCCACCGGGTGTGTTGTGGCAGGTCGCAGTACTCCGGCGGACGCCCCGGTCCGGTTCCTCGTGCCACCGGTCGAGAACACCCCGGGAACTTGCAGATGTTCGCCGGGGACGACGCAGAATCCTCGGTCTCGATCACCGGATTAACGTAGCAGAGATTACGTTAACAACGGAATGAAAACGAAAGGTGCCACACGCGCGTGTGGCGGCAGCGAAACCGCCCCCTATCTCTGACTTCCGATAAGTGAACCTTATCGGAGGTCACAAGGTGTTACCATTCCTCTCGCGCCGTGACCATCAATTCGTTACGTTTCATAACGTAACTACGCAAACGTTACGAAAAGCTGTGGAGAGTGGGGCTGTGAGCAAGGCGCTGGACGTGCTTCCCGAACCCGTCCGAGCCGAACTGAGCCGGCAGGTCAGCACCGTGCTGATCGACACCGCACACCTGGCCGCGGTGCGCGCCCGGTTCGACGACGAGCAGGCCGCCGCACTCGCCACCTACCTCCGAGCCTCCCAGTCCCCCAACACACTGCGTGCCTACCGCTCCGACTGGATCGGATGGGCGGCCTGGTGCGCCGCCCAGAACCGCCAGGCGCTCCCCGCCGACCCGGTCGATGTTGCGGTCTACCTGGCCACCGCTGCCGAGCAGCGCCGCACGGTCGGCCCGGACGGCACCACCCGCTGGGCGTTCAGCCCCTCGACCCTGGAGCGCAAGGCGGCCGCGATCGCCGCGGTGCACGCCGCCAACGGCCTGCCCTCTCCCACTCGCACCGACGTGGTCCGGTTGACCCTGCGCGGTATCCGACGCACCCGCGCGAGCCGCCCCCGTCGCAAGCGTCCGGTGTTGCTGCACACCCTGGAGACACTGCTGGCCCAACGCCCCGAGCCCGGCTGGCCGGGGGAACCCGCACGGCGCCGGGACGCCCTGCTGCTCCTGGTCGGGTTCGCCGGTGCCCTGCGCCGCAGTGAGCTGGCCACCCTGACCCTGGACGCGGTCACCGTGCACGCCGATCCCCGCACGCACGAACCGGTGCTCCTGGTCGAACTGGCGGTGACCAAGACCGATCCCACCGGCGTGCGAGCGCAGCAGGTGGTGCTCCCCCGAGGAACGCAGCCGCACACCTGCCCGGTGTGTGCCTTCGCTGCGTGGACGGAACTGCTGGAGCTGCATGCCGCGCGGGGCCTGGCGGCGGTGCGGGAGCGGTACCGGGACCGAGGGGAGCCCAAGCCGCCGGTGCACCGCTGCCACGGTTTCGACGGCACCCCCCTGGCCGACGGCAGTGGGCGCCCGCTGTTCCCGACGATCAACCGGCACGGCGTGATCGGTACCAGGGCCATGTCCGACCGAGCGGTCGCCGAGCTGGTCAAACGCTACGCACAGCGTGCCGGCCTGGACCCGGCACTGTTCGGTGGGCACTCGCTGCGCGCCGGTTTCGCCACGCAGGCCGCGCTCGGCGGGGCCAGCGACCGGGAGATCATGCGCCAGGGCCGGTGGTCCAACCCGCGCACCGTGCACGGCTACATCCGCGTGGCCAATCCGTTGGAGGACAACGCGGTCACCCGGCTCGGTCTGTGACGAGGCCCGCCGGTCGAGCCCGGCGGCAGTCACCGGCCGGCGGGCCCCGGTCACCCTGACGTTCGCACTGCCCAGAATGCGTGGCCAGCCTACGTAAACATGAGCGACGCCACAGCTCCCAAAAGTTGCACAACAGATTCGTATTTTCCTAGCGTGAGGGCATGCGGTTGGCGAAGGCGACGGACCTGGCCCTCCGGGTGGTCATGCGACTGGCGGTCACCGACGACGAGCTGTGCACCACCGGGCAGATCGCCCAGGAGATGCAGGTCCCCCAGAGCCACCTGGCGAAGGTGGTCGGCCGACTGCAGCACCTCGGCCTGGTCGAGACCCACCGAGGCCGCGGTGGCGGACTGGCACTCACCGAGGCCGGACGCTCCGCCTCGATCGGGTGGTTGGTCCGCACGTTGGAGGGGGTCAGCGACGTCGTCGACTGCGAAGGCAACGTGCCCTGTCCGCTGCGGCACGCCTGTCGGCTGCGCATGGCGCTGCGCCGGGCGCAGGAGGCGTTCTTCGCCTCGCTCGACCCGCTGACCGTCGCCGATCTGGTCACCGCCCCCACCGGTCCGGTCCTGCTTCGGCTGGCTGGAGATCCATCCCCGACACACACCTGATCGACGCCGGAGGACTTCGGCGTTCGACGCCACCTTTAAATATGAATCTGTTCTGCCAGTTTGGAGCACGTTCATGCTGTCGCCGAGAGCCACGGAGACGGTTCGCGCCACTCTCCCCGTAGTCCGGGACGTCATCGCGACCATCACCGGGTCCTTCTACCGCCGTCTCTTCAGCACCCACCCCGAGCTCCTGCGGGACCTGTTCAACCGGGGGCACCAGGCGAACGGAACTCAGCGGCAGGCCCTGGCCGGATCCATCGTCGCCTTCGCCACGGCGCTGGTGGAACACCCCGACCGCCGGCCCGACGCCATGCTCAGCCGTATCGCGCACAAGCACGGTTCGCTGGGAGTTTCCCCGGGCCAGTACTCGGTGGTGCACGAGCACCTGCGTGCCGCCCTCGTCGAGACTCTCGGGGAGCAGGCCACCGAGGACGTCGTCGCCGCGTGGGACGAGGTCTACTGGCTGATGGCCAATGCCCTGATCGAGATCGAGCGACGCCTGTACCTGGAGCGTGGTGTGCTCGTCGGTGCGACCTGGCGTCCCTGGGAGGTGGTCGAACGCGTCCAGGAGACCGCGGACGTGGTCACCTTCCAGCTCCGGCCCGCGGACGGCCGCCGGATTCCCCGGTTCCGGGCGGGGCAGTACGTCTCGGTCCAGGTCGAGTTGCCCGACGGAGCCCGGCAGATCCGCCAGTACAGCCTGACCAACGGTCCTCGCTCACCCCTGTGGTTGATCACGGTCAAGCGGGTCCGTGGCGGTGAGACCGTGCCGGACGGCGAAGTCTCCACCTTCCTGCACGACCACGTACGTGAGGGCGATGTGCTCTCGGTGTCCGCCCCGTATGGCGACGTCGTCCTTCCCGAGGAGGAGACACCACTGCTGCTGGCCTCGGCCGGCATCGGTTGCACACCGATGATCGCGATGCTGGAGGAACTGGTCGACCGGGGTTACCAGGCCTCGGTTCTTGCTGTTCACGCCGACCGCTCCCCGGCGCACCACGCGCTCCGGGACGACCACGAGCGACTGGTCGCCAAACTCGCCCACGGCAGTGCCCATGTGTGGTACGAGCACCCGGAGGAAGGCTGGCCCGCCGAGCGCACCGGACTGATGGACCTGTCCGCCATCGAGATTCCCGACAAGGTCCAGGCCTACCTGTGCGGCCCACTGCCCTTCATGCGGTCGATCCGCACGCAGCTGCTCGACCACGGGGTGCCCGCCTCGGACATCCACTACGAGGTCTTCGGCTCGGACATGTGGCTCGCCCAGGGGGAGTAGACGCCGGCCCGAGCGGTTCCGTTGTGGCCGCCGCCCGCACGGAACCGTCCCTGGCCGCCCCGTCCTGCCGACGGTGCAGTGATCCGTAGCAGAAAGGCAGTGATCGATGAACTCCACGTCAGCCGCCACAGCGGCCGCACTGACCTTCGTCTGGCTGGGGATGGTGCTGGCCATCTCCTTCCTCGAGGCGCCGCTGAAGTTCCGTGCTCCGGGAGTGACCCTGCGCCTGGGCCTGGGCATCGGTCGGCTGGTCTTCCGCGCACTCAACCGCGTGGAACTGGTCCTGGCCGCCGGTGTGCTCGTGGCGGTCGTCGCAGGTAGCCCCACGACCCAGGTGGTTCTGCTCACCACGCTGACGGTCGTGCTCCTCGGTCTGCAGCTGGCCCTGGTCCGCCCCCGGCTCAACCGGCGTTCCGACGAGGTGCTGGCGGGGAAGGACGACCAGCCGCGCTCCCAGGAGCACGTGTACTACGTGATCCTCGAGGTCGCCAAGGTGTTCGTCCTGATCGCCCTGGGGATCGTGCTGCTGCTGATGGTGTGACCGGCGTGTGTGGTGGGCGGGTGCTGGGTCCGCCCACCACACACCGACCACAGGTACCGGAACCACTCCGGGCGAGCGAGGTGCCTGTCGCGCACCGCACCCCACGGGAGCGGGGAAATCGCGTGCCCTCTGCCGTGCCGCCCCTGATGTGGCGGGGTGATGGTGCGACGGGAACGGGCAGGAGAAGTCGAGGCCGTCCGAGCGTCGACGAGCTGCGCGCCGACCCAGGTTGGCTGCCCCCGCTCTCCCCGGTCGCGGTGGAGCGGCCCGGTGACGTCGTGGTGGGACACCGTGGTGTGCCCTCGGGCGCCTTCTGCTACGCGGAGCCGTTCCATCGGCTCTGCCCCGAACACGTCGACACGCCGAGGTTCCCGGGCGAGCAAGCCGCGTTTCGGCGATCACGGCCAACCCGTGGCTGTCATGGACGGCCGGCGACCGAGCCGGTCTCGGCGGCGCGGGTCGACGCCCTCCCGACATTAACCGGACTGGCCGCTACCAGGGCTGTTTCCGATAACACGATCGAGCGGTCTCTGCTTCCACCGACGCCATGACAGCGTAATGCGAGGATCGCTCACACAGCGTGAGCGTGCGACAGCCGCAAACCTCACCGGGAGGCCAGTTCATGACCGTCGGCTTCGACGTCCTGCCCTATCCGTTCAGTGACGGCCGCCGACTCGATCTGGAACCGCAGTACGCCGAGCTGCGGAACACTCCGGGCCTGGTCCGGGTCCAGTTGCCCTACGGGGACCCCTGTTGGTTGGTCACCCGATACCAGGAGGCCCGCTTCGTCCTGGGTGACTCCCGATTCAGCCGCGCAGCCGCCGTGGGACCGCACGTGCCCCGCATCCGTCCTCAGGAGCCCACCGGTGGGGGCATCCTGCAGATGGATCCACCGGAGCACTCCCGGGTACGTCGGGTTGCTGCGAAGGCCTTCACCGCACGACGTGTCGAACAGCTTCGACCCCGGGCCCGAGAGGTGGTCCACGAGCTGCTGGACGCGATGATCCAACACGGCTCACCCGCCGACATCGTCGAGCACCTCGGTCTTCCGCTCCCGGTGATGGTGATCTGCGAGTTGCTCGGGGTCCCCTACGAGGATCGCACCCGCTTCCGGGTCTGGTCGGACGCCTTCCTCAGCACCACGGCACTGGCTCCCGACCAGGTGGCCCGGTACGCGGAGGAGTTCTTCGAGTACATGGCCGGGCTCATCGCACAGCGCCGGGCCGAACCGGCCGACGACCTGCTCACCGACATGATCCGCGCCCGGGACGAGGAAGGGCGGATCTCGGAGGAGGAGCTGGTCAGTCTTGCCGTCGGTGTGCTGGTGGCCGGACACGAGACCACCGCCACCCAGTTGCCCAACTTCATTTACGTCCTGGACCGCCACCGGGACCAGTGGGATCTGCTGTGTCAGCAGCCGGATCTGGTGCCGCGTGCCGTGGAGGAGCTGATGCGCTGGATCCCGCTCGGCGTGGGGGCGGCGTTCCCGCGTTATGCGACCGAGGACGTCGAGGTCGGCGGGGTGGTGATACGTGCAGGCGAGGCGGTCCTGGTGTCGATCGCGGCGGCCAACCGGGACGAACGGGTCTTCGAGCAGGCCGAGAAACTCGATGTGACCAGGGAAGGGAACTCACACATCGGTTTCGGGCACGGGGCGCACCACTGTCTGGGAGCCCAACTGGCCCGCATGGAGCTCCAGGAGGGGCTGCGTGCCCTGGTCACGCGGCTGCCGCAGCTGCGGGTCGCGGCCGACGAGACGGAACTGGCGTGGAAGACCGGAATGCTGGTCCGGGGATTCATCGCGTTGCCGGTGACCTGGTGAGCGACCGAGGAGGACGTGATGGGTGAGCAGCGGTGGACTGTGCAGGTCGACGCCGGGGTGTGTATTGGCAGTGGGATGTGCGCGAGTATCGCGCCTCGGCACTTCACGTTGGACGGTGACAGGTCTCGGCCCGTGGCGGAGCGGATCGCTCCCGAGGAGAGCGTGCTCGACGCGGCGGATTCGTGCCCGATGGAGGCAATCCGCGTGTTCGACGAGACGGGAACCCAGCTGGCCCCCACGGAATGACCGTGTCGTCGGGTGTGCCCCACGTGATCGTGCGGGCACACCCGACCTCTCCGCCCCGGCTGGTGCCCCTCCGCCCACCCCAGAATCGGTGCTCCCACTTCGTCACCGTGACGAAACGAGAGGGTGTCCCTCATCGGCTCATCGCCGGGGCTCCGTCGGCCGTACCGCGGTCAGAGATCACTCGGTGACGGCGGCCGCCACCGCATCCTGGACAGGGGTGTCCCCCGAGACGAGTTCCAGGGTGCGCCTTGCCGAACGAGGCTCGTCGAGCAGAGCCAGCAGCACAGCCGCCACATCGTCCCGGGACACCGAGCCGTAGGGCACCGACGACGCGAGCTGGACCCGCCCCGTTCCCGGCTCGTCGGTCAATCGACCAGGCCGGAGCACCGTCCAGTCGAGATCACGTCGACGAAGGTCGTCCTCGGCGGCCTTCTTCGCCCGCAGGTAGGCGGCGAAAACCTCGTCGACCGCGGGGTCGGAGGCCCGGTCCAGACCCATGGAACTGATCATCAGGTAACGCCTGACCCCGGTGATCTGGCAGGCTTCCGCCAGCAGTACCGCGGCTCCACGGTCCACGGTGTCCTTGCGGGCCGCCCCACTGCCGGGACCAGCACCCGCCGCGAACACCACGGCATCGGCCCCGGCCACATGCGCCGCGACCTGCTCCGCGGTGGTGTGTTCCAGGTCAACGACCTCCGCAGCCGCACCCGTCGCCTGGACGTCGTCCACATGCGCCGGGTTGCGGACCAGTCCGACCGCGGTGACTCCCTGCTCGGCCAGCAGCCGTTCCAGCCGCAACGCGATCTTGCCGTGCCCGCCGGCCACCACTACCCGCATGCCGGTCACTCTACGAACAGGGCCCGTGGTTCGCAGTACCCGCACGCCGAATACCGTATCGGCTGCTCCCGGTCCACCCGTTCACGCGACAGGATCAGTTCGGGCAGGTGTCTAGCATCTCGACCAGGGCGTCGTGCTCGGCCTGGTCGACGGTCAGCTGGTAGGCGGCCTTGGTCTCGATCCACTTGATGGCGTAGGTGCACCAGTAGTCCCGGTTCGGGGGCCGCCACTGCGCCGGGTCCTGGTCACCCTTGGCACGGTTGGTGGTCGCGGACACCGCGAGCAGCTGGTTCAGGTCGTTGGCGAACTCCTGCCGCCGCTCCTGGGTCCACTCGGCTGCCCCGGACCGCCATGCCTCGGCCAACGGCACCACGTGGTCGATGTCGAGCTTGCGCGCCTCGGTGATCTCCACACCGTCGTAGGGGCTGATCCAGCGGCCCGACGTCGCCCGGCACTCGCTGTCCCGGGTGACGTTCTCACCCTGGCGCTGCAACAACAGCTCCCGGGTGTCGCAACTCTCCCCCTGGGAGGACCAGTGCGGGAACTTCTCCCGGGAGTAGCCGGCCATGCTCCCCGGCGGGGCGATCTGCAGCCCGGCGAGCTGCTCGGCCGCGGCGGCGGCCGCACCACTGTCACCGCCGGTGCCACCACCGCCGGAGGAGTCGGTGGCGTCCCGGTTCTCCCACCAGAGCACCACCGCCAGAACTACCAGGGCGACCAACATGCCGGTGACGGTGGAGACGTTCCTGGCGCGACTCATGAGGCAGATTGTGCCGTTTCGGATTTTCGTCGCGCTGTCCGACGCACGTGGGAATGATCACTGACCACGTTCCACGACCTTCTTCAACGCAGTCTGCCCCTCGACGTACCAGGCGTGCAGCGTGTCCCGGCTCTCGGTGAAGACCTGCCGTCCCATCGGCCCTTCGAAGGTCTGTTCCTCGACCACCCGCGTACCCCCCGCCTCGGGGACGAGGGTCCAACGGTGCTGGCTGAGGAGCACGTGGGCAGCACCACCCTGCCAGGTGAAGCGGGACGGGGCGTTCACCTCGGTGACGGTCACCTCGAACTCCGTCTCAGCGGGAGTCTCGCGCCGAGCACGCAGACGCAGTGTGGACCCGACCACCGGAACACGGTCGTCCTCACCCATACCGCTCACCAGCGTCATGCTCGGATGCCAGTCCCGGTAGCGGGGCAGGTCGACGAGCACTTCCCAGACCTTCTCGGGAGGGGCCGCGATGAGCACGTCGGTCCGTACCACCAACTCGTCGTCGCTCATGGCGAGCAACCTAGGAGACAACGGTGCCGAGCCGGAACCGAATTACCGGGACCCGGTCCTCACAGGAGGGCCGGAACCGCGAATACACCCCCACCGACCAGCACACCGACCAGGGCACCGACCCACACCTGGGCAGCCGTGTGGTCCTGCAACTCCACCCGTGACCAGCACACCCAGACCACGGCCGGGGCCAACAGTGCCATCACCGGGCCGTAACAGACCACCAGGATGACCAGCCCGCCGGCGGCCACCGCCGCGTGCACCGAGACCTTCCACCGGTGAACCACGGTCAGGTACCCGCAGGCCACCAGGGTCGCCAGCATCGCCGCAGCCAGCACCAGCATCCGAGACGGCGCGTGCAGCACCCAGGCCACGGCCGCTCCCACCCCCAGCGAGGCGAAGCAGGCCAGCAGCGGCACCAGGCGTCCCTCGCGGTTGCGGACGTGGTGCCCGTCCCAACGCCCCCGCCGGGCACCACGCACGATCACCAGCATCGGCACGATCGACCCCGTCAGGGCGATCCACAGTCCCCACCCCAGGGCGGGCAGCAGGGCGTACCCGGTGGCCTGCCAGGCCACGGCCAGCGGTAACAGGAGCACCCACACCCAGGGGGCCAGCACTTCGGTGGCGAGACGGGCCAGCACCCGCCGCCAGGTCGCCGAGGGCGGAGTCGTCACGGTGGTCATCGGTTCCAGTCCTTCGCCGCGGTCCTACGGGGTCGGAGAAGAAGCGGAGGACGAGGGCAGACGACGCCAGGCGTCGGCGACGTCGGCCAGCCACCGTGCCTCCGCCACGTAGGTGGTGGCCTCGGGGTCGGTCACCAGGGTCGGGTCGGGATCGACCGCAGGCCGGCCGGACCGGTGCGCCGCCAGGGCGGCGGCGATGACCGCCGCAGCCGCGGCGACCCGCTGCTGGGCACTGTCCTGGCCCTGTGCCGCCGCCTGTCGGCGTGCCTCGGCGGCCACCGCCGGGTCCAAGTAGCGCTCCAGTGGACCGGCCAGGACGTCCCGGATCTCGGTCACCCGTTGGCGCAGCTGCCGGGAAACCGGCCGGAGCAGCGGGTGCCACTGGTGGAAACGCAGTTCAGGCGCCTGCTTCGTCAGTGCTTGCCACAACGGGTCCAGCCGACGGCACAGGCGGTACAGCTCCCAGCGTCGGCACAGCGGAGGCAACAGGGACCCTGCCATCATCAGCAGCACCGCCGTCGGCACCAGATAACCGGCCACTCCCCTGGGGCCGTACTCGGGCCACGGCGGCCTGAGGCCCGCCGCGGTCAGCGCCGCATACCCCACCTTGTGCAGGACGTACAGCACCCCGCTCAACGCCCCGGTGCCCAGCAGCCACAATCCCCACCGCAGACCGGGGTCGGTCAACCGCCTCGCATGCCGGGCCGCCAGGGCCACGTCCAGCAACGCCACCCCCAGGTAGGTGGCGAACACTCCCAGGTAGACCCCGACAAAGGGCACCGTGGCCCTGTGGGGCTCGATCAGCTCCATGCGTGCCGGTAGTGGCCCCAGCACGTAGCAGACCAGCAGTGCCGCCAGACTCACCAGCAGCAGAATCCGCCGCCGACGCAGAGTGGGGGGCACCTGGTGGTCCTGCGGGATGACCAGGTACCGGGCGAACGCGGCCAGATGGTAGGCACCCCACAGCACGACGGAGTGCTGCAGCAGGTGCGCGGCGGCGGGAAGCGGCACCAGACCAGCCAGGAACGCCCGCACCGGGGGGACCCCCAGGGTCATGCCCACCTGCAGGCCGAGCAGGGCCAGACACATCGCCCGAACGCCGGGGCGACGGCTGACCCGCCACTCGGCGATCCAGAACAGCAGCACACCGGTGACCACCAGCAGGGCCAGGTAGCTCAGCAACTGGTCCGGACTCACGGACTCCCTCCGAGAATGGCGGCGAACCGCTGGGCCACCGGATCGTCGTCGGTGGGTTGGGGCAGGCTACCGAGCGTGTCCAGCCGGGCCTCCAACAGATACGCGAACTCCTCGGCGTCCCGTTCCGCCGGCGAGGTGTACACCGTGTGCCCCCCACAGCCGGTTCCTCCCCGAGCCCGCACGGCCGTCAGCAACGACGTGCGGGACTCCAGCAGTGGCGTGCCGTGCCCCAGAGCCACGTGTCCCAGCTCGTGGGCGACGACATGGCCACGGTGCACCACGCTCAGGTCGGCACGGTAGTAGATCTGGTCCACACCGAGCGTCTCGCTGCCCAGCCAGATCCCGTACGGCAGGGTCAGGACGCGTCGGCGGGCCAGGGTGACCACGGACTCCGGGTACGGCGCGACGCGGAGGGCGCGGCCCCGTCGGTCGGCGAGCCGCCGTATCACGGTGTCCAGGTCATCGCCGGGGCGCACCAGTTCTCGCACCACACGGCGCAGCGTGGCTCGCCTGGCCCGCGACATCACCGATCCCGTTCCTCCGGCATCTGCTCTGTCGGCCTGGTCATCTCCCGCACCAGCAGGGTGAGGATCTCCGCGGCCACGGCGGGGTCGATGTTGGCCGCCCGCAGGGCCACCTGCAGGTTCATGGGTGATGGCTCCGGGGCCACTGCGGGTTCGTCGAAGAAGTAGCCGGGGTGTACGTCGAAGAACTCGGCCAGCCGTTGCAGCGTGCTGCGACGGGGATTGGTGGCCTCCCCGCTGAGCAGCTTGTACACCGCGGTCCGGGACAGACCGGTACCGGAGGCCACCTCTTCCTGGCTGTAGCGTCTGCCCAGGCGTTCCTGGCCGCGCCACGTCATCAGGTGGGTCAGCTTCTCCGCCAACGTACGAGGCCGATCCGGCCTGCTCGCTTCCATTCCCCGCTCCCCTCCGACCCGTGCCGTCCTGCTTTCCAAAGTGGCGGCGACGTAACTTTTGTTAGCCAATCGGGCACTGGCGAATCTAAGATCAGGAATACCCATCGGCCCGATGGGCTCGTGCCAGGAGCTCCGCGGCCCGACGATTGTCGGAGTATCCGGGTACGACAAGGTGATCAGGGGGAGGGCGCCGGCCAGGATGCTGGGGGTTCCTGGCCGGCGCCGCGCCTTCCCGCCAACCCGAGAAGACCGCGTTCCAGGGGCCCCGGCCGAGGTCCTCGACGTGCGACCGGGACGGGGGTGCGGGACGCTCACGCCGTGGACGACAACGAGACGCCCGCAGAGCGACACCGCCGACCGGTCGGGGTCGACGACGCCACGGTGCAGGCGGTGGGCGCGCTGACCGAAGCACTGGAGACCGTCGAACGCGCCCGGGGCCACCTTTACACCTTCCACCAGCTGACCGGTTCGGCGGACATCAAACTCCAGGAGACGGTGCGCCTGCTCCGCGACGCCGGACACCACGAGCTGGCGGAACGACTGGACCGGGAACTGGTGGGCCGCAACGTCCTACCAGGACGATGGACCTTCCAGGTCGTGGAGGAATACGACGAGCTGTACTGGTCGGTGTTCCGCGACCACGAGCGCCGGGTACGGGAACGGCTGCTCCAGGGGCGAAAGCACGTCTACGAGGCGGAGATGAAGGAGCGGGAGCGCAGCCACGGCGAGCCCGGGCACGCCGCACGCCCACCCGAGCACGTCAGGCCGGTGAGCGAGGTGCCGCCGCAGGGCATCTGACGCACCCGATCCTGGGCCCGACACGGGTGGGGCCCGCACCACAGCCGGTGCGGGCCCCACGTCGTGCCGTGTGGATGATCAGCCCATGTGCGGGTAGGTGTGGTCGGTCGGCGGGACGAACGTCTCCTTGATCGACCGCGGGCTGGTCCACCGCAGCAGGTTCTGCATCGACCCGGCCTTGTCGTTGGTGCCCGAGGCCCGGCTGCCACCGAAGGGC
>DATCJU010000122.1:0-3680 GCA_036562635.1 Pseudonocardiaceae bacterium
GGCGAAGGCGGTGTCGGCGAGCAGGAAGATGTAGCCGCCGTGTGCGATGCCGTGCCCGTTGACCATGGCAGCGGTGACCCGCATCCGGGCGACGGCGCGTCCATCGGCCGCTTCGACGAGCTCGATGCCCAGAGCCCGGGAGGCCAGGTCGCTGTCGAACATGTCGTGCGCGGCGTTCCTCGTCTGTGACCCGAGCTGTGACACGGAGCTCCTTCTTCTTTTACTGACCGAATGGACGGTTGATAATGTCCCAGATATTGAGGGGCAGCGCGTCCACCCATGTCAAGGGTCACGAGGAGATTCCATGCCCGACCGCGAGACGGCGCCGACCGAGCTGTACGAGCGGCACCAGGAACTGATCCAGCGCGCGCTCACCGCGATCGACGCGCGCGAGCACTGGTCGCCGTTCCCCGAGGTCCCCAGCAAGTCGATCTACGGCGAGGACGCCCCGGTCCGGGGTGAGCAGGCCTTCACCGCTCTGCTGGGATCGGACTTCCCCGTCGAGGTTCCCGGCGCGACCACGTGGATCGCGACTGAACGCTCGCCCTACGGGCTGGAGCTGGGGATCCGTTACCCCAAGAGCACGCCCGAGGCGCTGGTCGCCGCGGCGAAGCGGGCGATGCCCGCCTGGCGGGAGGTCGGGCCCCAGGGACGCGCGGGTGTCGCGGTGGAGATCCTGCGTCGACTCAACGAGCGCAGCTTCGAGATCGGACACGCCACCCGGCACACCACCGGCCAGTCGTTCGTCATGGCGTTCCAGGCCGGCGGCCCACACGCCCAGGACCGGGGCCTGGAGGCCGTGGCCTACGCGCTCGCCGAGTCGGTGCGCCAGCCGCGTCGGGTGGTGTGGGAGAAGCCGCAGCGCAAGGGTGCCCCGCTGCGCATGGAGAAGACCTACACGGTCGTGCCCCGCGGCGTCTCCCTGTTGATCGGGTGCAACACCTTCCCCACCTGGAACGGCTACCCCGGACTGTTCGCCAGCCTGGTCACCGGCAACGCCGTGATCGTCAAGCCGCACCCGAACGCCGTGCTGCCCCTGGCGATCACGGTCCAGGTCGCCCGCGAGGTCCTGGCCGAGGTCGGACAGGACCCGAACCTGGTGACGTTGGCGGTGGAGGAGCCGGAGGAGCGCATCGCCGCGACCCTGGCGACCCACCCCGACGTGCGGATCATCGACTTCACCGGCTCCAGCGAGTTCGGCAACTGGCTCGAGGCCAACGCCCGCCAGGCGGTGGTGTACACGGAGAAGGCCGGGCTGAACACCGTGATCGTCGACTCCACCGACGACTACCGGGGCATGCTGGCCAACCTGGCCTTCTCGCTGTCGCTCTACAGTGGGCAGATGTGCACCACGCCGCAGAACATCCTCATCCCCGAGGACGGCATCGGGACGGACACCGGGCACCGTTCCGTCGCCGAGTTCTGCGCCGACCTGGGTGCCGCCCTGGACGAGCTGCTGGCCGACCCGCAGCGGGCGGTGGGCACGTTGGGCGCGATCGTCAACGACGGGGTGCGCCGGCGCCTGGAGGAGGCGCCGCAGGTGGGTGCCGTCGTGCACGAGTCGCGCGTGGTGAAGGACCCCGAGAACCCGCAGGCCGACGTCCGGACCCCGCTCGTCGTGCGGCTGGACGCCGCCGACCGGCACGTGTACACCCGTGAGTGGTTCGGTCCGATCTCCTTCGTGATCACCACCCGCTCGACCGAACACAGCCTCGAGGTCTTCCGGGAGACCGTCTCGGCGCACGGTGCGATCACCGCCTCGGTGTACTCCTGCAACGCCGGGCTGCTGGCCGCCGCGCGCGACGCCGCTCTCGACGCCGGGGTGAACCTCTCGGAGAACCTCACCGGCGGGATCTACGTCAACCAGAGCGCGGCGTTCAGCGACTTCCACGGTTCCGGCGCCAACCCCGCCGCGAGCACCTCCCTCACCGACCCCGCCTTCGTCACGGGCCGTTTCTTCGTGCTGCAGTCCCGGCGCCACGTTCGCGAGGAGGTCTGAGAACCATGTCCGAGGTGTTCCTGGTCGACGGGGTGCGTACCCCGCAGGGTCGTTACGGAGGCGCGCTGGCGGGGGTGCGTCCGGACGACCTGGCGGCACTGGTGGTCGGCGAGGTGGTCCGCCGCAGCGGTGTGCCCGCCGAGGCCGTGGACGAGGTGATCCTGGGCGCCGCCAACCAGGCCGGCGAGGACAACCGCAACGTGGCGCGGATGGCCGTGCTGCTCGCCGGGTTGCCCGACACCGTGCCCGGCTACACCGTCAACCGGCTCTGCGCCAGCGGCCTGACCGCGATCGCCTCCGCCGCCCAGGCCGTGCGGGCCGGGGAGGCTGACATCGTCGTCGCCGGTGGTGTCGAGTCGATGACCCGGGCGCCGTGGGTGATGGCCAAGCCGGGCACGCCGTGGGCGAAGCCGGGGGAGGTCAGCGACACCGCTCTCGGCTGGCGCTTCACCAACCCGAAGTTCACCGCGGCCGACCGGGAGGTGCCGGACGACGCGGGCCCCGAGGTTCGCAAGATCACTCTGTCGATGGGGGAGACCGCCGAGGAGGTCGCCGTCCTCGACGGGATTACCCGGGAGGAGAGCGACGCCTTCGCCCTGCGCAGCCACCAGCGGGCGATCGCGGCCATCGACGCCGGGAAGTTCGACCAGGAGATCGTCCCGGTTCCGGTCAAGGACGGTGAGGTCCGGGTGGACGAGGGTCCGCGACGGACCACCACCCTGGAGAAGCTGGGTGCGCTCCGCCCGGTGTTCCGCAGGAACGGCATCGTCACCGCCGGTTCGTCCTCCCCCCTGTCCGACGGCGCCGCGGCGATCGTGGTCGCCAGCGCGGAGGCCGTCGAGCGCTACGGGCTCACTCCGCGGGCCCGGGTGGTTACCAGCGCCAGCGCCGGTGTTGCTCCGAACGTGATGGGTCTGGGCCCGGTGCCGGCCACCGAGCGGGCGCTGTCCCGGGCCGGCTGGTCGATCGACGACCTGGACGCGGTGGAGTTGAACGAGGCCTTCGCCGCGCAGAGCCTGGCGGTGATCCGGCGGTTGAAGTTGGACGAGGAGCGGGTCAACGCCGACGGTGGGGCCATCGCACTCGGCCACCCGCTGGGCTGCTCGGGCGCGCGGATCGTGGTCACCCTGCTGGGTCGGATGGAGCGCGAGGGCGCCAGGCGGGGCCTGGCCACGCTGTGTGTGGGTGTCGGCCAGGGCGTGGCCATGCTCGTGGAGCGGGTGTGACCGGCTGCGTAGTGCCGTCCGCGTGCCGCGACGACGGCGGGGGGACGGTCCGAGGACGCCGGGTCCCTCTCGGCCCAGGGCCAGGTCCAGCGCCGAGGTAGGGGTCGGATCGGTGCCGGACGACCCGGCAGGTGGTGGGGTGCCTCTTGGCCCAGGAGGCACCCCACCGCTGTTCTCGCCCCGGTGACGGGAGTACCGCCTGATCGACGGTGCGTGTTGCGGCCGGTGGCCCGTGACGAGCTGTGGCCGAAGGCGGGGAGCGGTTCGGGGCTGGGGTGGCCTTCCGGGAGGCGGGGGCGTGGCGCAGGTCTCTCCTCGATGGACCTGTGATGTGAACGATGGTTAACCTCGCGAGATCGTGGTCGGTGCCCGCCGTCCCACGGAATCGGAAGGGGAGGTCGATCCGGTGCGGGTGGAGATGGACGATCCGGAGGCGGACTGGACCAGGCCGGGGG
>DATCJU010000124.1:0-17744 GCA_036562635.1 Pseudonocardiaceae bacterium
CCCCTGGAGTTCGACGACATTCCCCAGGTGGAGCGGGTGCACTCCCTGCTCTACCGGGAGATCGACAGTGATCCGGACGACGGTTTCGGTAGCTTCCGATCGGGAACAGGCCGGAGGGAGGTCCGCTGATGGGCGCACGTGAACTGGGGCTGCCGGCGCTGGTACCCCCACCGGACCCGGAGTGGCTGCCGCAGCGGGTGACGATCTGGGAGGTCGGCCCGCGGGACGGCTTGCAGAACGAGTCCACCACCGTCCCGGTCGAGGTGAAGCTCGAGTTCCTGGAGCGGCTGGCGGACGCCGGGCTCACCGTGCTGGAGGCCACCAGTTTCGTGCACCCCAAGTGGGTGCCGCAGCTCGCCGACGCCGAGGAGCTGCTGGCCCGGCTGCAGCCCCGGGAGGGAGTCGTCTACCCGGTGCTGGTGCCCAACGAGCGCGGGCTGGACCGCGCGCTGGCCGCCGGGGTACGGCACATCGCCATCTTCGCCAGCGCCACCGAGAGCTTCGCCCGGCGCAACCTCAACCGGTCCCTGGACGAGCAGTTCACCATGTTCGAGCCGGTCGTCGCCCGTGCCCGGGCCGAGGGGCTGGAGGTGCGCGGCTACGTCTCGATGTGCTTCGGCGACCCGTGGGAGGGGCCGGTCGGGGCGGACCAGGTGGTCGCGGTCGGCCGTCGGCTGCTGGACATGGGCTGTTCCCAGCTCTCCCTGGGCGACACCATCGGGGTGGCCACCGCCGGGCACGTCGCCACCCTGCTCGCCGGGTTCCGTGCCGTCGGCGTGGACATCGGCCAGCTCGCGGTGCACTTCCACGACACCTACGGGCAGGCACTGGCCAACACCCTGGCCGCCCTGCGCGCGGGTGTGACCACCATCGACTCCTCGGCCGGTGGGCTGGGTGGCTGCCCGTACGCCGAGTCGGCCACCGGCAACCTGGCCACCGAGGACCTGGTGTGGATGTTGGACGGTCTGGGCATCGAGCACGGGGTGGACCTGGACAAGCTGGTCGCCACGAGCGTGTGGATGTCCGAACGACTGGGCCGGCCCAGCCCGTCGCGCGTGGTCCGGGCCCTGGCCGGGTGATGGCCGCGCCGTCGGTGAGCCCGGTGGGCACCGGGCTGGAGATCGTGGAGCTGACCGAGCGGACCTGGCCGTTGCTGGAGCGGCTGTTCGGTCCCCGGGGTGCCGTCGCCGGGTGCTGGTGCACCTGGTTCCGGCAGAGTGCCCGTGACTTCGCGCGCAACAGCGGCACCGCGAACCGGGAACTGTTGCGCGGCCTGGTGCGTCAGGGCGCGCCGGTGGGACTGCTCGCCCTGGAGGAGGGCGAACCGGTGGGGTGGGTGGCGGTCGCCCCCCGGGCCGGGCAGGTGCGCCTGGAACGCTCCCGGATCGCCGCCCCCGCCGACCCGGCGCAGGACCCGGCCCGGGTGTGGGCGGTGACGTGCTTCTTCATCCACCACCGCGCCCGGCGGCGCGGGGTGGCCCGGACGTTGCTGGACGCCGCGGTGGCCCATGCGACCCGGCACGGCGCGCAGAGCGTGGAGGGTTATCCGGTGGACACCGCCGGACAGTGCCGTGACTCCGGGGAGCTCTACCACGGCACGCTCAACCTGTTCCTCGGCGCCGGGTTCGAGCTGGTGGAACGGCGTGGTGCCCGACGGGCCGTGGTCCGGCGGTCGGTGGCCGCCGACAGGTCGTGACGGCTCGCTGGGCGCCACCCGCACCCCGGTTGGGCTGGTACGGGTGCGGTGCCGCGCGGCGCCCGGTGCTGTTGTGGCGGTCGGAACGGCCGTGGTTGGCGATCTCGTCCGGTTCCCACGGCGGTGGGCTGGGCGAGCGGGCGTGGGTGCTCAACGCGACCGTGGTGGACGGCTACGACCGTCGGGACCCGGACGTGCACGTGACGGAGATCGCCGCGGAGGTGGGGCTCACCGGCCCGGGAACGGGACTGCTCACCGCCGTGGACGTGCGGCACGCGGTGACGGTCGACGAGGCCGGGGTACGCGCCGTGGTGACCACCGGCGTGGGCTGTCCGATATGGGCGGCCGCCCCGGAGGAGCCCACGCTCGGCCCGGTGGTCGGCACGATCAACGCCGTGTGCTGGTCCCCGGTGCGGTTGTCCGAGGCGGCACTGGTGAACGCGGTCGCCACCATCGCGGAGGCCAAGGCGCAGGCGCTGGTGCAGGCGGGGGTGGCGGGCACCGGAACCTGCACCGACGCGGTGGTGCTGCTGTGCCCGGCGAGCGGGCCGGCCGAGTCCTACGGCGGGCCGCGGTCGACCATCGGCTCGGTACTGGCCCGCACGGTGCACGCCGCGGTCACCGCGGGTCTGCGGGTGTCCGATCCGCGTTTCGTCCCGGAGCCGGCGGCCGGGTGACCGTCGGGGATTCAGCTCGAGGAGACCGGTTCCGACTCGCGCGTGCCGAACAGCCCGACGAAGCGGAACCGCAGTACGCACTCCTCGCCGTCCGGCGTGTCGTCCTTCGGACGGTGGGCGGTGCCGAGGATCTCCACCACGCCGAGCCCGGGTCGGCGGCGGGAACGGCGGGAGGACAGCACCTCCAGCCGACACCGCAGGCGGTCGCCCGGGAACACCGGGGCCAGCCAGGACAGCTCCTGGCCACCCGGGGAGCCCTGCGAGGTGGAGTCGGCGAGCACGTGGTCCACGTAGGCACGCATCCACAGCGAGGCGGTGAACCACCCCGAGGCGCACAGGCCGCCCAGGATCGAACGTCGGCCGGCCTCCTCGTCCAGGTGGAACGGCTGCGGATCGAATCGTCGCGCGAAGGCCAGCATCTCCTCCCGGTCCACCACGACCTCGCCGAGATCGATGACCAGACCGGGCTCGAGGTCCTCGAAAGCGATGGTCGACACGGAGTCGATCCTGCTCCTCCGGTGTGGGTGGGCGCGGCCCGATGTGGTCTGCCGCACAGGCCGGTTCCGCTCCTCGGGTGGTCCCCTCACTGGAACGGGTGATTAGACGCACCCGAACGGAACCGAACCGCCCGGGTGACCGTCGAACTCCTGCCGTCACGGGCACATGTCGGTACCGCGCCGATCGGGGAGGTGATCATGCCGTCCGATCACCGGGACCAGGTGGAGCAGTTGCTCGCGGACTACCGGCGGAGCCGGGAACAACTCGGCGACGTGCACCGTGCGTTGATCATGATCAGGGAGACTGCCCGGAGCGCGGACGGAACGGTGAGCGCCACCGTCGGCTCCAGGGGTGAGCTGGTCGACCTGACCATCGAGGACACCGCCTACCAGCGGCACCGTCCCGCCGAACTCGCCCGCCTGGTGGTCCAGGTGGCTGCGGCGGCGGCCCGGTCGGCCGCAGGGCGGGTCGAGCACGTGCTCGGTGAGGCCCTCCCGCAGGGCGTGGACCCGCGCGCCGTGCTCGCCGGCACCGCCGACCTGGCCCCGGAGGAGATCGCTCCGCCTGCGGTCGCGGCGGAGGCCGAGGACGAGGGGGAACCGCGCAGCTGGTTGATCGAGGAGTCGTACGGGAGGTGACCGTGGGCCGGACGTGCGGAGTGCGTGGAGCGGCGGCTCGTGGGCGCCGCCCGGGAGCGGCGGTTCCACGCGGGGACAGGAGGACGGCGTGACCGGTGCGTTCTTCCGCAGCGACCACGAACGACTCGCCGACTGTGCCGGTCGGTTCACCCAGCTCGCCGCGCAGGCCGGGGAGATCGCCGCAGCGCTGCGGCAGGTCCTGGACGACACCGGCGAGTGCTGGGGGCAGGACCCGGCCGGTCGTGCCTTCGCCGCCGCCCACACCGCCCCGGCCACGGACGCCCTGGAGCGGCTGACGGGGCTCGCCGACCGGCTCGGCGAGGTGGGCTCCCGGTTCGCCGCGACCGCGCGTACCTACCAGCAGGCCGACCAGGCCGGTGTCGCGGAGCTGCGTGCCACCGGGCGGTGAGGAGGCGGCATGGGCATCGAGTTGCCGGCCGAGTTCGCCGACCTCGCCGCGAGAGCGGGAGTGCACTGGCCGGAAGCCGACGAGGACGCCATGCGGGCGCAGGCCGAGGCGTGGCGTGCGGCGGCCGAGCGGCTCCAGGCCCTGGCGGCCGAGGCCGACGGCCTGGCCCAGGAAGCCCTGAAGGCGCTCGACGGGAGCGAGGGAGGCACGGCGCAGGCCGCCCGCCGGTACTGGGACGGATTCGTGGCCCCCGGCACCGGCCACCTGCCCACCCTGGTGCGGGACTGCCACGCCGCGGCCGACCGACTGGAGCACGCCGCCGAACAGGTGGGTGCGGCCAAGGTGGAGATCGTCCGACGGTTGGTGGGTCTGGCCCGGCACCGGGACGTCGCCGAGCAGGCCGCTGCGGCCGGACATCCCACCGCGCTGCTCGGCCTGGACACGGTGGCCCGCGCCGTCGCCGCCGATGTCGCCGCCCTCAACGACACGCTCGCCTCCGCCGTCACGCTGGGCAGCGGTGTGGTGGTGGGGGACGCGCCCCGTCCCGCCCAGCCGGGCGGGGTGGACACGCCGAGCGTCGGGGCCGGGCAGCTGGACACGGTGTCCCGGACCGTCGACGCCGTGACGCACACCGTCGGCGGCGCGTCGGACACCACGTCCGGGTTCGCGGACACACCGGCCGACGCCGATCCGGACCGCACCGGTCCCGTCGCTGTCGACCCGGTCCCGTCCGACACCACCCGGACCGACCGCTGGACGGTCGAGGAGACGATCCGGACCACACGGGGTGGGCTCGCGGTACCAATGACCGGCGCGCCCGTGGAACCGCCTCGACAGGCGCACCAGGTGCAGCAGATGTGGGCTGCCGCGCCCGCGATGCCGGGAGCGGCGCCGGTCGTGGGCGGGCCCGGTGCCGTGGTTCCCGGTGGACCGGCTCAGCCGGCCGGGCCGTTCGGCGGCGTCTCCGGTTCCCCCGGGAGCGTCGGGCCCGGTTTCCTCCCCGGTGGTTCCGGGGTGATGCCCGGAGGCCCCGGGGTAACGCCCGGAGCACCGGGTGTCCCCGGTGGGGTGCCGGGTGCGGTGGCGGCACACCGGGGAGCGGCTCCCCGTGCCGATGCCACACTCCGGCCCGGACAGGGTTCCGCCGTCTGGGCCGGTGGACACCCCGCCGTGACGGTGGGGTCCTACGCCGGTCAGCCTCGGCCGTTCGCCCCTCCCGCACCGGTCGTCCCGCCGGGACCGCAGCAGGACGCCGTCCCGGGCGGCCGACAGCCCGCGGCCCCCGTGACGGCGGACGCCGCCGCGGCACGGGAACAGGCCGCGGCACGGGAACAGATGGTGATGACGTTCCTGATGCACCTGTTCCCGATCGGCCACCTGCCCAAGCCCAGTGCCCGGCCGACCCGGCAGCTCCCGGCCCCGCCACCGGAGCTGGATCTCGCCGCCGGGCTCCGCTTCCCACCGCAGGACCACCCGGACTCCGCACTGGTCGACGACGCGCAGGCCCTGGCGCGGGTGTGCTCCGGCACGCCCGCCCCGCGGCCGGGTGTGCCGCGCGACGGGGACGCCCCGGCGGTGCGTGCCCTGCTCACCGGCCACGAGCCGCTCCCCGACCCCTCCGGCCCGGACTGGCAGCGGCGGTTCCAGGTGCGTCCGGCTGACCCGGACTCGGGGCGGCACGCCGAGTACGCCTGGCCTCCCGCCGAGATGTTCCCGGAGGGAGCGGCCGATCCCGAGGGCAGTACGCCCCGGGTGCTCGAACCAGGCACGGAACTCGACCGTTTCGGCGGTCCCGAGGGACGGGTGCTCTTCGCGGCGGGCACCCCGTTCCCGCGACGTTCGCTGCCACCGGAGTACCTCGACCACGGCTACCACCGTTACCGGGTGCTCCGGCCGCTACCGGTGTGGCGGGCCGTGACGGCACCCTGGTTCGGGCAACCGGGCGGCGGGGAGCGCTACCGCACCACCTACCCGGTGGCGGACCTGGTCGCCCTGGGCTACCTGCAGGACATCACGGGTGAGATCACGGGTGAGGAGGTCGCCGGGTGAACGCGGAGACGGTCACACAGTGGCTGGAGGCCGTCGGGGTGCCCCGCGAGGTGGTGTCCATCGGGACGGAGGCCGACGGCACCTGGTGTCTGGTGCGGGACGAGAATCCCGGCGAGGACGGCGGCGAACCGGTGTGGGAGGTGTTCTGGCGGGAACAGGGCAACCGCTACGACTGGGCCCGTTTCGCCAGCGAACAGGTCGCCTGCTTCTACCTGTTCGGTCGGCTCACCTGGTCCCAGGTGGTACGCGGCGCCCTCAGGGCCGACACCACCGACCGGAACTGACCCCCGTCCGGCGCGGTCAGCGGCCCGGGTGACCGTTGAGCAGGGCCAGTGCCGCCTCGTGCAACCGACCGTTGGACGACAGTGCGGTGCCCCCGTCGTAGCGGGGCCGCCCGTCCAGGTCGGTGAACCGGCCGCCGGCCTCCTCGACGAGGATCTGCACCGCGGCGACGTCCCACGGATTGACGATCGGCTCGGCCGCCAGGTCGATGGCCCCCTCGGCAACCAGGCAGTGCTGCCAGAAGTCGCCGAACGCCCGGTTCTCCCAACAGGCGTCCACCAGTGCCAGGTAGGCCTCACGGGAGCGGTACTCCACCCAGGTGCCCAGGTGGGTGGTGGACACGTAGGCGTCGGCCAGATCCCGTACCGCGGACACCGAGATCCGGCGATGCGTCCCGTCGGCGTCCGAGGTCCAGGCGCCCCTGCCGGTCGCGGCCCACCAGCGGCGCCGCAGCGCCGGGGCGCTGATCACCCCGACCACCGGGCGACCGTCCTCCACCAGTGCGATCAGCGTGCCCCAGACCGGCGCCCCGCGCAGGAAGTTCTTGGTGCCGTCGATCGGGTCCAGCACCCAGGCCCGACCGTCCTCGACGTGCCCACCGCGCTCCTCGCCCACCACCGTGTCCTCCGGGCGCTCGGCGGCCAGCACCCGCCGCACCGCGTCCTCGACCGCCGTGTCGGCGTCGGTCACCGGAGTACGGTCCGGCTTGCGCTCCACCTTCAGGTCGCGGGAACGGAACCGAGCGAGGGTGATCGCGTCGGCGGTGTCGGCCAGGCGCAGGGCGAGCTCGAGGTCCGCGGCGTGGGTCGTCACGGTGGGTGATGGTGCCACGTCCGATACAACTCCCGTGTGGCCACCCCCGTGCCCGTGGACGTCACCGGGTGCAGGGCCACACTGGAACCGTGAGCGTGGTGCTGCTAGCTGAGGACGATCCTGCCATCGCCGAGCCGCTGGCCAGAGCGTTGCAGCGGGAGGGGTACCAGGTGGAGGTCGTCGGGGACGGACCCACCGCGCTGCGCACCGCCGTCTCCGGGCGGGCGGATCTGCTGGTGCTCGACCTGGGACTGCCGGAGCTGGACGGCCTGGAGGTGTGCCGCCGGCTGCGCGCCGAGGGGCACGGTATCCCGGTGCTCATGCTCACCGCCCGGGCGGACGAGGTCGACTTCGTGGTCGGACTGGACGCGGGGGCCGACGACTACGTCGCCAAACCGTTCCGCCTGGCCGAGCTGATGGCACGTATCCGGGCCCTGCTGCGTCGTCGGGTGCCGGAGGTGGTGGAGACCAACGGGGTGCGGGTCGACCTGACCGCACGTCGGGTGACGGTGGACGGCCGGGAGGTCGTGCTGGCCAACAAGGAGTTCGAGCTGCTGCGGGTGCTGGTGCAGCGCGCCGGTCAGGTGGTGACCCGGGAGGAGATCATCAGCGAGGTGTGGCAGGACCCGGAGCTGCGGCACAGCAAGACCCTCGACATGCACATCTCCTGGCTGCGCCGCAAGATCGGTGACGGGCCCGGCCGGGACGGGGAGCGGCGCATCACCACCATCCGTGGTGTCGGCTTCCGCTTCAACACGAACTGAACGGGAACGGCGGTGCGTCGACGGATCCTGCTGGCCACCCTGCTCGCGGTGGCGGTGACGGCTGCGGCACTGGGCATCCCCCTGGGGTGGGCGGCGACACGTGTGGTGGAGGACCTCACCCGGGACGACCTGTCCGGTCGGGTGCACCAGGTCTCGGCGATCATCGACGAGCAGCTCGCCAGCGGTGACGGGGTGGACCTGCGGCAGGTGAGCCTGGCCGTGCCGCAGGGGGGACGGCTGGTCGTGTCCGGGCCCACGATCGGGGAGATCAGCTACGGTCCCGATCCCGGCCCGGACGCCCTGGTGGAGACGGCCCCCACGGTGCGGCAGGGGTACGTCTCGCTGCTGGTGCCCTCGGATTCCCTGCGCCGGTCGCAGACCGAGATGACCCTGCTGGTGGGGTTGCTGGTGACGGTGTCCGTGGGTGTCGGGATGATCGTGGCCTCGCTCACTGCGCACCGGTTGGCCGAGCCGCTGCGCTTCGTGGCGCAACGGGCCGCCCGGCTCGGCGCGGGCGACTTCCGCCCGACACGGCAGCGGCACGGTATCCCCGAACTGGACCGGGTGGCCGAGGCGTTGGACGCCTCCGCCCAGGCCGTGGCGCAGCTGTTGCAGCGCGAACGCCACCTGGTGGGGGACGTCTCGCACCAGATCCGCAGCCGGATCACCGCGCTGCGACTGCGCCTGGAGGGGTTGACCCTGCACTCCGACCCCGAGGTCGTGACCGAGGCGACCGCGGCGCTGGAGCAGACCGAACGGTTGACCACGGCCCTGGATGAGCTGTTGGCGGCCGCCCGCGCGGCCCGGGAGGTGGGGGCCGAGCCGGTCGACCTGGGGGAGCAGCTGCAGCGGATCACCGCGGAATGGACCGAGTTGCTGCGGGCCCGGGGCAGGACGCTGCGGGTGCGGGTGCCCTCCGGGCTGCTGGTGCGGGCGACCCCGGCCCGGCTGCGGGAGGCCATCGGGGTGCTGCTGGACAACGCGCTGCAGCACGGCGACGGCACGGTGACGGTGACCGCGCGGCGCGGGGAGAGAGCCGGCGGGGGCACCGCGGTGGTGGAGGTCTCCGACCACGGCCGCGGCATTCCGGACGAGCTGGTGCCGCACATCTTCGACCGCGGGGTGTCCGGCAGCGGGTCGACGGGGGTGGGCCTGGCACTGGCCCGGGCGTTGGTGGAGGCCGACGGGGGCCGGCTGGAACTGAGCACCGCCCGCCCCGCCACCTTCACCGTGTTCCTGCGGCTGGCACGGGCCCAGGAAGTCCTGGACCTGGAGTGGCCGGCGGAGGGCAGGCCACGCTGAACCGCCCGGAACGGGCCCGAAGGATCACGAGCGGCCGAGCTCCTGCAGCTCCTCCTCGGAGGCGGTGTCGGCCTGGCCGCGGAGCCGGGCGTTCTCCTGCGGGAAGACCCACTTGCGGAACGCCCACCAGCGGAACGCCATGGCGATCAGGGTGCCCAGGATCTGCGCGCTGGCGAAGTCGGCGATCTCCTCCACCAGCCGGCTGACGTGCGGTTCCTCCAGGTGGAAGACGTACCGGGACACCCACAGCGGTGCCGCGGTGAGCGCCATGCCGATCC
This sequence comes from Pseudonocardiaceae bacterium, assembly GCA_036562635.1. GTDB lineage: Bacteria > Actinomycetota > Actinomycetes > Mycobacteriales > Pseudonocardiaceae > DATCJU01. The sequence goes on from DATCJU010000124.1 coordinate 9,407, forward strand.
CGCTGATGAGGAAGAACAGTGCGGCCTCGTGGTGGCGTTCCCGACCACCCCGGGTGCGGAACGACCACTCCCGGTTGAGCACGTAGGACACGATCGTGGCGATCAGGACCGCGATCACCTTCGCCGTGACCGGCTTGGGAGCCAGGATCGTGGTCTTGAGCACGGTGAAGATCGCCGTGTCGATGACGAACGTGGTCCCGCCGACCACCGCGAACTTCAGCAGTTCGTGGTGCCTGGCAACGAGTCGACGCACCGGGTCGGGCACCCGGGACAGCACTGTCTCGACAACGGCCACTCGACGAAGTGTACGTAGCGAGGGGCGGGCCGATGCGGGCGGTGTAGCACGGTGCTCCCGTATCGCAACGCGGTGTAACCCGCCTCACCCGCTCCGGCCGTGGGACCGGTCGGCGGGCGATACGGGGCTTCCCATGGTTTACGCTGTTCAGCCCGTGGACCCACGCACCGGTACCCCGATCGTCGGCATGGTCGGCGGCGGGCAGCTGGCCCGTATGACCCACCAGGCGGCGATCCCCCTCGGCCAGTCACTGCGTGTGCTGGCGGTCTCCGGTTCCGATCCCGCCGCACTGGTGAGCCCGAACGTGGTGCTGGGTCACCACACGGACCTGGCGGCACTGCGTTCCTTCGCCGCGGACTGCGACGTCCTGACCTTCGACCACGAGCACGTGCCCAACGAGCACGTGCGCGCCTTGGAGGACGAGGGCTTCCGGGTGTACCCGGGGTCGGCGGCGCTGCTGTACGCCCAGGACAAACTGGCGATGCGTCGTCGCCTGGCCGAGCTGGGGCTGCCGGTCCCACCGTTCGCCGAGGTCACCGAGGTGGGGGACGTCCTGCGGTTCGGGGCGGAGCACGGGTGGCCGTGTGTGCTCAAGGCGGCCCGTGGCGGCTACGACGGCCGCGGCGTGTGGGTGCTGAACACCCCGCAGAGCGCGCACCGGCTGGTGCCGGAGATGCTCGAGGCCGGCACGCCGCTGTTGGTGGAGCAGAGCGTGACGATGCGTCGGGAACTCGCCGCCCTGGTCGCCCGGTCCCCGTTCGGGCAGGGCGCGGCCTGGCCGGTGGTGCAGACCGTGCAGGCCGACGGCATCTGCGTCGAGGTGCTCGCACCGGCCCCCGAACTCACCGAGGAGCGGGCGCAGCAGGCCCAGGAACTGGCCCTGCGGGTGGCCGCCGAGCTGGGCGTGGTGGGTGTGCTCGCGGTCGAGCTGTTCGAGACCGCGCAGGGCCTGGTGGTCAACGAGCTGGCGATGCGCCCGCACAACTCCGGGCACTGGACGATCGAGGGTGCCCGCACCTCGCAGTTCGAGCAGCACCTGCGGGCGGTTCTGGACTATCCGCTGGGGACCACCGAACCGGTGGCGCCGGCCGTGGTGATGGCCAATGTGCTGGGTGCCTCGACGATCCCGGCGATGGCGATGGACGAGCGGGTGCACCACCTGTTCGCCCGTTTCCCGGACGTGCACGTGCACCTGTACGGCAAGGCGGAGCGGCCGGGCCGCAAGATCGGGCACGTGACGGTGCTGGGCGCGCGGATGGAGCAGGTGCGCGAACGCGCCCGTCTGGCGGCGCACTGGCTGTCGCACGCCGAGTGGTCGGACGGCTGGGAGCCGCGGCACTGACCGCGGGGCCGGTCGGGTACTGGTAGGGAGTCGCACGCGGGGCCGGCCGGTGCCGGGCTGCGGGTGGGGCACGAGACGCACGGAGGCAGGCGAGGTGGAGCGGGACCGCGCGCCGTTGGTCGGCGTGATCATGGGCAGTGACTCGGACTGGCCGGTGATGCAGGCCGCCGCGACGGCGTTGGACGAGTTCGAGGTGCCCTACGAGGTGAGCGTGGTGTCCGCGCACCGCACTCCCGGGCGGATGCTGGACTACGCCAGGTCGGCGGCGGACCGCGGTCTGCGGGTGATCATCGCCGGTGCGGGCGGGGCCGCGCACCTGCCGGGCATGGTGGCCTCGGCGACCGTGCTGCCGGTGATCGGGGTGCCGGTGCCGTTGAAGCACCTGGACGGGATGGACTCGCTGCTGTCGATCGTGCAGATGCCGGCCGGGGTGCCGGTGGCCACGGTCTCGGTGGGCGGGGCGCGGAACGCCGGTCTGCTCGCGGTGCGCATGCTCTCCACGGGTTCGGACGAGCTGGCGGCCCGGCTGCGGGAGCGGATGGCGCGGTTCCAGGCCGAACTGGAGGAGCTGGTGCTGGCCAAGGACGCCGCGCTGCGGGAGCGACTCGCCGGGGACTGAGCCCCGGAACCGAGCGACGTCGACCGTTCGTCCTCCCGGGATGTTGCGATTCAGGGCACACTCCGAGTGGGTGAACGAGGGCTAACATTCAGTTCAGCGAACCCGCTACTCGGAGGTAACCACCGTGAACCCGAGCTTCGGCACCTACCAGCTGGCCGAGGAGCACGAGGCGTTGCGGGAGGCCGTGCGGGCCCTGGCCGAGAAGGAGATCGCCCCGCACGCCGCCGACGTCGACGAACAGGAGCGTTTCCCCAGTGAGGCGCTCGAGGCCCTCGTCAAGGCCGGTTTCCACGCCGTGCACATCCCCGAGGCCTACGACGGTCAGGGCGCCGACTCGGTTGCCACCTGCATCGTCATCGAGGAGGTCGCCCGGGTGTGTGCCTCCTCCTCGCTGATCCCGGCGGTGAACAAGCTGGGCACCATGCCGATCCTGCTGAGCGGATCGGAGGAGCTGAAGCGGCTGGTGCTGCCTTCGGTGGCGTCCGGTGAGGCGATGGCCTCCTACGCGCTGTCCGAGCGGGAGGCCGGCTCGGACGCGGCGTCGATGCGCACCCGCGCCCGCTTGGACGGTGACCACTGGGTGCTCAACGGCACCAAGTGCTGGATCACCAACGCCGGTGAGTCCACCTGGTACACCGTGATGGCGGTGACCGACCCGGACAAGGGCGCGAACGGCATCTCCGCCTTCGTGGTGCACAAGGACGACCCGGGTTTCGAGGTGGGCCCCAAGGAGCGCAAGCTCGGCATCAAGGGCTCGCCGACCCGGGAGATCTACTTCCAGGACTGCACCATCCCGGCCGACCGGATCATCGGTGAGCCGGGCACCGGCTTCAAGACCGCGCTGCGGACGCTGGACCACACCCGTCCGACCATCGGTGCCCAGGCCGTGGGCATCGCCCAGGGCGCGCTGGACGCCGCGCTGGCCTATGTCAAGGAGCGCAAGCAGTTCGGGCGGGCCATCGCCGACTTCCAGGCGGTGCAGTTCATGCTCGCGGACATGGCGATGAAGGTCGAGGCCGCCCGGCACATGGTGTACGTGGCGGCGGCGCGCGCCGAGCGCGGTGAGCCGAACCTCGGCTTCATTTCCGCGGCGGCTAAGTGCTTCGCCTCGGACGTGGCCATGGAGGTGACCACCAACGCGGTGCAGCTGTTCGGTGGTGCCGGCTACACCCGCGACTTCCCGGTGGAGCGGATGATGCGGGACGCCAAGATCACCCAGATCTACGAGGGCACCAACCAGATCCAGCGTGTCGTCATGTCCCGCGCCCTGCTGCGCGGCTGATCGCGGACACGTCGACGGCCCGGCCGCGCTCCGGTGTGCATCGCCGGACGCGGTCGGGCCGTTCGTCGTCGCCCGCCGGTGGGGCGTGCCTGCTCGTGTGGGTCACAGGGGGCTGGGGGTGAGGAGCACGAACTCCGCTCCGGCCGGGTCGGTGCAGACCGCGATCCGTCCGACGCCCTCCGCGTCCTCCGGGCCCATCTCCACGGTGCCGCCGTTGTCCCGCACCGCGGCCACCGTGGTGTCGCAGTCCTCGACGTGGAACACCGGGTGCCAGTAGGCGCGGCCCCCGCTCTGGGGCAGGTCCCTGCCGTCCAGCTGGAACAGCCCGCCCTGCATGAGCTCCTCACCGCCTCCGGCGGGGGAGATCATCGAGTAGGTCCCCTCGCCGCCCGGCATCGACGTGTCCGTGGTCTCCCAGCCGAAGACGGAGCCGTAGAACCGTTTGGCGGCGTCGGCGTCGGTGGTGTACAGCTCGGTCCAGAGCAGGGAGCCCGGTGCGTTCACCAGCTCCATGCTCGGCATGGTGCCGGGCTGCCAGGCGGCGAACTGCCCGCCCTGCGGGTCGGTGAACTGGGCCATCCGTCCTTCCTCGGCGGGCTCGGTCGGTGGCATGCGCACGGTGCCGCCGGACCGTTCCACGGCGTGGGTCGTCGCCTCGACGTCCGCGGTGTCGAAGTAGATCATCCAGGCCGAGCGGGCGCCTTCCTCGGTGAGCGGGCCGAGTCCGCCGATGACCTTGCCGTCCTTCAGGAGGAAGCCGTAGTTCCCCATCTCCGGCCCGAAGGACCGGAACTCCCACCCGAACACCGAACCGTAGAAGCGGGCCGTGGTGTCGATGTCCGGCGTGCCGAGGTCGATCCAGCCGGGGGCTCCGGCACGGAACGCGGTGCTGATCATTGTGATCTCCCTCACAGTGTGCTGCTGTCGTCAGCCTGGCAGTCCCCCTGACAGTTGCCCGCTGATCGCAGCGTGCACAGGCACCGTCCCCGGTAACACTCCTGGGCGAACTACCGCTTACCCCTCTCGGGGTACCCGCCCAGGGCGGTCGGAACGTGGTGATCCATGATCAACTTCTGTTCCGGTGACGTGAACGTGAAGGGAGTGCGTGCGGTGGACGACGCGCTGGAGGACGCCCTGGCCGAGGTGATCGGCGAGGAGGCCGCGGACCTGGTCGACGACGCGCTGGAACTGCTGACCGGCGAGGACGACTGACCGGGTCCTTCGCACATCGAATGGCTCCGTGCCCGCAGGCACGGAGCCACCGGGGTCTTCCGACCGCGCGGCTTCAGCCCAGCCGACGCACGCCCGGCACCGTCACGTCCAGCGTCGCGGTCACCCGCTCGACGGTCGCCCGCTCGGCCAGCTCCGCCTCGGTGACGGACCCGGTCACCTGCACCACGGACCCACCCACCGCCAACGGGGCCAGCAGCCGGTCCACCACACCACCGGCCGGCGACCACTCGCCGGTGCACAGCACCCGCTCGCCGTCGGTCGCCCCCAGCTCCTCGGCCCGGCGCCGGGCCTGCGCCACGAGCTCGTCCACCGTGGTGCCGAGCAGCGCCGGGGTGGCCCCGTCCACCGGGAACAACGGCGTGAAACGGTCGCCGTGCACCCGGGCCGCGCCGATGTAGTCCACGGTCCCCTCCGGCGGGTCGGTCAGACCACGACCCAACGGGTCGAGTGCGACCGCCGCCACCAGGTCGGCCCCCGCGCCGTCGGCGGAGGCGTCGGGCCCCACGAACGCCACGGCGGCTCCTGCGGGATCATCGGTGATCTCGGCGCCGCACCACCACGCCCCCAGCAACACCCCGACCGTCTGCCAGTGCGGAGGCAGCACCACCGCCACCCGGGTGCCCGGCTCCACGTCCAGCTCGTCGCACAGCCAGTTCGCCGTCTTGGCCGCCCAGTTGGCGACGGTGGCCCGGGACAGCTCCGCCCGGGAGCCGTACCTCCCGTCGTAGTGGGTGATGAGCGGACGCGCCGGGTCCGCCTTCAGCAACGGTCCGAGCAGGGCGTCGGTGATCGTCATGTTTCCTCCTGCGTCGGTGCGGGACACCCGCATCCGGCCGGTACGCGGTGAACTCCGGGGCACGGTGCCCACCCCGGTGACCACGGTCGGCCGCGCGGTCCCGGGGCCGGGAGCCGCTCAAGCTTCTCAGGACACGCAGGTGCGTCGTCTCAGTACACGCAGGGCACGCCATCGGCGGTGATGGGTTCCTGCTCCGTCTGCTGCGGCAGGGGAACCAGCGGCGCGGCACCGTCCAACCACAGTCCCGGCCCGGTTCCCCACCGGTCGGTGGGGTTCTGCTCCGACCCGCCGGACGCGTCGGAGGGGGTCGAGGTGGGAGCCGATGCCGTACCCGTCCCGTCCGTGGTCGGGGTCTCGCCACCCGCCCTGCCCCGCAGCACGTCGGCGGCGAAGCGACGCACCTTCTCCTTGTCCACCGTGATGATGCTCTGCCCCCGCTCGTTGCGGGCCCCCACCTCCTCCACCGGGAGGGTGTAGAACTCGACGTTGCCCGCCGCGAGGCCCTGCATCTGCTGGGCGAAGGTGAGCACGTCCCATCCGGCGTCCAGCACGAGCGACTTGCGTGCCGCCTCCATCAGTCCGTTCAGCTTCTGCGGGTCGGTGAGCGTGCCGGTGGAGAGCACCTTGTTGACCACCGCGGCCATGAACACCTGCTGCCGCACGATCCGGTCCAGGTCGCTGCGCGGCAGGTTCTTGCGCTGCCGGACGAAGGCCAGCGCGTCCCCACGGGTGATGGTCTGCCGTCCGGCCCGGAAGTTCGCGCCCGAGTCGGGGTCGCTGGTGGCGCGTTTGAGGCACACCTCCACCCCGCCGACCGCCTCGGTGAGCAGGTAGAAGCCGTAGAGATTGACCTCGGCGTAGTGGTCGATCTGCAGCCCCAGCAGGTCCTGCACCACCTGCACCAGGACCCGCCGCCCGGCCTGGGCGGACTCCTGCTCGATCTGCTTGCGGTCGGTGACCCCCTGGTCGCGCAGCTCCCGGGCCCGACGGGACTTGGTCACCCCGTAGGCGGCGTTGATCTTGTCGTCCTGGTAGCCCGGGATCGACACGTAGGTGTCGCGGGGGATGGAGATCGCGTGCGCACCGCTGCCGTCCTCCGCGATCCGCATCACGATGATCGTGTCGGTGTTCAGGCCGGTGGTGCTCTCGGTGCGCAGCAGCTTGAGCACGCTCTCCGGCAGGGGGTTGCCCTCGGCGTCGGTGCGGCTGTCACTGCCCACCAACAGGATGTCGATCGCGCCGTCGGTCTCGGTCTCGGTCTCCGTCTCGACCGACGGTTTCGGGATGTCGACGAGCACGTCGGTGGTGTTGATGCTGGAGTTGAGCCGGTCCAGTGTCGACCAGGCGAAACCGGTGACGACGAGGGCGACGACCGAGACCATGGCCAGCAGGGACCGCCCGGTGACCAGGGCCACCCGACGTATCCGGTCGGAACGCGCCCGCGTGCCCGATTCCGGCTGCTCCTCCTGGGGGGAGTCGGTGGCCGCGTCCGCCGGATCGGGGTCGCCGGAGCCGTCCTTCCGGGTGCCCTCGAAGGAGATCCTGACGGTGGGGGCGTCCTCCGTGCCGTCCTCCGCCTTCCCGCCACGTGACGTCGCCGGGCGGAGGGGGATCATCACCGTGGGGGCGTCGTCGTCGCCCTTCCGGTGCTCCTCCGCCGCACGCTGACGCAGTGCGCGGCGGATCCGGGCCAGCTCGGTGATCGAGTGGGGCAGGACCCGACGGGAGTCGCCGGTGGCCGAACTCGGGCGTGGCGAGCCACCGGCCCGTCCGCCTCCGGTCGGCTGGTCCTCCACGTGCTCCTCCCCCCGTCGTGTCGCCGGACCTGGTGGTGACAGTGACACCGAGCTGCAGTGGTGTCGGCGTCTCCCGCATGTTCCACCTGACCCGGTGACATCCGTTCAGGCTATGCGGTTGGGGAAAATCGGCGGGGGGTTTCCGTCGGAGCGTCGGATGTGGCCGGAATCGCAGCAACCCCGGGAGGACGTGGTCAGTTCACACAGGGCACGTCGTCCGCGTTGATCACCGGCTCGCTCCCGGTCTGCCCGAGGTACGGGCCACGCTGCGGGACGGCGCCGTCCAGCGCGACCACCCCGGGAGCCCCGAGGTTCTGCGAGCCGGGACCGGCGTAGTCCTTCCCCAGGTACACCCACACGTGCCCGCTGGGGATGTTGCTGTCGGGTTCCACGGGCAGCCCGTCCAGTGCGGCGGCCACCTTCTTCCCGGCCTCCTCCTCGCCCTGGGCGTGCCGCACCACGGAGGTGCGACGGGAGGCGGCGTTGCCGGTCTCACCCTTGGTGAAACCGGTGTCGCCCAGCTGCTCCATCACCCGCGCCGCCAGCCCGGAGACCCCGGAGGCGTTGCGCACGTCCACCGTGATGGCGGAGTTGCCCTCCTCCGGAGCAGGCGCGGTGCTGTCGGTCCCCGCGGGGTTGATCACCTGGTTGACGAACCGCTTGACTTCGGCCGGGTCCACCTCGACCGCCTGCCCGTCCGGGGTGGGCAGGTTGGGGCGGCCCGTCGGGATGGTGTGGAACTCGATGTTGCCCCCGGCGACGCCCCGCATCTGCTGGGCGAAGGCGAGCAGGTCCCATCCGGCGTCCAGCACGACCGACCTCTGCAGCGCCGTGATCATGTCGTTCAGCCTGCGGGTGTCGGTGAGCACGCCGGTGGACAACATCTTGCGGGCGAGCCCGGCCATGAAGACCTGCTGCCGCACGATCCGGTCCAGGTCGCTGCGCGGCAGGTTCTTGCGCTGCCGGACGAAGGCC
>DATCJU010000128.1:0-12426 GCA_036562635.1 Pseudonocardiaceae bacterium
GGACAGGGTGAGAACACCGCCGATATGCGCGCCGGGAAGACGGACCTTGCCCGTGGCGGTGAAACCGTCGCTGGCGAACATGTTGCCCTCGATGGTGGCGCCGTCCAGGCTGAGGGCGTCACCGTTCTCATTGGTCAGACGCGCGTTGGACAGGGTGAGAACACCGCCGATATGCGCACTGAGCAGGCGGATCTCACCGACGGCGGTGATGCTTCGGGCGACCAGGTTGCCCTTGATAGTGGCGCTGTCCAGGTTCAGGGCCTGGCCGCCGGGATTGGTGAGGCGGGCGCCAGTCAGGGTGAGGTTGCCGCTGAGGTGTGTGCTGAGCAGGCGGACCTGGCCGGTGGTGTTGATGTTTCGGGCGAACAGGTCACCGTCGATGGTGGCGCTGTCCAGGCTGAGGGCCTGGCCGTTCTCGTTGGTCAGGTGGGCGCCGTCCAGGTTGAGCTGGCCACTGATGCGGGCGCCAGGTAGGCGCACTTCACCGGTGGCGCTGAAGCCGTCGATGGCAACCAGGTTGCCGTCGATGGTGGCGCCGTCCAGGCTGAGGGCCTGGTCGCCGGGATTGGTGAGGCGGGCGCCAGTCAGATCGAGTCGGCCACCGATGCGAGCGTTGAGCAGGCGGACCTGGCCGGTGGTGTTGATGTTTCGGGCGAACAAGTCACCGTCGATGGTGACGCCGTCCAGAATGAGAGCGTCGCCGCTCTCGTTTGTCAGGCGAGCGCTGTTGAGAGCGAGCTGGCCGCCGATTCGGGTACCTGGCAGGCGGACTTCACCGGTGGCGCTGAAGCCGTCGATGGCGAGCAGGTTGCCGTCGATGGTGGCGCTGTCCAGGTTCAGGGCGTAGCCGCCGGGGTTGGTGAGGTGGGCCCCGGTCAGGTCAAGGTTGCCGCTGATACGGGCGCCGAACAGGCGGGTTTCCTCGGTAATCACGGCTCGGGACAGCAGCAGGTTGCGGGTGAGCTGGACCTGAGTGGCGTCGAGCCCTGGAAGACGGGAGCGGACGAGCTCGACCGAGTTGAGCTCGGCACCGCTGAGCTTCACTGGTTCCTCGAAGAAACAGTCGAAGAACGAGATCGGGGAGTCGACACGGCTGTCGCTGAGGTCGAGGTGACCGGTGATACGGGCACCGCGCAGTCGTAGGCGAGTGGTGTAACCGGGGTAGGCCTCGGGGCCGTGCAGCAGCAGCTGTTCGATGACCGTGTCCCGGATGGTGCGATGAGCACCCCACTGCCCTCCCCGTTCCGGGGCGTTGTCTTCCTCTTGGCTCAGATCGAGCCATTCACCGCACCGGTAGGCCTCCCACAGCTGGAGCTCCGGCTTGCTCCACCCCCTCGGAGCCGTCGATTTCCTGGCAAACAGCCCTGCCATGGCTCTTGATCATGGCGGGGCTGGGCGGCGGCGGATGGTGTTCGAAGCGAAATTGAACCGATCAGCCCAGCAGGCCGTCGCTGGCCCTGAGGCAGGGGCACGGCCGGTGTCGTTGGTCGGGTGGCTGAGAGTTCGTCGTGGAACCCACCCAGATCGACCCGGCACCCCCCGGGCCAGCATGGGGGTCACCGACGAACCGGCCGACCCGGGCGTCCTGGAGGTTGACCGTTCCTGCGGAGCCCGGGTGGAGACACGGGATCAAGCGGGTTGCCTGGGCTTCCACCAGGGTCAGGGCGGTGCCGTCGGGATTGGTCAGCCGGGCCTCGGAGAGGTCGACCTGGCCGGTGATACGGGCGCCGCGCAGGCGCAGGCGGGCGATGTGACCGGAAGAGCCTCGGGCCGTGCAGCAGCAGCCGCTTGATGACCGTGCCGCGGACGATGCGGTGGTCACCCCACTGGTCACCCCGCGCCGGTAGGCCTCCCACAGCCTGCGTTCCGGTTCGCTCCAGTCCGTCGGCGCCGTCGAGTTCTCGACATCGGGTTCTGCCCTGGCCTTGATCATGATGTGCCGGACCGGCAACTTATGCCGCCCGCGACGGACACCGGAGATGGGGCGCACACCCGGTACGGAGGACACGGCCGGAGCGTGATCGGGCGGTCCGGTGGGTAGACCAGGGGAGCAGTCGATGTCTACCCCGGGATGTGACATGGGCACCACGACCGACCAGGCCCCGACCCGCCGACGGCCACGCGTTCTCGTCCTCGGTGCAGGTTTCGCCGGCTACCACTGCCTGCGGGAACTGGAGCGTCGACTTCCCGCCGACGCGGCCGAGCTGGTGGTGGTGAACCCCGCGGACTACATGCTCTACGTCCCCCTGCTGCCCGAGGTGACGGCGGGCACCCTGGATCCGCGTCGGATCGCCGTGCCGCTCCGCACCACCCTGCGCCGCACCCGGCTGGTGCTCGGCAGTGCGGTGGGGATCGACCCGAAGAAGCGCACGTGCACCGTGGTCGACGCCGAGGGCAGGAGGCAGCTCATCGACTGGGACCGGCTGGTGGTGGCCTGTGGGGCCGTCACCCGGCTGCTGTCCGTGCCCGGTGTCGCCGAGTACGCCAAGGGCTTCAAGTCGATCGCGGAGAGCATCTACCTGCGCGACCACATCCTGCGTCAGCTGGAGCTGGCGGCGGTCACCACGGACCCCGCCATCCGTGCCGCCCGCACCACCTTCGTCGTGGTGGGCGCCGGGTACACCGGCACCGAGGTGGTCGCCCAGGGCCAGCTGCTGACCCGGGAGGCGGTCCGCGCCGACCCCCACCTGCGCGAGGACCAGGTGCGCTGGGTGCTGGTCGACCTGGCACCCCGGGTGCTGCCCAACCTCGACGAACGGCTGTCCGGTCCCGCGTTGCAGGTGCTGCGGCGCCGCGGGGTGGACGTGCGGCTGGAGACCACGGTGGAGGAGGTCACCCCGACCTGCGTCCGGCTCTCGGACAGCAGTGAGATCCCCACCCGGACCGTGGTGTGGTGCGTGGGGGTTCGCCCGGACCCGCTGGTCGGTGCGCTCGGGATGCCGACGCGCAAGGGCCGGTTGGAGGTGGACGAGTACCTGGCTGTGCCCACGCACGACGGGATCTTCGCGGCGGGTGACGTGGCGGCCGTGCCCGACCTGACCCGCCCGGGCGAGATCACCCCGATGACCGCCCAGCACGCGCAACGACAGGGGAAGGTGGCCGGCTGGAACGTGGCGGCCTCCCTCGGCCACGGTAAGCGGCACCGCTACAAGCACCGTGATCTGGGGTTCGTGGTCGACCTCGGTGGCAGGGACGCCGTGGCCGACCCGCTGGGCGTGCCGATCTCCGGGCGCCTGGCCCGGCTGGTGACCCGCGGCTACCACCTGATGGCCCTGCCCTCCGGGCGGGCGCGGGTCGCCGCGGACTGGTTGTTGAACGCCGTGACCGGACGTCAGCTGGTGCAGTTCGGGCTGGTCGCGGAGCGCGGGGTGAGCCTGCGCGAGGCGGACGAGCTGCCCCAGCCCGTGCGTTGACCGGCCACCACGCCATGACCGGGCGCGGGTCACCGGCGGATCAGGTGTCCTTCAGCGGGATGACCGGGCGGTAGCAGATCTGGTCGGCGAAGTCCGGCGCGGGCAGCCAGTTCGCCTGCTCCTCCTCGCGGAAGGCGGTGGCGTGCGGGAGGTGGAGCAGGAACGACTCCGCCCCGGCGTGGCTGGTCACCCCGCCGTCCCCGCCACACACCACGTCGTGCTCGGCGGTGCGCTCGTCAGTCTCGAAGACCAGCCCGAACAGGTTCGCCTGCCCCCAGATCGCCTTCATGGGCGAGTACTCGTAGTGGTCGGGGCAGTCGTCCCCCCACCGCCACAGGGTGGGGGCACCGGCGCCGCAGGCGTACTCCCACTCATCGGGGGTGAGCAGCCGTTCGCCCTGCTCGGACAGGATGTCCACCGCGTCCAGGTAGGACAGTTCCTCGGCGTGCACGGCCTCGGTGGCCACCAGCAGGGCCGGCAGGGTCACCCGCCGGACCGGGGTGGTCTTGTTGTCCAGGTGGGTGTGCAGGTCGGGCAGCTCGTACAGCTCGGCGTCCTCGGCGTAGTCGGCGGCCTGTTGCGGGGTGGGGGTGAACCGTTCGGCGTCGAAGCCGAGCGTCACCTCGCCGCCGGGCACGAGGGAGTACTCGATGCCACCGCGGTGGAACAGTGCCAGGCGGAACGTGCGGCCCGCGTACTGCTGGTGGCGCAGCCCCACCAGCTCGGCCCCGACCGCGCGGGCGATGTCCGCGGCGACGTGGCCCGCTCGCTCGTCGGACAGTGCCATCCAGCCGTCGAGATCGAGGTCGGAGTACGACACCCCGCCAGTATCCCCGCCGGGTGGCGGTGACCGGAGAGGCACACCCGGCCGGTTCGGCAGTCCGCGGTCGTCCGTCCTGATCGGCCGAATCCGCCCCACGGTGTGCTCGGCTCCGGAACAATCATGATCATCCCCTGCCCGTCCGGGGTGGGCCGGTCGATCGGGAGTGCCACGGGATGACGAAATTGCTGCGGTTCGAGCTCGGCGACGGCGACTCGGTGCTGGTGGAGGTCGACGAGAACGAGCCAGGAATGACCCGGGCCTCCCGAGCCAAGGAGGTTGTCGAGGCCGCAGCGTCGTCGCTCGGTTCCGCGTTGGCGGGGGTACGTAAGGCGGCGTCCGAGGCAGTGCGCCGGTTTCGGGACATGGATGCGCGGCCGGACGAGGTGCAGATCGAGTTCGGGGTTCGGCTCAACGCGCAGGCAGGCGCGGTGATCGCCAAGTCGGGGGTGGACGGGCACCTCAAGGTCAAGCTCACCTGGCGCCGGATGGACGGGCCGGTCGAGGGCGAGCAGTCGGAGGAGACGACGGAGCAGGGCGAGGACAGCAGCGCGGACGAGCACTGATCCGGGTCACATCCGCCCTATCCGCCTGTCGTGCACAGGCCGGTTGTCCTAAGGTCGTCGAGCCCGACGCCGGAAGGAAGATTGGTCAGCTCGGCACGCTCGGGGTTCCCGATCAGTGAGCACAGGTGCCGCTTCCACGTCTCGGGGTTCAAGGAGATTGCGGCGAGGGGCGCACCGGAGAAATCCCTGGCCAGGGCGATGCCCCCGGCAATGGCGAGTGCGGCGGGGGAACCGGCGGCATCAAGCCGCCACCGAGGCTCGCCGTCGTAGTCCCAGGTGTACAGGTAGTGTTCTCTCGCAAGGACGATCCACCGGCGGGTGGGATCGAACCCGACCAGGGCACGCAATTCCTCGCCGGGCATGTCTCGGTGCAATCCGTTGAACAGGAGTTTTCCGGCAGGCTGTGGGCTGTTCAGGTCCCACAACTCCAGCACCGATCGGTCGGCTTGCCGACGGAACAGCAGCACCCGACCCGGCGCGGGGGTCGCGACCACCGTGACGACGTCTTCTACCGGGACACGGGTTGTCCGGTGCGTGTCCAGGTCTGTCACGTCGAGTCCGTGCCGGTTCGGGCTGACCACCACCACCCGGGAGCTGCCCGGTAGCGCTGTGAACGGCACCGCCCCGCCCAGGCCGTCCGGGGCAGGAGCGGGGAGCGGCGCACCAACCTGCTGGCCGGTGGCCAGGTCCCAGACGCTGAGCTGACCGCCGTGACTGGTGAGCACATGCCCGCGGTCGTCGAACCGCACCAGGGGCGGAGCCAGGTTCTCCTGCGCCGGGAAGGAGAGGGTGTGCACCAGGCGCAGGGAGGGCACCTCGTGGATCTCCACGTCGTGTCGATCGGCGAAGCCGACGGCGAGATGGTCCCCGCGGGGAGCGAACTCCAACTGGCTCACCATGCCGGTGACGATGATTCGTTCGGCCGCACGGTGGTCCTGGCTCCGCCACAGGGTGACCACGGACCGCCCGCTGTCGGCGTGGTACCAGCTGGTGGCGAGGTAGGTGCCGTCGGGGTGCACCGCCCCGGCTCTTGTGTCCGGAGGGTAGGTGTCCAGCTGGTCGAACGGAACAGCGTGGACATACACAGACTGGGGACCGAGGTGCAGGGCGCGCAGCCCACCCGGTGCGGTCACCACCGCTGCCACCGGGGGTGGGACGGAACCGGTGACGGACACCGGGTGGTACCTGCAGCAGGACTGCTGCGCGGTCACGTCGTAGACGAGCACCTCGTAGGAGGAGCGGTAGGGGAGCACCAGGTGTGTGCCCTGGGGGTCCAGGTGCAGGAAGCCGCAGTAGTCTCCACGCCAGGTGTGCTCGGTGACCTGGTGCTGCTCGGTGAGCGAGCGGACTCGAACCAGGGAGTGCTCCTCACCGACCCGACGGCAGGTGGCCAGGGTGGTACCCGCTGCGTTCACCGCCGCCACCTGTGAGCCCTCCTCGACCGTGTGGAGCTGCCCGCTGCGGAAGTCTCCGGTCCGGATCTCACCGGACTCGACCACTCTGACGACTAGTCGAGAGCCTTGGGCGAGCCACAGGTCCACCCCCATGACCTGCCCCACGGGCACCTCGCCGAGTTGTTTTCCGTCCAGGTCCCAGACCCGGACCAGCTCCTCACCGATGAGCCAGGCCGCCACCGCGTCGTTGCCGACCGCCACGGTCAGTGGGGCAGGTGGACCGTCACCGTGCGGTGCCACGGTGATCGACGTGAGCTCCCGGCCGGTGTTGTCGAGCAGGTGGATTCGCCTGTTGGCTCCTACGGCGATGATCGTGCCGTCGGGGGAGACCGCGATGTCGTCGGGCGCAGGAAGCTGCAGTGTGGTGGGGACTTTCTGCCCGTCCACCGAGCGCCACAGGGTCGCACCTTTGGCTGATCCGGTGACCAGAACGGATCCGTCGGCGCTGGTGGCAAGGTGGTCGAGAGTGCCATCGAATCCCGGTTCGGTGAGCACCAGTTCGAGCGGGTAGGTGTCGAGGTACTGCTCGAACAAGCTCTCCAGGACGGTCTCGTCGGCCGGGTCGGTGTTGTAGGCGGTGAGCACCTTGTGCAGCACCTCGGGGGTGTTCCGGTGCTGCGCGGGCAGGTTCGAGGCGAGCTTTTCCGCGGGATTGTCGACGGTGTCGCTGGTCCAGGTGAGAAAGCCGATGAGGAAGGTGATGATGATCAGTGCGGCGGGCTGGCCGAATCTGGCGACCTGACGCTGGTACCGGGCACGCAGTGCGCTGTGGAGGAATTCGCGTTCGTCCGGGGTCAGGTCCTCGGCTCGTCGCCGGCCCCAGTACCGTGCCTTGGCCAGGTCCTCCTTGCTTAGCAGAGTGGGTTCACTGCGGCCACTGCGCTGCCACTGCTCGACGAGTTCCCGAAAACCTTCCTTCCAGATCTGGAACTCGCGGTTCTGTTCCACCCACTCCCGCAGCCGGTCCCAGTGGGTGATCAACGCCTCGTGGGCCAGCTCCACGGTTTCCCGGCGCCCGCTCACCAGCAGTCGCGCTGCGACCATGCGCTGGGCCAGCTGCCAGGCCTCCTCCCCGAGCTCGGAGCGACGAACCGCTCGGCGGGTCGGCGGCAGATCCGGCTCGACCCGCACAAGCTGGGTGAACATGCGCCGTGCCACGACCCGTTCTTGCTCGGTGAGCCGGTTCCAGCCGTGTTCCTCGGCATAACGGGCCAGGGCGCCGGACACCCCGCCGAGTTCGCGGTAGGCCTGGTGGGTGAGCATGCGGTTCACCTGCCGTTGCCACAGCTCGTTCAGCACGAACTGCAGCAACGGAAGCTGGCCGGGGGCGTGCCGGACCTCGGTGACGATCAGGCTGTCCAGCTCGTCCTCGAAGCGGAATCCCTCCGGCAGTGGGCCGGTCACGGCGGCGCGGAGCTGGTCGGTGGTCATCGCGCCCACCGTTTCGACCGCACGCAGTCCCGCGGCCAGCTCGGGGCGGGCCAGGGCGCGGTCGAGGAAGTCGGATCGGATCGCGAGCAGCACCCGTAGCGGTGCGGCGGGATCGAGGGCGAGCTGGATGAGGGGGGCGAGCGCGTCGAGGGCGTCTACCGCGTCCGGGTCCAGCGCCTCCTCCAGCTGGTCGATGACGAGCAGCAGCTCGGCTTTGCCGGTCCGGCGGAGAACCTCGTCGACTACTTCGCGCAGCCGGTCCTCGGTGAGGGACTCGGCCAGTACCGGTCGTTCCTTGAGCTGGGCCGCGACGCTCATGCCGGGTTCCAGCAGTTCCAGCAGCGCCCCGGCGATCTCGTGCCGTGCATTGCTGCCTGGGCGGACCGGGCCGGCGATGGCCAGGTCGTGCTGCCGCCGGAGGCGGGGGAGAACCCCGGCGGCAATCAACGAGGACTTCCCGTAGCCGGAGGGGCCGACCACTGCGTTGACCGGGCGGAGCCGGACCGCTCTGGCCACGTCCTCGGCGAGGACATCGCGGCCGAAGAACAGCGCCGCATCCTCCTCGCGGAAGCTCTGCAGGCCCCGGTAGGGGCTCGGCGGGACGGGTGTGGTCGGGGCGCGCAGTGGGGGCCAGATGTCCAGGAGTGTCTGGCTCGGCACGACGAACCCGGTGCGCAAATCCGGAGGAGCGGCCGCGGCCACCACCATCCCGACCACGGCGCCCAGCTCGTCGTCCCACACGGGACTTCCGCTGAACCCGGCCTGGATGCCGAAACCGGTTGTGTGATCGTCGTTGACCTGGACCAGGCCACCGGCCTGCCTGCCCAGGAGCTGCCCGGTCGCCCAGACTCCGTCGTCGTACCCGTCGGGCACACCAAAGATCCGGACCTGGTTTCCCCAGACCAGGGGCTGGTCGAGCAGCGGAACCGGGGTGGCGTCCCTCGGAGGTCGACCGGCTAATCGGAGGACGGCGACGTCGTCGGGCGCCTCGGAGCCGTACGGACGCCACGCGACCACCTGCGCGGTGAGCCGGGGGCGATGGGGCGAGAGCAAGAACTCGACCGTGACCGGTTCGGTCGGCTCTTCGACGTGGTTGTCCGGCAGGTCCAGAGCCCGGCAGACCACGTGGGCGCAGGTCACCACCGTGTCGTCCGCGGCGAGAAAGCCCAGGCCGACCGGGCCGTCGGGGCCGTGGAGAGCCACGATCGCCGCGTCGGAGACGGACCCGGCCATGCGCCCCTCCGATCGCCGGTGTGCCGCGGGGAGTCCCGCTCCGTACTCGATCATCCACCTGGAGTCACTACCGGTACACCGTAGCGCGGCGGGCCGTGCGACCTGGTCGATTCGAACGGATCATGGTGATCATGGTTCGGGCAGGTGTCGGCGCCCGGCTCGGGATGGGGCAGAGCGACAACACGCTCGGTGCTCCTGCCACCTTCGACGGTCGATGTCGGTGACGGGGCAGGAGGGGCAGTTCCGGGCGGGAGCTAATGGTGGTGTGCTCGCCGCCAGAGTGAGCCGCCCAGGCCGAGGGCGATGAGGGCCGCGAACCCGGCCAGGATGAGCGGGTAGAGGGCGCCTTGCTCGCGGACCAGAGAGGTGATGAGCAGCGCCACCAGGGCGATCACGGTGATCACCCCGGCCGTGACCTTCAGCTTGTAGGGCAGGTCGATGCGGTTCTGTGGCGTGGTCATGGCCGCCTCCGGTGGGTCATGTCCTTCTCCACGGCTACCCGCGCCCCGCATCGGGCGAACCCGGAACCGGTGGGCGCCGGGCTGCTCCGCCCACAGCTCCCGCGATCTTTACCGAACCCGAACATTGCGCCCACGGTGGTCGAACACGTCTCACGCACGCTGGATCGTGCCCGGCCGGATCGCCGGGACCGAGAACATCACCGAGGGACAGGAGGAACCATGCCCGTCCGTACGTGGGGTCGTCGCGCCGTCGTCGCCGGATGCGCCGCCGCCATCGGGCTCGCCGCCCTGACGCCGGTCGCGTGGGCCGAGTCCACCGACTCCACCACCCCCGGCTACGCGCCGATCACCCTCACCCCCGAGGAGTCCCAGCGTCTGTGCGCGGAGGTGCTGCCCCGACTGACCGAGCGGGCCGACCGGTTGACCGAGCGCATCCAGGGCGGGGCTGATGTGAAGGGCTCCGCGGCCTGGCTGCGGGAGCGGGCCCGGCAGCAGCGGGAGAAGGGCCACCCGAAGGTGGCGGAGCGGCTGGAGCAGCGGGCCGAGCGCCGCGCCGGACGGCTCGACGACCTGCAGCGGATCACGCAGCGGCTGAACGACTTCCGCACCCGCCACTGCCAGGTCGTGGAGGGCACCAGGTGAATCGCCTTCGCCGCCTGGCGACCACGCTGACCGTGCTCGCCACCCTCGGTGTCGGCCTGGCCGGCTGTGGGGACACCCAGACCTCGCCGCCCGTCCCCACCGGCCCCGGTGTCGTCACCCAGGACGCGGGTGTCACGGATGTCGACCAGCTCGCCGACATCGAAGCCACCCTGGACGCGATCGAGTCGGAGATGGCCGGGGACGACACCCCCTGACGGGTGGCAGGATGCGGACGCGTCGTCCCCGGGAGTGCTCGATGACCACTACCGCGCACCGCGGTCGCGGCCTGGTCCTGGTGGTGGAGGACGAGGCCGCGATCGCCGAGCTGCTCGCCCTCTACCTGCGTCGTGACGGTTTCGGCGTGCACGTCGAGACCGACGGGGACGCCGCGCTGGCCGCGGTGCGCCGGCTGCGCCCCGTGGCCGTGGTGCTGGACATCGGTATCCCGGGCACCGACGGGATCGAGGTGTGCCGGACGCTGCGCGCCGCGGGCGACTGGACGCCGGTGCTGTTCGTCACCGCCCGCGACGACGAGGTGGATCGGCTGCTCGGCCTGGAGATCGGCGCGGACGACTACGTCACCAAGCCGTTCAGCCCGCGCGAGGTGGTGGCCCGGGTGCGCACCGTGCTGCGGCGTGCCGCGCAGGCCGTGCCGTCCGAGGTGCTCACCGTCGGCACCACCCGGGTGGACGTCACGCGGCGCCGGGTGTGGGCGGGGGAGCGGGAGGTCACGTTGACCCCCACCGAGTTCGACCTGCTCACCCACCTGATGCGCCAGCCGGGACGGGTGTTCGAGCGGGCGCAGCTGCTCAGCGCGGTGTGGAGTTACACCTCCGCCGCCGGCACCCGCACCGTCGACGTCCACGTGGCCCAGCTGCGCGCCAAGCTGGGCGAGCACAGTCCGATCCGCACGGTGCGCGGTGTCGGCTACGCGGCGGACGAGACGTGAGCGGGACCCGTCGCCGTGCCTCGCTGGCCTCCCGGATCACCGCGCTGTGCCTGGCGGTGGCCGGGGTGGCCGTGCTGGTGGCCGGTCTGGTGTCCGCCGGGCTGGTGCGGTCCGCGGCCGAGGACGTGTTGCACCGGTCGCTGGTCGCCCAGGCCGACGTGGTGGCCGGGCAGGCCGAGGAGACCGGGCTGGGCAGCCGGTTGGGCCTGGGCCGGGTGGCGCAGGTGCTGCGTGGACAGGGCATCTCCATCGTGGTGCGCGGCCCACGGGGGCGACTGTCCGGGGACGACGAACGCGCGGTCCGGGCCGCCGCCGAGGCCGGGCTGCGGGAGATCGGCCCGGGCGGGTCGGCCTCGGCCACCCAGGTGGTGGACGGGCAGGAGTTCCTGGTGGAGCTGCGCGGCCTGGAGTCGCGGGAGACCGCGTTCGCCCTGGTGGAGCCGGTGCGGACGGCCCGGGACACCCAGCGCGGGCTGGTGCGGAACATCCTGCTCGCGCTCGGTGTCGGGCTGCTGCTGGCCGCGGGGGCGGGCCTGCTCCTGGCCCGGGTGCTGGCCCGCCCGCTGCGGCACGTCGCCGAGGTGGCGGGTGCGATGCGGCAGGGGCGGCGGGACCTGCGGGTGCCGGTGGAGGGCCCGGCCGAGGTGGCCGAGGTGGCGCGGGCGGTGAACGAGCTGGCCGACGCCCTCCGGTACAGCGAGTCCCGCCAGCGGGAGTTCCTGCTGTCGGTGTCGCACGAGCTGCGCACCCCGCTGACCGCGGTGCGCGGGTTCGCCGAGTCGCTGGCCGACGGGGTGAGCACCGGGGAGGACGCCCGGCGCGCGGGGGAGGTGATCCAGCAGGAGGCACAGCGGCTGGAGCGGCTGGTCACCGACCTGCTGGAACTGGCCCGGTTGGGCGCCGACGAGTTCCGCCTGGACCTGGCGGAGGTCGACCTGGCGGACCTGGTGCGGCACGGTGCCGAGGTGTGGCGGGAACGCTGTGCTCGACAGGGGGCACGGTTCGTGCTCCAGGAGCCGGGGACACCCGTGGTGTGTCGGGTGGACCCGCGCCGGTTGCGCCAGGTGCTCGACGCGCTCGCCGACAACGCGCTGCGCGTGCTGCCCGAGGGGGCCCCGCTGGTGGTGTCGTTGACGCGGGCAGAGGGCGGGGCCGCCGTGCTGCAGGTGCGGGACGGCGGGCCCGGGCTGGCACCGGAGGACTACCCGATCGCCTTCGAGCGCGGTGCGCTGCACGCCCGCTACCGGGGGAAACGCCCCGTGGGATCCGGGGTCGGTCTGGCGTTGGCGCACGCCCTGGTGACCCGGATGGGCGGCACCATCCAGGCCGGCCCCGCGCCCGAGGGCGGGGCGGCGTTCACCATCACCCTGCCCACGGTGCCCACCCCGATGGGCCGGTAGTCGGCTCGCGGGGCTTCTCCGGCACGGGGGTCAGAGGTCGAGCCGGCCCGCCTTGAC
>DATCJU010000129.1:0-37754 GCA_036562635.1 Pseudonocardiaceae bacterium
ACCACGGCGCGTCACCGCACGGTGACGCGCCATTCGTGTTTGGGGACCGGGATCACATCCGATGCCGCTTTGTGACATCGAACACTTCCATCCTGAGGATCTTCACGCTTGACTTTGCCGTCAGGACGGGGCCCTGAGGGCGGGCCGCGTCCGCTGTCTTGTTGGGGAAGTTCTCGAGAGGGTGGCATCGACGGTGACTCCGGAGGACGTGCGCAACGTCCGGTTCAACCCTGCGGGCTCCGGCAAGCGTGGGTACGACGAGGACGAGGTCGACAGGTTCCTCGATCTCATCGAGGAGACCCTGCGGGGGCAGGGAGAACTGACTCCGGAGGACATACGCAACGTCTCCTTCGGCAAGCCCCGACGCGGCAAGCCCGGCTACGACGCGGACGAGGTCGACAGGTTCCTCGACCAGGCGGAGGCCGCGCTGCGGGCCAGATACGACGATCCGTTCCAGGGTGCTGCCCGCCCCGAACCGACGCGCCTGCGTTCCGGAGCGGTCCTGCGTGCCGAGGCGTGTGCGCTGCCGCTGGCGGGGCCGGGCTCCGGCTACCTGCGCTCGGCGGTGGACGAATTCATGGAGCGGGCGGCGAACGCGTTGGACGGTCGGGCGAGAATGTCCTCCCGGGAGGTGCGTGGAACCGCCTTCCCCAAGCCGTCGCTGCTCGCCCGTGGCTACCGGGCGAATGCGGTGAACGCGCTGATGGAGGTCCTGGCACAAGAACTGAGCAGCCGCGGCAAGTGACGCGGCTGCCGACGTCACGCCCGGCGTGACGTCCCGACGCGGTGGATGGCGATGACAGCTGACTCGGATCCGGTCCTCGTGGTGGGGCTGGGCAACCCCGGCCCCAGCTACACCGGGAACCGACACAACGCCGGTTTCCTGGTGCTCGACGAACTCGGCGCCAGGATCGGCGGCAGGTTCAAGGCGCACAAGGCCGGAGCGGACGTGCTGGAGGGCCGGCTCGCCGGCCGGCGGGTCGTCCTGGTCAAACCGAGGTCGTTCATGAACCTCTCGGGCGGCCCGGTCGCTGGTGTCGCACGGTTCTACAAGGTCGCCCCGTCCACCGTCGTCGTGGTGCACGACGAACTGGACATCCCGTTCGGCGCACTGCGGCTCAAGCTCGGTGGCGGCGAGGGCGGGCACAACGGCCTGCGATCCATCACCAAGTCGTTGGGCACCAGGGACTACCTGCGGGTGCGGTTCGGTATCGGGCGCCCGCCGGGCCGCATGGACCCGGCGGACTACGTGCTGCGCGACTTCTCCACGGTCGAGCGGCGCGAGCTGCCCTTCCTGGTCGACCGGTGCGCCGACGCCGTCGAGGTCCTGCTCGCCGACGGGCTGGAAGCCGCACAGAACAAGTTCCACGGCGCCTGACCGGGCGGGAACGCCCGGTCAGGCGCCGGGATCACCCGGTCAGGCGGGCAGGTACGGCTCGACCAGGGGGCGGGTGGCCGAGCGACGAAGCTTGCCCGAGGGGGTCTTGGGCAGCGAACCGGGCGGCAGCACGACCACGGCCACCGGACGGGCACCGACGGCGTCCACCACCCGGGCCGTGACCTGCTTGCGGATGGCCTGCTCGGCGTCCTCCTGCCCGGCCAGCCGGGACTCGAGCGCCACGGCGAACCGCTCCCGGCGGCTGCCCGCGTCCAGGCGCACCGCCACGGCGTTGCCCGCGCGCACCCCGTCGACGCTGCACGCCGCTCGTTCGATGTCGGTGGGATAGATGTTCCGCCCACCCATGATGATCACGTCCTTGCGGCGGCCGCAGACCACCACCTGCCCGTCGACCAGGTACCCCTCGTCGCCGGTGTCCAGCCAGCCGTCCGCGTCCTGGGTGGCCAGTGGCCCGTCCACGGTCAGGTAACCGGGGGTGACCGACGCGCCGCGCACCCGCAGCAGGCCGACCTCACGCTCGCCCAGCACCCGGCCCTCGTCGTCGACCACCTGCACCTCCAGGCCCTGCAGCGGCGGCCCGAGCAGCGGGAACGACCGCACGGTCCGCTCCCCGGCCTGTTCGGTGCCCGCACCGGTGGTCACGGGGACGGCGCGGCGACGCGCCTCCAGTTCCTCGGCGTCCACCACGTCCACGCGCATGCCCTGCCCGGTGGGGGCGAACGACACCCCGAGCGTGGCCTCGGCCATCCCGTAGGCGCACACCACGCACTCGGGACGCAGACCGAACCGGGCACCGCCCTCCAGGAACCCCTGGACCGCGGTCGGGTCGATCGGCTCGGCACCGTTGAGGGCGAAACGCAGGCTGGACAGGTCGAACGCGTCGTCGTCGTCCACCTTCGCCAACCGCCGCCCCACCATGGCGTAGGCGAAGTTCGGCGCGGCGGTGACCGTGCCGCGGTACCGGCTGATCAGCTCCGGCCACAGCAGCGGGTGCCGCAGGAAGTCGGCGGGGGTGACCTTGACCAGCTCCAGGCCCAGGGTCATGGGCACGGTCATCAACCCGACCATCCCCATGTCGTGGAACAGCGGCAGCCAGGACACCAGGACGTCGTGCTCCGGGTCCAGCTGTGCGGCGGTCACCATGGCGTCGGTGTTCGCCGCGAGGTTGCCGTGGGTGATGCGCACCGCCTTGGGCTCGGCGGTCGACCCACTGGTGAGCTGGAGCAGCGCCGTGTCCGACTCGGTCAGTTCCACGGGCTCCACGTCCTCGCCCGGTCCGGACTCGCGCAGCTGCTCGACCAGCCGGAACGGGATCCCGTGCTGGCGCAGCAGGTCGGCCAGGCCGTCGAACGGGGAACCGAGCAGCACCAGGCGCGAACCGATCATCTTCAGCACCCGGAGGGTGTCCTCCCCCCAGACCGCCAGGTCGGTGCGCGGAGTCGGCTGGTGCAACATGGTGACGCTGCCCCCGGCCAGCCACACCGCCTGCACCACCGGAGCGATGTCCGCGGGCTTCCCGGCCAGCACGCCCACCGCGTCGCCCCGCTGCAGTCCGGCGGACCGCAGCCCGGCGGCCAGGCGCAGGGCGTCCTGATGCACCTCCCCCCAGGTGCGTCGCCGCAGGTCACCGGGATCTCCGGTGGTGAAACCGCGCGGAGAGTTCCGTGCCGCGCTCAGCAGCATGTCCACGAACCGACTCATGGGGCGAGACTACGGCGGCTGATCGCACGCGGGCAGGGGGCGGGGTAAGAAATTCCGGTACGCCCCGGAACCGGTCGACGGGTTCAGACCATCTCGGCCAGCTCCAACCAGCGCTCCTCGACCTCGGCCTTCTCCGCCTGCACCGCCCGCAGCTCGGCGTCCAGCTCCAGCAGTCGGTCCGGGTCGGTGGCGGCGGCGGCGAGCGCCTCGTGCAGCTCGGCCTCCCGGGCACTCAGCTTGTCCAGCTTCCGCTCCAGTCGCGCCAGCTCCTTGCGGGCGGCCCGCTGCTCCGCCGCGGACGGCCCGCTCTGTTCGGCGGCCGGGCCGGCGGGCTTGGCCGACCGTGCGGGCGCACCACCCAGGGCGGCCCGGCCTCCGGTGAGCGCACCCTGCCCGAGCTCCCGGCGGCGCTCCAGGTACTGGTCGATCCCGCCCGGCAGATCGGTGATCCGTCCGTCCCCGAACAGCGCGACGACCCGGTCGCACACCCGCTCCACCAGGTAGCGGTCGTGCGAGACGACCACGAGGGTGCCCGCCCAGTTGTCCAGCAGGTCCTCCAGCTGCTGCAGGGTGTCGATGTCCAGGTCGTTGGTGGGCTCGTCGAGCAGCAGCACGTTCGGCTCGGACATCAGCAGTCGGGCCAGCTGCAACCGGCGCCGCTCCCCACCGGACAGGTCGGCCACCGGGGTCCACTGCCGACCGGGCGGGAACCCGAACCGCTCGGCGAGCTGGGAGGCGCTCAGCTCGTACTTGCCGAGCTGCACCCGCCGGGCGACCTCCTCCACGGCCTCCAGCACCCGCAGTTCTCCCCGCAGGTCGTGCAGTTCCTGGGTCAGGTGGGCCAGGCGCACGGTCTGCCCCTGGACGCGCCGACCGCGGTCCGGCTCCAGGTCACCGGCGAGCAGACGCAACAGGCTGGTCTTGCCGGAACCGTTGACCCCGACCACACCGATCCGGTCGCCCGGCCCGAGCCGCCACGTCACGTTCCGCAGCAGGACACGCTCGGGCTCCCCCGGCTGGTCGCCGGGCACGCTCAGGTCCACGTCCTCCAGCTCGATGACGGTGCGCCCGAGCCGCCGCCTGGCGAAGGTGAGCAGCTCCACGGTGTCCCGGGGTGGCGGGACGTCGGCGATGAGGGCCTCGGCCGCCTCGATGCGGAACCGGGGCTTGGAGGTACGGGCCGGTGCACCGCGCCGCAGCCAGGCCAGCTCCTTACGGGCCAGGTTGCGGCGTTTCTCCTCCGCCGCCTCCGCCAGGCGGGCCCGCTCGGCCCGGGCGAACACCCAGTCCGCGTAACCGCCCTCGTACTGCTCGACCCGGCCGTTCACGACCTCCCAGGTCCGGGTGCAGACGGTGTCCAGGAACCAGCGGTCGTGGGTGACCACGACCAGGGCGCACCGCCGGGACAACAGGTGGTCGGCCAGCCAGCGCACGCCCTCGACGTCCAGGTGGTTGGTGGGCTCGTCCAGCACCACCAGGTCCAGGTCCCGCACCAGGGCCGCGGCCAACGCCACCCGACGACGCTCACCCCCGGACAGCGGGCCCACCCGAGTGCCCAGGCCGAGTGCGGTGATGCCCAGCCCGTCCAGCACGGAACGCACCCGGGCATCGGCCGCCCACTCGTGCTCGGCGGAGTACCCCAGCGGGTCCAGCACCACCTGACGGACGGTGGCGTCCCTCGGCAGCTCCCCCCGCTGGGTCACCACGGCCATCCGCAGGTCCCTGGCGTGGCTCACCCGGCCCGAGTCCGGCTCCTCCAGCCCGGAGAGCACCTCCAGCAGGGTGGTCTTGCCGCCCCCGTTGAGGCCGACCACGCCGATGCGGTCCCCGCGGCTCACGCCCAGCGACACGCCGTCGAGCAGGGCGCGCACGCCGTAGCTCTTGCTGACCGACTCCAGGTTGACCAGGTTCGCCATCGGGTGTCCGTGCTCTCCACGTTCGTCTCGTGCCGACGCCCGAGCACGGTACCTCCAGTCCGTGGACGCGCCCGCGGGGACCGGAGCGGTTCCGCAGGCGGTGTGGTCAGGCCCGGGTGGAGGGGGTGGGGCGTGAGGTGTTCTCCCCGTTGACCACGCGGGCTCCCGGGACCGGCCCCTGGGCCACCCGGACCGCGCGGCACACCCCCGCACCGGCCAGTTCGGCGGCCACCTGCACCGCGTCCTCGGCGTCCCGGCACAGGAACGCGCAGGTCGGGCCGGAGCCGGAGACGATCCCGGCGAGTGCACCGGCGTTCACCCCGGCGCGGAGGGTGCGGCGCAACGAGGGTCGCAGCGACACCGCGGCCGCCTGCAGGTCGTTGCCGATCAACAGGGCCAACTGTCGGGGATCACCGCTGGCCAGTGCCTCCAGCACCGGTTCGACCGACCCCACCCGCGGTGGGCTGCCCTCGGCGCGGAGTCGGTCCAGTTCGCGGTAGACGTCCGGGGTGGACAGTCCGCGACGGTCCAGGGCGATCACCCAGTGGAAGGTGTGCCGGGTCAGCACCGGCACCAGCTTCTCCCCCCGGCCGGAGCCCAGTGCGGTCCCCCCGTAGAGGGCGAACGGGACGTCGCTGCCCAGGCGGGCGGCCACCTCGGCCAGCTCGTCCCGTCCCATGTCCAGGCGCCACAACGCCGCCAGGGCCACCAGGGTGGCCGCGGCGTCCGCGCTGCCTCCGGCCATACCCCCGGCGACCGGGATGCCCTTGCGCAGGACCACGCGCACCTTCGGGTCATAGGGGTCACGCCCGGTGCGCTCGGCGAGCGCCTGCACGGCACGCCAGGCGAGGTTGGACGCGTCCGTGGGGACGCTCTCCGCGCCCTCCCCGTACACCTCCAGGCCGGGCTCCTCGGCCACCGCCACGGTGACCTCGTCGGTCAGCGACAGGGCCTGGAAGACGGTCAGGATGTCGTGGTATCCGTCCGGGCGGGTGTCCCCGACGGACAGGTGCAGGTTGACCTTTGCCGGTACGCGAACGGTGACCGGTTGCGGGACGACGGCGAGCACGTCAGCCGAGCCTACGCGGCGCCCTGTAGTGGACGCATCATCCGGACGCAAGGGTTTTCCCTCGGCCCGTGTCCACCCCGGAAAACCGTGACGCGCCGTGACCGGTCGGTCACCTGCCGACACGACGGGTCGGGCAGGACCGGCGGTACGACGGCGCGTCACCGGTGTCGCACGGGAGACCGGGTGTACCCGGTGTCCGCGTACGGCTCAGGAGGTGGTGCTGGGGATCACAGCGCCGCGGTAGGTGTTCTGGATGTAGTCACGGACCTGCTGCGAGGTGAGCAGCTCGGCCAGCTTCTGCACCCGCGGGTCCTGCACCAGTTCCTTCCGGGTGACCAGGACGTTGGTGTACGGGTTGTTCTCCGCCGACTCCACCGCCAGCGACCCGCCGGCCGGGTCCAGGCCGGCCTGCAGGGCGTAGTTGCCGTTGATCACGGCGAGGTCCACGTCCTCCAGGCTGCGGGGCAGCTGCGCCGCCTCCAGCTCCGACAGCTGCAGGTTCTTCGGGTTGGCCACCACGTCACGCACCGTGGCGGTGCGCTCGGTGCCCGGAGCGATCTGGAGCAGCCCGTTGTCGGCCAGCAGCTTCAGCGCCCGTGCCGCGTTGGTCGGGTCGTTGGGGATGGCGACCGTGGCCCCGTCGGGCAGCTCGCTCAACGAGTTGACCTTCGTGGAGAAGGCCGCCAGCGGCTCCAGGTGCACCCCGGCCACCGGTTCGAAGTCCACGCCACGGTCGGCTTCGAACTGCTCCAGGTAGGGCACGTGCTGGAAGTAGTTGGCGTCCAGACTGCCCTCGGCCAGGGAGGTGTTGGGCGTGACGTAGTCGTTGATCTCGATGATCTCCAACTGGAGCCCCTGCGCCGGAGCCAGTTCGTCCGCGACGTAGCGCAGGATCTCGGCGTGCGGCACCGGGGAGGCTCCGACCCGCAGGGGACCGTCACCGTTTCCCGACCCGGAGTCCCCGCCGCAGGCGGCGAGTCCGAGCGAGGCAAGCGCGGCGACGGCGAGGGCGGCGACGCGGGTACGCAGTCGCATCGGTGGTGTCCTTTCTCGCAGAAGGGGCGCAGCGTCTGCTTGCGGGCACGCTGCGACGGGACCCTCGTGGGTCCTCTGGTCTGGCTAGGGTTCCGTCCGGAACCGGTGTCGGGACGTGTCAGGGCTCCCGATGGGCAGCGGGTACCCACCGGTGCGGTCCGGATATGACGACTGTCAGGACGTGGTACGCCGGCGGCGGTCCACCGCACGGGCCGCCATGTCGAAGGCGAACTGGACCAGCGTGGTGAGCACGATCAGCACCACGACGGTGCTGACCAGTACCGTGGTGTCGAAGCGGTGGTAGCCGAAGCGGACGGCGACGTCCCCGAGTCCGCCACCACCGACCACCCCCGCCATGGCCGAGTACCCGATGAGGGTGACCGCGGTGACCCCGATCGCCGCGATCAACGCCGGTGCCGACTCCCGGAGCAGCACGCTGCGGACGATGCGGGCACGGCTGGCCCCGGTGGTCACCGCGGCCTCCACGACCGCGGCGTCGACCTCGCGCAGTGCCGCGTCCACCAGGCGGGCCACGAACGGGATGGCGCCCACGGTGAGTGGTACGACGGCCGCATCGCTGCCCAACGTGGTACCGACCACCAGCCGGGTGAACGGGATCAGAGCGATCAGCAGCACCACGAAGGGCAGCGACCGACCCACGTCGACGATCACCCCGAGCACCCGGTGCACCAGCCGGTTCGGGCTCAGGCCACCCGGCCCGGTCAGGTTCAGCAGCACGCCCAGGGGAATCCCGAACAGGGCGGCGAGCACGGTCGACGCGGCGACCATGTACACCGTCTCACCCGTCGCCTCGACCAACAGGTCGACGATCTGGGACCAGCTGGTCTGCGATCTCACGCAGCTACCTCCTGTGCTTCGGGAGCCGCGTGCGGGTGGTACGCACCGGTCACGCGGCCTCCACCGCTTCGCGGGTGGTGGGTCGCACCACACCGCCGTGCTCGGTGATGAACTTCAGGGCGGCGTCGGCCCGCTCGCCGGTCAGGCCGATGCGGAACCGCGCCACCGGGGTGTCGCCCAGCCGGGTCAGGCCACCGCCGAGCAGGGCGAGCTGCACGCCGAAGCGACTGCCGGCCTCGGGCAGCAGCGCGCCCACCGCGGCGAATCCGACCAGCACCACGTCGGCGATCCGGTCGTACTTGGCGTAGCCGACGCCGCTGTCCACGCTGGCCAGTCGGGTCAGGTCCGCGGTGTCGGGCAGCAACGCCGACGAGGTGCGACTGTCGGGCTGGGTGACCAGGTCGAGCACCCGGCCGTGTTCGACGACCCGCCCGTTCTCCAGCACCGCGACGTCGTCGCAGATCCGCCGGACCACGTCCATGTCGTGCGTGACGATCAGCACGGTGACGCCCAGCTCGGCCCGCACCCGGTCCAGCACGGTCAGCACCGACGCGGTGGTCTCGGGGTCCAGGGCCGACGTGGGCTCGTCGGCGAGCAGCACGCTGGGGTTTCCGGCCAGGGCACGGGCGATGGCCACCCGTTGCCGCTGACCACCGGAGAGCTGGTCCGGGTAGGCGGCGGCCTTGTCGGCCAGGCCGACCAGTTCCAACAGCTCCAGCACCCGGGCACGGCGCTGCAGCCGAGCCGCCCCGGCCGCTTCCAGGGGCAGTGCGACGTTGCCCGCCGCCGTGCGCTGCCGCAGCAGCGAGTCGCCCTGGGGAACCACGCCGATCCGCCGCCGGGCACCCCGCAGGGCCGACCCGCTCAGCGAGACCAGGTCCAGGCCGTCCACCCGGATGGCACCGGAGTCGGGCCGTTCCAGGAGGGCGATGCACCGGGCCAGCGTGGACTTACCGGCGCCGCTCTGTCCGACAACACCGCACACGGTGCCCTGCGGCACCTCCAGGGACACGTTGTCCAGCGCGACGACCGTCTCCCCGCGGGACTTGAAGGTCTTGGTCAGGTTCTCGACAGTGATCACCGTCAACTCCGGGCAGCAGGCAGCGGCACCGCACGGCGCGGCCGGGCACGGACACGCGACGATGCGGTACCGGGGTGGACTGGGAGACTGGCTGGATCAGGCGTCGGCGCTACGACAGGCGGACGCGGTGCGCCGGCACTGGTCGACCACACGCCGACGCGTGAGCATTCGCTGCACGAGTTGACAGGGCAGCAGGCGAGACATCGTACGCTCCATCGCTCCTGGCGTTAGCACCTGCCCGGGCGAACCCGGGTGGTTGCTGCGGCGTCGCAGAGCCAGGTCTCTCGGCCGCTCCGGATGGATTTCCCCCACAGTACAACCGAGTGCCCACTCGGATGGCAAGCCCGCTGCCGTTCCGGAAGGTGAAGAGTTTCCAAGGTCACATCGTGTAACGTGCGCCGGCCGCGGACCGGAGTGCGTCACGGTCCGTGACCACGGGACGCGAGAAACGCGAGGTCACGCCGACCGCCCGGGTCAGGTACACCCCGCCCGTGCACTCGCGGTGGACGGGCCGGGGCGAGGTCAGCAGGCGGCCGCGGCGATACGGGCGAAGTCCTCCACCCGCAGCTGCTCCCCCCGGGCGGTGGGGTCGATCCCGGCGGCCCGCAACAGCTCCTCGGCACGAGTCGCGGAGCCGGCCCAGGACGACAGCGCGGCGCGCAGGGTCTTGCGACGCTGGGCGAACGCGGCGTCCACCACCGCGAACACGGTGTCCCGGTCCGCCCGACCCGCCTCGACGGGCGGCTCACGGCGGGTGAAGGAGACCAGGCCGGAGTCGACGTTGGGCACCGGCCAGAACACGGCACGGGGCACCGGGCCGGCCCGACGCACGTCGGCGAACCAGGCGGCCTTGACACTGGGCACCCCGTAGACGCGGCTCCCCGGTTCGGCGGCCAGCCGTTCGGCCACCTCGGCCTGCACCATGACCAGCCCCCGGCGCAGCGACGGCAGCTCGGCGAGCAGGTGCAGCACCACCGGGACCGCGACGTTGTAGGGCAGGTTCGCCACCAGTGCGGTGGGCAGGCCCCGCCGGTGGCCGGCCCGGCGCTGCGCCTCCGCGATCTCCGCGGCGGTGACCCGCAGCGCGTCCGCGGGCAGCACGCACAGCCGGGGGGACAGCTCCGGGGCGCGTTCCTGCACCGTGCGCGGCAGCCGCCCGGCCAGCACGGGGTCGATCTCGACGGCCACCACCTCGGGACACGCGGGCAGCAGAGCCAGGGTCAGCGAGCCCAGGCCCGGCCCCACCTCCAGGACGACGTCGTCGGGCTGCAGCTCGGCGGCGGCCACGATGCGTCGCACCGTGTTGGGGTCGTGCACGAAGTTCTGCCCCAGCTTCTTGGTGGGGCGCAGGTCCAGCTCGGCGGCCAGCCGACGCACGTCGGCCGGGCCGAGGAGCTGCGCGGTGTCCATGTCTCGACCCTACGAGTACCGATCGGACGATCCGGGCCGGCCCCGGCCGATGGGTGTCGGTCGTCCCACCGGCCGGGGCGGCACACGGGTGTCAGGTGGGCAGGTTCAGCTTCTTGGCACAGTGCGGCCAGGCACCGTAGCCGCCGCGCGCGTCACGGACCTTGGTGGCGATGGCGATCTGCTCCTCGCGGCTGGCCTGGTGCGGGTACTCGGCGTACTGCGTGCCCCCGTAGGCGTCCCAGGTGCGCTTGTCGAACTGGAGCCCGCCGTAGTAGCCGTTACCGGTGTTGATGTGCCAGTTGCCGGAGGCCTCGCACTGGGCGAGGCGGTCCCACACGGCACCGTCGGGCACCGGCTTGGTACCCACCCGCACCTTCTTCGGCTTGGGCTCCTTGAGCACCTCTTCCGAGAGGACCTCCTTCTCGGTGACCTTCCCGTTGACCCTGACCACCCGGTAGCGGATCACCTTCTCCCCGGGCTCCCCCGTGTCCTCGACCTTCTTGGTCCCCTTGTACATGTCGGAGTCCTCGATCTCCTCCACCGGGGGTTCGATGTTCTTCTTCTCCTCGACCTCCTCGGTCCGGATACGGGTGATCTCGATCCGGGCTCCGTTGGTCAACGGTGTTTCCAGGGCGGGCTCGACCGTGTCGTCCTGCTCCAGTTGCAGACCGTGCTCCTCCAGGAGCTCCTCCACGGTGGCCGCGTAGGTGCCCAGGTCCCGCGGGTCGGCACCACCGTCGACGACGGTCACCACCTTCGCGGTCTTCAGGTCCAGGGAGATGCCCTCGAGCGGGATGCGCCGGGTCGGGTCGGCGGAGATCCGGATTCCGTCGGCCTGCAGACCGAGCTGCTGCAACGCCTCGCCGACGGTCAGCGCGGTGGTCCACATCTCCCGCTCCTGACCGTCCACCTTCAACCGCAGCGGGCGCCCGCGCTTGAGCACGATCCGGCTGCCGTCGGCGATCGGGACATCGGCGGCGGGGGCCAGGGCGTCGTGCTGACCTGCGGACAGATCGGCCGCGGCCAACGCCTCGTCCACCGTGGAGGCGACCGTGTGCACGACGCGGGTCTCGTCGTCCACGACGATCGTGACCGTCTTGTCGAGGGCGATGGCCGAGGCACCGCCACCGGTGAGGACGAGGAGCGCGGTCGCGGTCACGACCTGCACCAACGTGCGTCTACCCACGTTTCTTCCCGTCTGGAGACCTCCCGGGCAGGGGAATGCGCGAGCCGGCCGCGCCGCCCCGACCCGGCGCTCCGACTTCCGGTGACACCGTGTGTTTCACCGGACGCACTCGGGGAATTCCCCATCCCGGCTTTTCGACCTCGGGACGGTATACCGAAGAACCGGATCAGTTCAACGTCGGGTGTGTTTTTCGGATCCGGAACACATTCGGTGTCACGCAAAGCCACCGGACGTCACGGTACGAATGTACACCGTGGACGGTTACCGACCGGTGATCACTCAGTGCAATCCGAAGACCCGTTCGGCGTTGGCGGTCACCGCCGCCGCCAACTCCGCCACGTCGTCACCGCGCAGCTCGGCCAATCCACGCAGGGTGTACGGCACGCAGTACGACTCGTTGGGCCGCCCCCGGAACGGATGCGGAGTCAGGAACGGCGCATCGGTTTCCACCAGGATCTGATCCGCCGGAACCAATTTCGCGGCCTCGTGCAACGGCTTGGCATTGCGGAAAGTGACACTGCCGGAGAACGAGAGCACATAGCCGGCGTCCACACAGCGACGTGCCACCTCGGCGTCCCCGGAGAAGCAGTGGAAGACCACGGTGGACGGTGGTCCTTCCTCCTCCAGCACCCGCAGCACGTCGTCGTGCGCGTCCCGGTCGTGGATCATCAGGGCCTTGCCCGCCCGCTTGGCCAGGTCGATGTGCCAGCGGAACGCCTCGATCTGGGCCTGGGGCGGGGAGTAGTCCCAGTAGTAGTCCAGCCCGGTCTCCCCCACCGCGACCACGCGGGGCTGGGCGGCCAGTCGCTCCAGCTCCGCGCGGTCGGCGTCGGTGAAGGTGGTGGTGCGCGTCGGGTGCAGCGCGACCGCGGCGAACACCCGGTCGTCCCAGGTGGCGGCCTCGGCGGCCCAGCGGGCCGACGCCAGGTCGTCGGCGACGGTCACCACCCGGTTCACCCCGACCGCGGCGGCACGGTCCACCATCACGGCGACGTCGGCGGCGTCGCGACACCCGCAGGCGTCGAGGTGGGTGTGCGCGTCGACCACCGGCACCGGCAGTGGCTCCGGCGCCGGTGGCCGCTCACCCTTGCGCTGGGCGGACGTGCTCGGTCGGGTCGACGAGGTCGACACCTCCGCTGCTCCCCTTCGCTTCGGCTTCGTGGACGTCGGACGTCGGCGGACGTCAGTCGGTGACGATCGGCGCGAAGTCCGGACCGGTCTCGCCCAGCTTCGGGTCGAGCTTGGCGAACAACGGCGTCGGCTTGTGCAGCGGACGTCCCACCTCGATCGGCGTGGACTCCCAGCGGGCCTGCTCCGCGGCGTAGTCACCGGCCAGCACGGGGTAGGACACGCCCGCCACGTCCAGGTCGGGCACCTCGCGGATCTCCGGCTGCGCCGCCCACACCCCGCTGCCGCCCAGCAGCTCGTGCACCTTCTGCGCGGCGTGCGGGATGAACGGGGTCAGCAGCGTGTTCGCGTCCTGGACCACCTGCAGCGCGGTGTGCAGGATGGTGTCCCGCCGGTCCGGGTCGTCCTTGCGCTTCCACGGCTCCTGCTCGGACAGGTACCGGTTGGCCGCACCGACCACCCGCATGGCCTCGGTGATGGCCGCCTTGAACCGGGACCGCCGCAGGTGCTCCCCGACCACGTCGAAGGCCCTCCGGGCCAGCGCCTTGAGCTCCTCGTCGGCCTGCTCCACGGCCCGGGGTGCGGGCACCGCGCCGACGTTCTTGTGCGCCATGGAGACCGAGCGGTTGACCAGGTTGCCCCACTCGTTGGCCAGCTCGAAGTTCACCCGGCGGACGAACTCCTCCCAGGTGAAGTCGGTGTCCTGGGTCTCGGGTCCGGCCACGGAGATGAAGTAGCGCAGGGTGTCGGGGCCGAACTCGCGCAGGAAGTCACCGACGTAGATGACCGTGCCCCGGGAGGTGGAGAACTTCGAGCCGCTCATGGTGAGGAACTCGCTGGACACCACCTCGGTGGGCAGGTTCAGCTCCCCGAAGGGCCCGGGGTTGCCGCCACGGTCGCCGGCGCCGTTCTGGCCGAGCAGCAGGGCGGGCCAGATCAGCGAGTGGAAGACGATGTTGTCCTTGCCCATGAAGTAGTAGGCCCGGGCGTCCGGGTCGCACCACCAGGCCTTCCAGGCGTCGGCGTCCCCGGTGCGTCGCGCCCACTCCACCGAGGCCGACAAGTAGCCGATGACCGCGTCGAACCAGACATAGAACCGCTTCATCGGCTGGTCGGACCAGCCGTCCAGTGGGATCGGCACACCCCAGTCCAGGTCCCGGGTGATGGGCCGCGGCTGCAGGTCGCCGAGCAGGTTCTGGCTGAACCGGAGCACGTTGGGCCGCCACTCGGTCCTGGTGGACAACCAGTTGCCCAGCGTCTCGGCGAAGGCGGGCAGGTCCAGGAACAGGTGCTCGGTCTCGACGAACTTGGGGGTCTCCCCGTTGATCCGGGACCGCGGGTTGATCAGGTCGACCGGGTCGAGCTGGTTGCCGCAGTTGTCGCACTGGTCGCCGCGGGCACCGTCGTAGCCGCAGATCGGGCAGGTGCCCTCGATGTAGCGGTCCGGCAGGGTGCGCCCGGTGGAGGGGCTGATCGCACCCTTGGCGGTGCGGGACACCACGTAGCCGTTGCGGTACAGCGCCAGGAACAGCTCCTGCACCACCCGGTAGTGGTTACCGGTGGTGGTGCGGGTGAACAGGTCGTAGGACAGGCCGAGACCGTGCAGGTCCTCGACGATCACCCGGTTGTACCGGTCGGCGGTCTCGCGCGGGGTACGCCCCTCCTTGTCCGCCTGCACCAGGATCGGCGTGCCGTGCTCGTCGGTCCCCGAGACCATGAGCACCCGGTTACCGGACATTCGCTGGAAACGCGCGAAAACGTCGGAGGGAACCCCGAATCCGGACACGTGCCCGATGTGCCGCGGGCCGTTGGCGTACGGCCACGCCACCGCGGTGAGGACGTGGGTGCTCATGTCCGCCTAGCCTACGGATGAAGGGTGAGCCCACCCCAACGGGTTCCCGGTTGCCCGGGCAGGCACCCCCGGTCGGACGACCGGACCCTGCCGTGGGCGACCGCAGCCCCGGCGGACAGCGAGGAGGGTCGGTGTCGGCGACGCGGTTGCTCGTGCTGGGCGTGGTCAAGCTGGCGGGGCAGGCCCACGGCTACCAGGTGCGCCGCGAGCTGCTGGAATGGGGCGCCGACCGGTGGGCCAACTGCCAACCGGGGTCGATCTACCACGCGCTGAAGAAGGCAGCCCGGGACGGCATGCTCGAAGCGGTGGGCGAGACCAGCGAGGTCGGCCCGGACCGCACCTGTTACCGCCTCACCGCCCTGGGCGAGGAGGAGTTCTCCCATCTGTTGCGCCAGGCGCTGACCGACCCCGACCCGAAGAACCAGACCGTGGCCGCGGCGCTGTCCTTCCTGCCGCTGCTGTCCCGGGACGAGGCGATCCGCCTGCTCGGCTTCCGGATACGGATGCTGGAGAGCGAGGTGACCGGCCTGCGCAGCGTGGGCACGGCACTGCCGATGGCGGGCCGGCCCGAGCACGTGGTGGAGCACTTCCACTACTGGATCGCCCTCAGGGAGGCCGAGATCCGCTGGGCGCAGGACCTCGTCGACCGCCTGGCGAACGGCACCTACACGATGGCCGGTGAGGCCGGGGCCTGGGGCCGCGCCGCCGACGGGAGCTAATCAAACTTGACTAGAGATTCCGTGGTGCCCCATGCTGAGCCGGTAGTCAAACTTTACTCTCAAGGAGAGAATCTTGCCGTGAAAGAAATGATGATCCGGGCCCGTGGCCTGGCACGCCGCTTCCGTAGCCAGAACCGGACGGTCGAGGCGGTACGTGGCGTCGACCTGGACGTGGCCCCCGGCGAGCTCGTCGGCTTCCTCGGGCCCAACGGGGCGGGCAAGACCACCACGCTGCGCATGCTCACCACGCTGTTGAAGCCCACCTCGGGCACCGCTGAAGTGGCGGGCTGCGACCTGCTCCGCGACCCGGTGGGGGTGCGCCGGCGCATCGGCTACGTCGCCCAGGGTGGAGGTACCGCCCCCGACACCCGGGTCGGTGAGGAGCTGGAGTTCCAGGCCCGGCTGTACCGACTGGACCCCGCAACGGCCCGGCGCCGGACCACAGAACTGCTGGAGCGGCTCGACCTGGCCGGGCTGGAACAACGCCTGGTGCAGACGCTCTCCGGCGGCCAGCGCAGACGCCTGGACATCGCCATGGGTCTGGTGCACGACCCGAGGCTCGTCTTCCTGGACGAGCCCACCGCGGCGCTCGACCCGCAGAGCCGGGCCAACCTGTGGCAGCACATCCGGACGCTCAACGCCGAGCACGGCACCACGATCTTCCTCACCACGCACTACCTGGAGGAAGCCGACGCCCTGTGCGACCGGGTGCTGGTGATCGACCACGGGCGGATCGTGGCCACCGGCAGCCCCGAGGAGCTCAAGCGGAAGGTCTCCGGGGACGCGGTCGCGTTGGAGACCGACGCCCCGGCCCGTGCCGCCGAGGTGGCCGAGCGGCTGCCCGGGGCGCACGAGGTGACCGTCGAGGGCGACACCGTCCGGTTCCGGGTGCCGCGCGGAGACACCGTCCTGCCCGCGCTGCTGCGTGAACTGGACCTGGTCGGCGCGTCGATGACCTCCGTCCACGTGCACCGGCCGACGTTGGACGACGTCTTCCTCACCCTCACCGGCCGATCCCTGCGCGACGAACCGGTCGCACCGACGGTCGAGGAGCGGACCGCGAAGGAGTTCACCGATGTTGCGTGACACCTGGCTCGTTTTTGCGCGAGCCCTGCGGCAGACGCTGCGCAACCCGGCCTGGGTGGTCGTCGGGCTGACCCAACCGGTGCTCTACCTGGCCCTGTTCGGGCCACTGCTGGAACGGGTGGCGGCGACCCCCGGCTTCGTCGGCGGCAACGCGTGGAACACCTTCGTCCCCGCACTGCTGGTGCAGCAGGCCCTGTTCGGTTCGGCCTTCGTCGGTTTCGGCCTGATCAGCGACTACCGCTCCGGCCTGGTGGAGCGGCTGCGGGTGACCCCGGCCAGCCGGGCCGCGCTGCTGCTCGGACGGACGCTGCGGGACGTGCTGGTGCTGCTGGTGCAGTGCGTGGTGCTGCTCGTGGTGGGCACCGC
Organism: Pseudonocardiaceae bacterium; assembly: GCA_036562635.1. Classification (GTDB taxonomy): domain Bacteria; phylum Actinomycetota; class Actinomycetes; order Mycobacteriales; family Pseudonocardiaceae; genus DATCJU01. The sequence continues at coordinate 16,807 of DATCJU010000129.1, forward strand.
CTTCGGTCTGCGCCCCTCGCCCGGCGCGGTGCTCGCCGGTCTGCTGCTGGTCGCACTGCTGGGCGGGGCGATCACCTGCACGTCCTACGCCCTGGCACTGCGGGTGAAGACCGAGGACGTGTTCGCCCCGATGCTGAACACGCTGATCCTGCCGTTGTTCCTGCTCTCCGGGGTGCTGCTGCCCATGAGCCTGGCCCCCACCTGGCTGCGGGTGGTGTCCGACGTCAACCCGCTCAAGCACGTGGTGGAGGCCGAACGGTCGGTGTTCCTGGACGACTACTTCTCCGGCAAGGTGCTCGTCGGTCTGGCCGTCGCCCTGGTCCTCCTGGTGCTCGGTGCGACGTGGGGCACCCGCACCTTCCGCCGAGAGAACGCCTGATCCGGTTCCCGGTGTGGGCCGTCACCGTCGACGGTGGCGACCCACACCCCCGTTTTCGGGACCGGCGGCACCGGGACGTGACACGGTCAGTCCCAGCGCCGGAAACCGCCCTCCGAGTGGATCACCTGGCCCGTGATCCAGGCCGCCTCGTCGGTGACCAGCCACGCGACCAGGCGTGCCGGGTCGTCGGGCGTGCCCCACCGGCCCTGCGGGAACCGACGACGCACGGCCTCGTGGAGCTCGGGAGTGGCGTACCCGGTGTCGACCGGGCCGGGATTGACCGTGTTCACCGTGATCGTCCGGTCGGCCAGGTGGTCGGCCAGGGTGCGGGTGACGGAGGCGAGCGCCCCCTTGGCCGCCGCGTAGGCCACCTCGTCCCGCATGGGGCCGAGGTCCTGTCCGGAGGTCATGAAGACGATCCGCCCACCGGGGCGGCCGTCGTGCTGGGCGGCGAACGCCTGTGCCAGCAGGATCGCCGACCGCGTGTTGACCGCCCAGTGCTTGTCGAGCATGGCCGCGTCCAGGGCCTCCAGCGGGCCGTCGTCTCCGCTGAGCGCGTGGTTGCAGACCAGGATGTCCAGGTGCCCGAAGGCGTCCACGGCGGCCCGGACCAGCCGGGCCGGCGCGTCGGGTTCGGCGAGGTCGGCCTCCCCGTGCCGCACCGCCGCCGCGGCGTCGGCCAGCACCGCCGACACACCGTCGACCACGGCCTGCGGCCCCCCGGGATCGGCGCCCCAGGGCTGTGCGGCGTCGTGCGGGGTGTAGTGGTGCAGGAACAGGCTCGCCCCCGCCGCGGCCAGTCGTCGGGCGATCGCGTAACCGATGCCCACGCGCCGACTGACCCCCGTGACCAGGGCGACCCGTCCGCGCAGGGGCAGCGGGTCCCGACGCAGCTCCTGGGGGGAAGGATCGGGCAACATCATGGGGCGCAGTCTCGGACAAGGCCCCGAACCGGACACGACGGATTTCCCCGCACCGGTGACCCACGGCGCGCCCCGACCGGCCCCACCCTCCCCGCACGTGCGCCCCAGTGCCGGACACCCGCGGGGACGGCGTGCGCCATCCTCAGCCGCGACCGCGCAGCACGGCGTCGTAGAGCACCTTCCGGCTCATCCCGGCCTCCGCCGCCACCTCACCGGCCGCGTCCTTGAGCCGGGCCCCGGCCGCCACCCGGCGCTCCACCTCGGCGACCAACGCGGGCAGGTCGGCCTCCCCGGCCGGGCTCGGCTCGGCCCCGGCGAGCACCACGGTGATCTCCCCGCGCACCCCCTCAGCCGCCCACTCGGCCAGTTCGGCCAACGGCCCGCGCCGCACCTCCTCGTAGGTCTTGGTCAACTCCCGGCACACCGCCGCCCGCCGGTCGGGGCCGAGCACGGCCACCGCGTCGGACAGCGTCCCGGCCAGCCGGTGCGGTGACTCGAAGAACACCACGGTGCGGGGCTCGTGCACCAGGGACTCCAGCCACCGCCGCCGTTCCCCCGGCTTGCGTGGCGGGAAACCCTCGAAACAGAACCGGTCGCAGGGCAGACCGGACAGGGCCAGCGCCGTGGTCACCGCGGACGGCCCCGGCAGACAGGTCACCGGCAGGTCCTCGGCCACGCAGGCCGCCACCATCCGGAACCCCGGATCGGACACCGACGGCATCCCGGCATCGGTCACCAGCAGCACCGTGGCCCCGGCGCGCAGCTCCGCCAGCAGACCGGGCAGCCGGGCCGACTCCACGGCGTCGTAGAAGCTCACCACCCGCCCGGACAGGGTCACGCCCAGGGCCGCGGCGAGCGCCCGGAGCCTGCGGGTGTCCTCGGCGGCGACGACGTCCGCGGTGGCCAACGCCTCGACGAGACGGGGTGAGGCGTCCCGGACGTCGCCGAGTGGGGTCGCGGCGAGCACCAGCCTCCCTGAACCGGATACGGCGTTCACGGCGCCCACCCTACGATCGAGCGCATGCGCGGCCGCCGTGGTGCATCCCCTGCCGGGGGTACCACGGGGCAGCCCGGTGCCAGGACCGAGTGGAACTGAGAGGTCGGCGTGAGCGTCCAGGTGCGACAGGCCCCCGACCACCCGTCGGACGTGCCGGAGGAGCGGTCCGAGCGGGGTGCGGAGATCGAGACGGTCGCCCCCGACCACGTGTCCCCGGCCGATCCGGTGGACGGCGGGGAGCTGCGCGACCCGGCCGAGCGCCTGGGCCCGCCCATGCCGAACGACCGACTGCGCTCCTGGGTGGTCACCCTGGTGCTGACCCTCGTGGGCGGCGTGGTGCGGTTCTGGAACCTGGGCTTCCCCACCGACAAGGGCACCCCGGTCTTCGACGAGAAGCACTACGTGCCCCAGGCCTGGGAGGTGCTGCGTAACGGCGGCTACGAGGACAACCCCGGCTACGAACTGGTGGTGCACCCGCCGCTGGGCAAACACCTGATCGCCCTCGGCGAGGCGTTGTTCGGCTACACCGGGTGGGGCTGGCGGTTCACCGCGGCGATCGCGGGCACGCTGAGCATCCTGCTCGTGGTGCGGATCGCCCGTCGGCTGACCCGCTCCACACTGCTGGGGGCGTTGGCCGGGGTGCTGCTGATCTGCGACGGCGTCAGCCACGTGCAGTCGCGGATGGGGATGCTCGACATCTTCCTGGCCGTGTTGGTGCTCGCCGGTTTCAGCTGCCTGCTGGTGGACCGGGACCAGGTGCGCGAGCGCATGGCGGTGGCGCTCCGGGAGGGCCGGGTGGCCGAGACCCCGTGGGGACCGCGGCTGGGCTTCCGCTGGTGGCGCTGGAGTGCGGGGGTGCTCCTGGGCCTGTCCTGCGGGGTGAAGTGGTCCGGTGCCTCCTTCCTGGCGGCGTTCGGCCTGCTGTGCGCGTTCTGGGACGTCTCGGCGCGGCGCGCGGCCGGGGTGCCGCGGCCGTGGGTGGGCACCCTGGTGCGGGACATCGCCCCGGCGGCGTGGGCGTTCGTGGTGACACCCATCCTGGCCTACCTGGCCACCTGGTGGGGCTGGTTCGCCAGTGAGACCGGCATCGACCGGCACGTGGTGGGCGACAAGATCGGCGAGGAGTCGGCGTTCGGTTTCGTCCCGGACGCGCTCCGCGCCCTGTGGTTCTACAGCGGCAACGTGCTGGAGTTCCACACCAACCTGGTCACCGACCCCGCCAAGCCGCACCCCTGGGAGTCCAAGCCCTGGACCTGGCCCATGGGGCTGCGGCCGATGCTCTACTACTACGAGTCCGGTCAGGCCGCGGCGGGCTGCGGCCGCACGGACTGCGTGAGCGCGGTGATGCTGATCGGCACGCCCGCCATGTGGTGGTTGGCGTTCCCGATGCTGGGCTGGGCGCTGTGGCGGGCACTCGGCCGGCTGGACTGGCGGTACGCGGCGGTCCTGGTGGGCTACTGCGCCGGCTGGTTGCCCTGGTTCACCAACCTGGACCGGCAGATGTACTTCTTCTACACCACCCCCATGGCGCCGTTCCTGGTGCTCGGGCTGACGTTGGCGCTGGGCGAGATCCTCGGTCGGGCGTCGGCCGGGGAGGAGCGGCGCGGCAACGGGCGACTGGTGGTGGCGGTCTACATCGGTCTGGTGGTGGCCAACTTCGTGTGGCTGTGGCCGATCCTGGTGGGCGATTCCATCACCCCATGGCGGTGGAACGCCGAGCTCTGGCTGCCGTCCTGGCGCTGAGCGCGGTCTCCGCGGGTACTCCTCGCGCGGTCGTACTGCTCCATTCCGCCGATTGCCGGTCTTTCTCCGCTTTTCTACGGTGCTCCCGGTACGCGAGCGGGGGGACGCGTCGATCGGCGGGCTGCCCTGCTCCGCGTGAACGGGGCCGCTGGAGATCTCACCGGTGGGGAAGGGAGTCCGCATGGTCAAGTTCAACCGACGCAGACTGCTGGCCGGCACCGCCGCACTGGCCGGTCTGGCGCTCAGCGGTCTGGGGCCGGGTACCGCCGCCGCGGCCAACCGGTGGCGGACCGGGGCGGTCAACCCGCCGAAGCTGGGTCCTGGTGACCGCGCGGTGATCGCGCAGATCGACGTGGCCCGGGCCGTGCAGCACCTGCGGGTGCTGTCCGAGCAGATCGGTCCGCGGGTGGGCGGTACCGAGAGCGAGCGGCGGGCCGCGGAGTACATCGCCGACCAGCTGCGCCGGTTGGACTACCGCGTCGAGATGCAGTCGTTCCCGGTGGCGGACAAGTACCTGGGCCAGGTCCGACTGTCGGACGGGACGTCCTGGCAGACGGGTTCCTCCCCGCACGCCGCCCAGAACACCACGGTGGAGGGCGAGCTGGTGGACGCCGGCACCGGTGGGGAGGTCGACTACCCACGGGCGGTGACCGGCAAGGTGGTACTGCTCGACCGGGACACGCCCCGGCAGACCGAGCAGGTACGCACCGCGGTGCGACACGGGGCCGCGGCGGTGTTGCTGGTCAACGTGCCCACCACCTCGGGGCGCAGGGCCGGCGCGTTCTCCCCCGCCCTGTCGGAGGCGTTCGGGGTACCGGTGCTGGGTGTCGGCCAGGCACACGGCGAGTGGCTGCGCGAGCGGCTGGCCGCCGGCACGGTGCGGGTGACCGTCGGCGCCGAGCACCACGGCAATCTCACCTCGTACAACGTGATCGCCGAGCGCTCCGCCACCTTCCCGAACCCGCAGGGCCAGGTGGTCATGGTGAGCGCGCACTACGACAGCGTCCCCGGCTCGCCGGGAGCCAACGACGACGGCAGCGGGACGGCGCTGTGCTTGGAGCTGGCCCGGGCGCTGCGCCGACTGCCCACGCAGCGGGCGATCCGGTTCGCGCTGTGGGGTTCGGAGGAGCAGGGCCTGCTCGGGTCGCGCCACTACGTGTCGCAGCTGGACGACGCCGCGGCGGGCCGCATCGTCGGGTGCTTCCAGAACGACATGGTGGCCACCAGCCACGACCCGGCGCGGGTGTACTGGCTGCTGTCGGTGGACGGCGGCAACAACACCACCACCCAGGCCGTGGCCGCGGCGGCGGCCCGGCTCGGCTACACCCCGCGGGTCGACGGGCCGGTGGCGCGGGGGTCCAGCGACCACGTGCCGTTCCACGAGCGCGGGATCGCGGCGGCCAACTTCAGCTGGCGTGGTGAGGGCGGCCCGGCGGAGCTGGAGCCGATCTACCACACCCCCGAGGACAGCGTCGAGGCGAACATCAGCGTGGAGCGGCTGCAGGTGTCCCTGGAGCTGATCGGCTGCGCCGTCTACGACGTGGCCCGGAGCTGAGCCGGTCGCGGACGTCTGCACGAATCCTGGCGTACGAATACCGGAGGCCTGCCGTCCAGCTGTGGGCGGCAGGCCTCCGGTCCGTCCTGGCGGCCGCGGGAAGTCGAGCCCGTGCTCTTCTCCTGAAGGCAGCGGGCCACTGCTGGCCTGTCTCATCCGTTCCGTCGCAGCAGGCCGCCTGCCGACCCACCGAGCGGTTGGCTCCCCGCGCAGGGGCGCTGAGGATCCCGGAGCACGGTCACAGGTCACCGGCGGTACAGCAACCCCGGCCGGGGAGGGTTCCGCAGCGAACCGCCGGTGGTGCACGGACACGCGGCGATTCACTGCAGTCGCGACGGCAGGAGGCGTCGGACGAATCCCACCGCAGCAGGGCAGTGGTACGCCATCACGTCGACCCGACAGCGGGGAAGGTCGAGGCGAGAGCCAGAACGCCCGGGCCTCCCCGCACTGCACACAACGACGGAGGCCCGCCTCCCTGGTGGGTGGCGGGCCTCCGGCCTGCTGTGGAGCTGAGGGGAATCGAACCCCTGACCTTCTCGATGCGAACGAGACGCGCTACCAACTGCGCTACAGCCCCGTGGTCAGTGCGTCGAAAGCATAGCAGGCTTCGCGATGCGCCCGCTCCACCCCCTCCTGGGCGTGTTCGCCCAGGTCGGGGGCCGAAAAATGCCGAACGGCACACCGCCGGACCCCACCACGGGCGGTGTGCCGTTCGCCACAGTTCCGCTACTCGCCGGCCGCCCTGCGGAAGGGCAGCGCCGACCCCGGCTCGTCCAGGTGCACGAACTCCGGGTCCTCGTCGTCGATCTCCACCCGGACCGCGCACGGCCGACCCCCGACCACGCCGGTGGTCGCCGTCGGCGCGGCTCCGGGAACGTCGGTCGCCTCACCGGGCCCGGCCGGCGCCCGCTCTCCCTGCGGGGTCCGCTCCGCTGACGCCGGACCACGCGCCCCGGTCAGGCGGGCCATCCGCCGACGCCGGATGCTCTCCTCGATCCGCACCTGGCGGCGCAGGTAGACCAGGTAGCACACCAGGACCAGGTCGACCCCGCCGTGGGCCCACCACAGCTGCGACGCGGCCAGCCAGGCCAGCAACGCGGTCACCAGGGCCAACAACAGCAGGAAGAGCACCACCCGCTGCCGGAACCGGTACTTGGCCCGGGCCACCGCGGCGGCGTACTCCGGATCGAATCCGCCCCGGCCCGGCCGGTACCGACGAGGCACCGGCGCGTCGTCCACCCACCGCTCGGCCGCCTCGACCTCGTCGTCCTCCTCGGCGTCCCAGTCGACCTCGTCCTCCAGGTCGTCGACGTCGGACGTGGCGTACCTCTCCCCCGCCCGGCTCGCCGTGGGTCGCGTCCCCCTCCGCACCGGCCGCGACCGCCCCTCACGGCGCAGCACCCGAGCCTGCAGCGCGGAGTCCGCGGTGCGGGAGACCTCCTGGCGGCGCCTGGCCACCATCGGCACGAGCACGACGAGCCATGCGACGGCCAGCGCCGCGAAGATCAACGAGCTGGGCATGCCTGGCCACCTCCCCCTAGCCGCGCACAGCACACGTCCCAGGCGCCACGCTAATCACAGCAATCACACCGTTGTCAGAGGCGCGCCGTAATCTGATTGGTTCCCTCGGAGCGGCGAAGATCACTACATCGGAGGAATGCGGACCGCGTCTTCTCCGCGCCCTGCCACCGTCCCGCCGGGACGGACCGACGCAGCATCCACGAACGGCGCAGGGGATACCGCTAAGAGGCTGGTTGCGCCCGACCGGCACGCACCAACCGGTCGACCAGGCCGGTACCGGTCTCCTCCGCGGTGATCGCGTAGCACAGGTGGTCCCGCCAGGCCCCCGCCACGTTCAGGTAACGCTGGAACAGCCCCTCCTCGCGGAAACCGAGCTTGTGCAGCACCCGCAGGCTCGCGGTGTTCTCCGGGCGGACCGTGGCCTCCAGCCGGTGCAGGCCGACCGTCCGGAAGCAGTGGTCGGCGGCCAGGGCCACCGCCGCGGTGGCCACCCCGCCCCGGGTGACCCGGCTGTCCACCCAGTACCCCACCCAGGCCGACCGCAGCGCCCCGCGCACCACGTTGCCCACGGTGAGCTGCCCGGCGAACCGTCCGTTGACGGTGATAGCGAAGGGCAGGGCGAGGCCACGGCGCCCCAGGGAGCGCAGCGCCGACCACTGCATCACCCACGCCGTGGGCGTGTTGCGCTCCGCCCAGTCGGCCGGGCCGCTCGGCTCCCAGGGCTCCAGGTACTCCTGGTCCCGCAACCGGATCCGGCTCCACTCGTGGGCGTCCCACAGCCGTGGCGGCCGCAGCGCCACCTCACCGGCCGCCACCCGCAGCGGCCCCAGTCGCACCGGCCACTCACCACGTCCCGACCGGCCCGACGGGTCACCGGAGTCAGTCACCGGGCGGATCACGGCGGGTTCAGCTCCGTTGGGCCAGGAAACTCACCTGGACGTCCTCGCCCGCCGGCACGTCGGTGACGTCCTCGTCCACCACCACCAGGCAGTTCGCCTCGGCCAGCGAGGTCAGCAGGTGCGCCCCCGCGGTCCCCAGGGGCTGCACCAGGTACTCGCCGGTCTCCGTGTCGCGCAGCAACTGCCCGCGCAGGTAGCCGCGCCGCCCCTTGGTCGAGGTCACCGGGGACAGCAGCCGGGCACGCACGATGCGCCGGTACGGGTCCTTCTTGCCCAGGGCCACCCGGATCAGCGGGCGCACCATGACCTCGAACACCACCAGGGCGCTGATCGGATTGCCCGGCAGCAGGAACGTGGGCACCTTGTTCGGCCCGAGCTGACCGAAACCCTGCACCGAGCCGGGGTGCATCGCCACCCGGGTGTCGTCGACCGGTCCGAGGGCGGACAGCGCGTCCCGCACCTCGTCCCCGGCGGCGCCGCCCGTTCCTCCGGCGATCACCACCACCTCGGAGCTGTACAACCGGCTCTCCACGACCTCCCGCAGTCGCCGCAGGTCACCGGACACGATGCCGACCCGGGTGACCTCGGCACCGGCGTCCCGGGCCGCGGCGGCCAGAGCGTAGGAGTTGACGTCGTAGACCTGCCCGGGCCCGGGGGTCCGGTCCACGTCCACCAGCTCGTCGCCGACGGACAGGATGGTCACCCGGGGCCGCGGGTGCACCAGCACCCGGTCCCGGCCCACCGCCGCGAGCAGCCCCACCTGGGCCGGGCCGATCGGCGAACCGCTGCGCACCGCGACGTCCCCGGTCTGCACGTCCTCCCCGGTGCGGCGGACGAAGGCCGCCGACGGCACGGGACGGTGGATGGTCACCTTGGCCGGGTGTTCGTCGGTGTACCCCAGGGGCACCACGGCGTCGGCGAGGGTGGGCAACGGTGCACCGGTCGCCACCCGTACCGCCTGCCCGGGCTGCAACCGGTGCGGCTGCCGGGAACCGGCCGGGATCTCCCCGACGACAGGAAGCACGACCGGTTCCTCGGCCGCCTGCTTCACGTCGACGCTCCGCACCGCGTAGCCGTCCACCGCGGCCTGGTCGAATCCGGGCAGCGCGCGCTCGGCGACCACGTCCTCGGCGCACAGCAGACCCTGGGCCTCGGCGATGGCCACCCGTACCGGCGACGGACGCACCGCAGCGGCGAGAATCCGTTCGAGCTGCTCGTCTACTGGCCTCATCGCTGGTGACCTCACGGCGTCGGGGACAGCTACTGCCGGGTGGGACGCGCTCACTGCTCCTCGATGCGCGTCCGCAACCACTCGCGGAAGCTCGGACCGTACTCCGGGTCCTGGAGGGCGAAGTCCACGGCGGCCCGCAGGAATCCTCCCGGGTTGCCCAGATCGTGTCGCCCACCACGGTGTACCACCACGTGTACCGGGTGGCCCTCGGCGATCAGCAACGAGATCGCGTCGGTGAGCTGGAGCTCACCACCCGCACCCGGCTCGATGCGCTTGAGCGCGTCGAAGACGGCCCGGTCCAGCAGGTACCGGCCGGCCGCGGCGTAGGTGGACGGCGCGTCCTGCGGTGCGGGCTTCTCCACCATGCCCCTGACCCGCAGCACGTCCTCGACACCGGTCGGCTCGACGTCGAACACGCCGTAGGCCGAGATCTGTTCACGGGGGATGTCGAACGCGCACAACACGCTGCCGCCGAAGCGCCGCCGCACCTCCGCCATCCGGAGAAGCACCCCGGTGGGCAGGACGAGATCGTCGGGCAGCAGCACGGCGACCGCCTCGTCCTCCCCGGACAGGTTCGGTTCGGCGCAGCCGACGGCGTGGCCGAGGCCCAGGGCCTCCTCCTGGATCGCCGTCTCGACCTCGATCAGCCGGGAGGCGCGGCTCACCTTCTCCACCAACGCCTCCTTGCCGCGCTCCCGCAGGGTGGCCTCCAGTTCCGGCTGGGGACGGAAGTAGTCGGCCACGGCGGACTTGTCCGGCGAGGTCACGATCACCAGACGACGGGCGCCGGCTTCCGCCGCCTCGGCCGCGACCAGCTCGATTCCGGGTGTATCGACAACGGGCAGCAGTTCCTTGGGCACGGATTTCGTGACGGGCAGGAACCGAGTGCCGAGACCGGCGGCGGGGACGATGGCGGTGTGGAACGCGCTCGTCGAACTCATGGTCGTCGAGCCTAGTGGCGATCGGACGACGCGGCTGAACACATCCGGGGTCGTACGCTCACGTGCCGTGACCGCCACGGGAACCGGACAACCGAACACCCCTCGGAACGACGCCGACAAGGCCGCCTGGCGCACCCGGCTCCTGGCCGCCCGCCGCGCCGTGCCCGGTGCGGTGCGCGCGGCGGAAGCGGCGGCACTGACCGAGGCGGTGGGTCGGTGGGCCGCCGGGCGGCCCGGCACGGCGTGCGGATACGTACCGGTGGGCACCGAGCCGGGGTCGGTGGCGATGCTCGACGCCCTGCGGGAGGCGGGGTGGCGGGTCCTGCTGCCGGTGGTGCCCCGCGAGAAGGGGTCGACGGGGACGGTCCGCCCGGCGGCACTGGACTGGGCCGAGTACCACGGGAGCGAGTCACTGGCCACCGGCCCGTTCGGTCTGCGGGAACCGGCAGGCGACCGGCTGGGCCCGGAGGCGGTGGCGCAGGCCGACCTGGTGCTGGTGCCGGCGCTGGCGGTGGACCGCCGGGGAGTGCGCCTGGGCCGGGGCGGCGGCTACTACGACCGGTCGTTGCCGCTGGCCTCACCCGACGCGCTGCTGGTGGCCGTGGTACGGGACGCGGAACTGGTCGACGAGCTGCCCGCCGAGGAACACGACGTCCGGATGACGGCGGTGCTCACTCCCGGCCGGGGTCTGGTGTCGTTGCCGATGGACCGAGGACCGGGTGCGGCCGGACGGTTCCACCGAGCTTGACCAGGGCGTGTTTGCGCAGGGGTACCTCCGTACCGCATCATCGGTTTGGCACTCTCGAGCCGAGAGTGCCAACGAGAAGATCCTCGCGGAGGAGACCGTGCCCACCTACGCCTACGCCTGCACCGAGTGCGACCACCGCTTCGAGGCGGTGCAGTCGTTCACCGACGCCGCGCTCACCGAGTGCCCGCAGTGCAACGGCCGGCTGCGCAAGCTGTTCAACGCCGTCGGCATCGTGTTCAAGGGCAGCGGTTTCTACCGCACCGACAGCCGCTCCTCGAACGGGTCGAGCTCCTCCGGCTCCTCCAGCTCCTCCGGCAGCGGCTCGAGCTCCTCGTCCGGCTCGAGCTCGTCGAGCGCGGCGGCCTCCTGACGACGAGCCGACCGGCGTCGCCCGGCCGGTCCCGACCCATCCACAACAGCCCGGGTTGTCCACAGCCGGGGCTGTTCGCGTTCCCACCCCGAGGCCACCACACCTAGCGTCCCGCCCGGCAGAGGCGGTCACCCGAACCGCCCACCGGACACAGGGAAGGGACGCCATGGCCCACGCGACCAACGAGCACACCGGCACCGGCCCGGCACGTCGGTCCACGCCCCGCTGGCTGGGGCGGATCGGCTGGTCCGGGGTCCTGACGTTGCGGCGCGCGTTCGCCGCCGTCCTGGTGCTGTTCGCCACGGTGCTCGTGCTGCACGATCCCGGCCCCACCGAACCCACCGTCGAGGTGGTGGTGGCCGCCCGCGATCTCGCCCCGGGCTCGGTGGTGCGCCCGGATGACCTGCACGTACACCCGTTGCCGTCGGCCGCGGTGCCCGACGGTGCGCTGCGCGACCCGGCCGCCGCCACCGGGCGGGTGCTGGGCGGCGCCGTCCGCCGCGGACAACCGATCACCGATGTCGCCCTGGTGGGCCGGGAGCTCACCGAACTCGCCACCGGGACACCCGACGCGGCCGCGGTCCCGCTGCGTCTGCCCGACGCCGGGATCGCCGACCTGTTGCATCCGGGCAGCCGGGTGGACCTGGTGTCCACCCCCGTCGAGGGTTCCGCCGACCTCGACGACCACGACCACACCGAGGAACCGAACGTGCTGGCCGCCGGGGCGGTGGTGCTCGCGGTACGGCCACCCGGAGCCGGACCGGCGGACCGGGAACGACTGGTGCTGGTGGGGTTGCCCCGCACGGAGGCGGCGAGAGTGGCGCTCGCTTCACTCTCCCGGACTATCGCCATTACCCTCCGCTAGTCGTTTCTTGATCAGCGGCGTCGTCCGCCTCCGGAAAGGTCATCCATGCTCAAGGGCTTCAAGGATTTCCTGATGCGTGGCAACGTGATCGACCTTTCGGTCGCCGTGGTGACCGGAAGTGCGTTCACGGCCATCGTGACGTCCTTCACCACCCACCTGATCCAGCCGCTGCTCAACGCGGTGGGCGGCGCCAGCGTGGGGCGGCTGGGCTTCCAGGTGATCCCGGGCAAGGAGGACACCTACATCGACCTGGCAGCCGTGATCACCGCTGTGCTCGACTTCCTGATCGTCGCCACCGTCGTCTACTTCCTGTTCGTGCTGCCCATGAAGAAGCTCCAGGAACGGCGGCGGCGCGGTGACGAGCCGAAGGCGGCCCCGCCGGCCGACGTCCAGCTGCTCACCGAGATCCGCGACCTCCTGCGGCAGCAGCAGATCGACTCCCGGCGCGCCGCCCTCCCGCCGCACTCCCAGCCGCAGCAGCCGTACCGCCAGCGGCACGAGATGCAACGCTGAACCGGACGACCACCGGGGGAAGAACACAGCAAGGAGGGGCTGCCCGGGACGCGGCCGTGACGGCCGCGTCCCGGGCAGCCCCCTTCGTTCACCAACGATCGTGGTGCGGCGGCCGGTTCTCCCGGTACCAGGCGTCCCGGTCCCACTCAGGACGCTCCGGCTCCCGCTCGTCCGTCGTGGTCTCCGGCAGTACCTCGCCGAACACCCGCCGCAGCCGATCGGCGGTCGACGCCCGGCGCAACGGCTTCCTGCGTTCCTCCCGCACACCCCCATGGTCGCACCCGAGGATGCCGGGGCGGCCCGCTCAGGCGCCGTCGAGCCCGGACAGCTCCTCGATGACGTGCTTGACCAGCGGGGTCAGCGTCGCCATGCCGTCCCGCACCGCCGCGCGCGACGCGGCGAGGTTCACCACCAGGGTGCTGCCGGAAACCCCGACCAGTCCGCGGGAGATACCGGCGTCGACGGCACCGGCGGCCAGCCCGGAGGCGCGCAGCGCTTCCGCGATTCCCGGGATCGGCCGGTCCAGCACCCCCGCGGTGGCGTCCGGGGTGACGTCCCGCGGGGACACCCCGGTACCCCCGACCGTGACCACCAGGTCCACCCCGCCGATCACCGCGGTGTTCAACGCGTTGCGGATGGCCACCATGTCCCCGGCCACCGCCACGGTTCCGTCGACGATGAAGCCGGCCTCCTCCAGGAGCTCGGTCACCAGCGGGCCGGTGGTGTCCTCCTGCTCCCCCTGCGCCACCCGGTCGTCGACGATCACGACGAGGGCGCGTCCCAGGCGCTGCGCGCTGCGTTCCATGCTGATCACGTTAGTCGTTCCACCCGACGGCATCAGCCCGGCGCGCGGGGCCGGGACGGAGGACGCCCCAACACCCGCGCGCCGGTGTCCCTGCACCACCAACCACATCGGTCAGCCCGCGTCGATGACCCGGCTGCCCAGGGTCACCTCGACGGTCTCCTCACTGCCCCCGCGCTGCACGGTGACCTTGATCCGGTCCCCCGGCCGGTGTGAGCGGACCTCGGCCACCACCGCGTCACTGCCGTCGATCCGGCGGTCGTCCACGTCGACGATCAGGTCACCCGCCCGCAGACCGACCTGCTCCGCGGGACTACCCGGGACCACCTCGGCGATCTCGGCGCCGCCGTTGGCGTCGACGACGCTCACGCCGAGCACGGCCTGGGTGACCCGGCCGGACTTCACGATCTCGTCGGCGATCCGACGGGCCTGGTCGATCGGGATGGCGAACCCGAGCCCGACCGAACCCGCCTGCTGCCCGGAGGCACGGGGGCTGTAGATGGCCGAGTTGATACCGATCACCCGGCCCTGCGTGTCGACCAGCGGTCCCCCGGAGTTGCCCGGGTTGATCGCGGCATCGGTCTGGATGGCGTTCAGCACGGTGTCCTGGCTGCCGCCCTCGCCACCGGCGCGGACCGGGCGTTCCAGCGCGCTGATGATCCCGGCGGTCACGGTGCCGCTCAGCCCGAACGGTGATCCGATGGCCACCACCTGCTGGCCGACCACGAGGTCGTCGGACCGCCCCAGTTCGGCCTGGGTGAGACCGGAAACCCCGTTCGCCCGCACCACCGCCAGGTCCGACGTGGGGTCCCGACCCACGATCTCGGCCCGGGCACTGCGCCCGTCCTGGAACACGGCCACGATCACGCCCCCGCCGGCGGCGGCCTCAACCACGTGGTTGTTGGTCAGGATCAGCCCGTCCTGGCTGATCACGATCCCGGACCCCTCACCGGCGGAAGCCCGGCCCCGCACCTGGAGCTGCACCACACTCGGCAGCACCTTCTGGGCCACCTGCTCGATGGACCCCACGGGCAGGGAGCCGGCGTCCCGGGCCGGCGGCGGCGGCTCGTCCAGCGCGGTGGGCGCACGGTCCTCGGCCAGGGTGTAGCCGATCCAGCCGCCGACACCACCGCCGACACCACCCGCCAGCAGGGCCACCAGCAGGACACCGGCCACAGCCCGCCGCCGTCCCGCCGGTCGCGGAGCCTGCTGCGGCAGGACCGTCGTGCCCGGCTGCCCGAAGGGCTGGCCCGGATACGGCTGGCCGGGCACGGCACCGGCACCGGGGTGTCCCGTGCCCGCGGACGGCACACCCGGCCCGGGCTGGCCCGGCTGCCCCTGCTGGCCGGGTTGGCCCGGCTGTCCGGGGTGGGCGGCGGATGACCAGGGCACCTGCCCACCGGGCCGGTCGCCCTCTCCCGGAGTGTCGGTTCCGGCCTCCGCTCCGGGCGACGGCACGGACCCACCCGGTGGCACGCCGGGCTGGACCTGGGGCTGCTGGGGCTCCTGCCCCGCCTCTCCAGGCTGGTTCTCCTCCCGCCGCGCGTCCGGGCGCGGCGAGCCGGCATCGGTGGGCTGCTCGGACCGCTCCGGCGGGACGCCGGAAGCACCCGGGGTGTGGTCAGTCATGACTCCTACTCTGCGGCAGTCACCTGAGAAGTGCCTTAGACGGGGGCACAGAGGTTGCTGAGGAGTTCTCGGAAGGTTCCCGTGCCGCTCCGGTCCCGGCTGGGTCGACGGCCCGCAACCGTTCGGCGACCTGCTCCGGGGTCACGTCGTTGACCCACACCCCCATGCCGGACTCCGAACCGGCCAGGTACTTGAGCTTGTCGGCGGTGCGCAGGATGGAGAACACCTCCAGGTGGCACCAGGACAGCTCACGCCCGGTGCTCACCGGCGCCTGGTGCCAGGCGGCGACGTAGGGCAGCGGTCGGTCGTAGAGCCGGTCCAGCCGACGCAGCACGTCCAGGTACAGGACGGCGAAGTCGTCCCGTTCCGCGTCGGTCAGCGCGGGCAGGTCCGGCACCCGGCGGTGCGGCACCAGGTGCACCTCGACCGGCCAGCGCGCCGCGGCCGGTACGAACGCGGTCCAGTGCTCGGAGCGGGCCACCACCCGCTCCCCCGAGGCCTGTTCGGCGGCCAGCACGTCCCCCAGGACGTGCCGTCCGGTGCGTTCCCGGTACTCGGCGGCCACCTGCAGCATCCGCTCCGTCCTCGGCGTGACGAACGGGTAGCCGTAGATCTGCCCGTGCGGGTGGTGCAGGGTGACCCCGATCTCCTCCCCGCGGTTCTCGAAGCAGAACACCTGCTCGATGCCCTCGATCTGGCCGAGGGCCGCGGTCCGGTCCGCCCACGCGTCGACCACGGTGCGGGCCCGGCTCGGGCTCAGTTCCGCGAACGACGAGGAGTGGTCGGAGGTGAAGCACACCACCTCGCACCGGCCCAGCGCGGCACGCCGTGGGACCAGTGCGTCCCCGCCTCCCACACCGGTCAGCGCCACCGGGGTCCCCGGTTCCGGAACCCCCTGGGCGAACGACGGGAAGCGGTTCTCGAAGACCACCACCTCGTAGCTCGACTCGGGGATCTCCGTGGGGCGCCCGGGGGTGCTCGGGCACAGCGGACACAGGTCGGCCGGCGGCTTGTAGGTGCGGGTCTGCCGGTGTGCGGCCAGGGCCACCCACTCGCCGGTCAGCGGGTCACGGCGGATCTCCGAACGTGGTTGCTGTTCCGGCAGGTCCCGGGTGTCGACGGCGGTCCGCGGCGGCGCCTCCGGATCCCGGTCGAAGTAGATGATCTCTCGCCCGTCAGCCAAGCGAGATACGGTCCGCCTCACGTGGCTCCTCCCCGTCCCTGCCCGACCCCGGCACCGGGGCGAGCATCAGCTCACCCACCCGTTCGGTGAGCTCCTCCCTTGCGTCCTCGGCCAGCTTCTCGTCGCTGACCAGCACGTCCGCCTCGTCGAGATCGGCGATGGTGGACAGACCCACCACCCCCCACTTGGTGTGGTCGGCGACCACGACCAGCCGGCCCCCCGCCTCCACCAGCGCCCGGTCCGTCTCGCTCTCGTTCAGGTTGGGCGTGGTGAACCCGGCCCGGGGGTCCATGCCGTGCACCCCGAGGAACACCAGATCCAGGTGCAGGGTGCGCAGCGTCTGCACCGCCACCGGCCCCACCAGGGCGTCGGACGGCGTGCGCACCCCGCCGGTCAGCACCACGGTGCGGTCGGCCCGGCCGCTGTGCTGCAGGGCGTCGGCGACCCGCACCGAGTTGGTCACCACGGTCAGGTCCGGCACGTCGTCCAGATGACGGGCCAGGGTCCAGGTGGTGGTGCCGGCGGACAGCCCGATGGCCGTACCCGGGCGCACCAGGGTGGCCGCCAGGGCCGCGATGGCCTCCTTCTCCGCCTGCTGCCGCACCGACTTGGCCTCGAAACCGGGCTCGTCCGTGCTGCGGCCGGTCACGGTGGTGGCGCCTCCGTAGACCTTCTCCACCAGGCCGCGCCGGGCCAGGACGTCCAGGTCACGGCGCACCGTCATGTCGGACACGCCCAGCTTGGCCACCAGGTCGCTGACCCGCACCGCCCCGGTGCGGCGCACCTCCTCCAGGATCAGTGCCTGCCGCTGTCGCGCCAGCACCTCGTACCTCCCCGTCCTCATTTCCGGTACCGGGCAGGTCTACCCCTCCCGCAGCACCACAACATCACCGGCCCGCACCGGCAGGCGACCGGTGACCGTGGTGCCGGACAGCAGTTCCACTCCGTGCGCGGGCAGCTCCACGTCCTGCTCGGTGTGGTTGACGGCGATCAGCCAGGAGGTGGGCCGACCGGCCCGCTCCCCGCGACGGCGGACCACCTCGACACCGGCGGGCGCCGTCACCACCGGCGTCACCCCGGCCTCGCGGCAGCCCTGGGCCACCACCCGTTCCATGCCTGTCGGGTCCAGACCACAGGCCACGTACCAGGCGGTGCCTGCACCGTAGCGATTCCTGGTGACCGCGGGCACACCGGCCAGCGGCCCGGCGGCGTAACGGGCCTCGGCCTCGGCACCGCGCAGGTGGAGCAGCTCGGTCCACACCGACGCGGTGACCTCGCCGACCAGCTCCCCGGTCACGGGTACCCACTCGCCGGCGGTCAGCGGGAAGAACTCCTCGGTCCACACCCCGAGCAGGTCCCGGAACGCCCCGGGATAGCCACCCAGCCGGACGTGGGCGTGCTCGTCGACGATCCCGCTGAACCAGGTGACCAGGACGTGGCCGCCACCCTCGACGTACCGGTGCAGCACCGCGGCGTGCTCGTCGCCGACCAGGTGGAGCGCGGGCACCACGACCAGCCGGTAGCCGGACGGGTCGGCACCGGGGGGTATCACGTCCACGGTGATCCCGACCCGCCACAGCGCACGGTAGACGGCCAGCACGTTGGCCCGGTGGTCGAAGTCCACGGTGGGGTGCGAGGGCTGCTCCGCCGCCCACGCGGACTGCCAGTCGTAGACCAGGGCAACCTCGGCGTCCACGGTGGACCCGGCCAGTTCGGCGATCCGCCGGTACTCCGCGCCGACCTGGCAGACCTCACGGAACACCTTCGTGTCCGGGCCCGCGTGCGGCAGCATCGCCGAGTGGTAGCGCTCGGCCCCGGCGCGGGACTGGCGCCACTGGAAGAACAGGGTGGCGTCGGCTCCCCGGGCCAGGTGGGCGAACGAGTGCCGCCGCATCTCCCCGGGAACCTTGGCGGCGTTGCGCGGCTGCCAGTTCACCGCGGAGGTGGAGTGCTCCATGAGCAGCCAGGGCCGTCCTCCGGCCAGACCGCGGCAGATGTCGGCGGACAGGGCCAGCTCGACGTGCCGCTCGGGATCGGCGGCGTCGACGTAGTGGTCGTTGGCGACGAAGTCGACCTCCCGGGCCCAGGACCAGTAGTCCAGCCCCGCGAAGGTCCACATGACCATGAAGTTGGTGGTGACCGGGACGTCCGGGGTGATGCGGCGCAGCACGTCGCGTTCGGCGCGGTACAGCTCCAGCAGCGCGTCCGAGCAGAACCGGTCGAAGTCCAACAGCTGCCCCGGGTTGTGCTGGGCCGGGGTGGTCCGCGGCGGCAGGATCTGCTCCCACGACGAGTAGTGCTGGCTCCAGAACGCGGTGCCCCAGGCCTCGTTGAGCGCGTCGAGGTCGTCGGCGTACCGGCGGCGCAGCCAGGTGCGGAACGCCGCCGCGCAGCGGTCGCAGTAGCAGCGGGCGACGTGGCAGCCGTACTCGTTGCCCACGTGCCAGCAGGCCAGGGCGGGGTGGTCGCGGTAGCGCTCGGCCATCCGTTCGGCGAGGGCCACCGCCCGGTCCCGGTAGACGGTGGAGGTGGGGCAGTAGGACTGGCGGGAGCCGGGCCAGAGCCGGGTGCCGTCGGCCCGGACCGGCAGCACCTCGTCCGCGTAGCGGTGGGTCAGCCACGGCGGGGGCGCGGCGGTGGCGGTGGCCAGGTCGACGCGGATGCCGGCGCCGTCGAGCAGGTCGAGCACCCGGTCCAACCAGCCGAACTCGTAGCGTCCCTCCGCGCGTTCGAGCAGGGCCCAGGAGAACACCCCGACGGTCACCAGGTTGACCCCGGCACGCCGCATCAGCTCGACGTCCTCGGTCCACACCTGCTCCGGCCACTGCTCGGGGTTGTAGTCACCGCCCCACCCGAGCCCGGGCATCCGCAACGGCCACCTGTCCACCCTTGCAGGGTCCCCGACGGGTGACTCAAACGTCAACACGAGTCAACAGAATCACCGACGTGTTGTGTGCGACTGGGTGTACCCACCCGCCGCCGATCGCGGGAGTCCACTGCCCATCCCCCGGACCAACTGGGAAAAGTCGAAAAAGTCAACCTTGACAAGGCAAGTGTCGCACACCACATTGTGAGCAACTTTGTTCGAGTGCGTTTGAAGTACCGCCTGTCACGTTCGGGTTCCACGAGTGCACAGGGAGGCACCATGCACCACGCCGCTCCCCGCTCCCCCTCCCCCGCCGCGGCCGGGTTCCCCCTGCTTGGCCGACGCGACGTCCTGCGCGGGCTGCTCCTGGCGGGCGGCGCCCTGGCCCTGCCCGGTCTCGCCGCCTGCGGCTCCGGCGGCTCCGGCGGTGACCCGAACACGGTCACCTTCGGGTCGAACTACTCCGACGAGGTGCCCCGGCAGGCCATCGCCGCGACGATGCAGGCCTTCGAACAGCGGACCGGCCTGAAGGTCGCGATCAACACCAAGGACCACAACACCTACCAGGAGCAGATCAACAACTACCTGCAGGGACGTCCGGACGACGTCTTCGCCTGGTTCGCCGGCTACCGGATGCGGCACTTCGCCGCCCGCGGGTTGGCCACCGACATCTCCGACGTGTGGCAGCAGGTCGGCGGCGACTTCAGCCAGTCCCTGCGCGAGGCGTCCACCGGCCTGGACGGCAGGCAGTACCTGATCCCCTTCTACTACTACCCGTGGGCGGTGTTCTACCGGCGCAGCGTGTGGAAGCAGCGCGGATACACCCCACCGAGGACCCTCGACGAGTTCGTCGCCCTGGCCGAACGGATGCGGGCGGACGGCCTGATCCCCATCGCGTTCGGGCAGAAGGACGGCTGGCCGGCGATGGGCACGTTCGACTACCTGGACCTGCGGATCAACGGCTACGAGTTCCACATGAACCTGCTGGCCGGCAGGGAGGACTGGCAGGGACCGCAGGTGCGGCAGGTGTTCGACACCTGGCGTCGGCTGCTGCCGCTGCACCAGGAGAACGCACTCGGCCGCACCTGGCAGGAGGCCGCGCAGACCCTGCAGCAGGGCAGGGCGGGGATGTACCTGCTCGGCACCTTCGTCGCCGAACAGTTCACCGACGACCGCGACGACCTGGACTTCTTCCCCTTCCCCGAGATCAACCCCGAGCACGGCCGGGACACCGTGGAAGCCCCGATCGACGGCTTCATGCTGTCCCGCAGGCCGGCCAACCCGGACGGCGCACGTCGACTGCTGACCTTCCTGGCCGGCCCCGAGGCCCAGCTCGCCTACCTGCGCTCCAACCCCACCAACATCGCGGCCACCAGCAAGGCCGGCACCTCGGGCTACAACGCACTGCAGCGCAAGTCCGTCGAACTGATCCAGAGCGCGGCGCACGTCACCCAGTTCCTGGACCGCGACACCAACCCGACGTTCGCCAGCGACGCGATGACCAACGGCATCAACGCGTTCCTGCGGAACCCCGACGACGTCGACTCGGTGCTGCGCGGTCTGGCCGACCAGGCGAAGTCGATCTTCGTGGAGTGAGTGCGATGCCGACATCGCACGAGACCCGATCCGCCCCACCCGCCACCGCACCGTCCACCCGGGAACGGAGACGAGCTCGACGCGCCACCGCGTTCAGCCGCGGCGACCGGATCGCCCTGCTGCTCATGGTGGGTGTCCCGACCCTGTTGCACGTCGGACTGGTCTGGGTGCCCGCGCTGGCCTCGGT
>DATCJU010000003.1:0-5841 GCA_036562635.1 Pseudonocardiaceae bacterium
ACCACGTGCGCCCGACCCAACAGGCCCGCCTGCCCGTGCTGCTGGACGGCCACCGGATGGTGCTGGGCCTGGCTGACTGCGGCGCCCTCTGCCCACCCCCGTCCTCACCGGAGTCGATGCGGCGGCCACTGCCGCGCTGCCGCTACTGCACAGAAAGGAACCGAACCCCGTGATGCTCACCCTCGCCCTGACCGGCCTGGGCATGGCCGCCTCCGGCGCGCTGTTGTGCGCCCTGGCCGCCCGCCTGGACCACCCACCCCACCGCACCGACACCACCATCCGGGCCAGGGCCAGGGCCCGCCGGGCCGGCACCCTCACCGTCGCCCAACTGATCGCCCGCCTGGAACACGAGTACGCCACCCGCACCACCGGCCACCACCGACGCCCACCCTGTCCTCATCGGCGCAGGCCTGCCATGGCCGTGCCCGCCGGACGTCTTCTGGCGGAAGCAGGTCGGGGATGACCGAATCGACCTGAGCGACCTGCGAGGAACCTGATGACTCAGGCCGTGTGCCGTGTTCCTCGACGGTGCGTGGACCGTGCCGAGAACCTGCCCTCTGGAAGCGGCGTGGACCAGAGGCGACATGCCGGCAGTCCGGGCTTGCTCCGCGGTAGGGCTCAGCGGGGCGTAAGCCGCAGGCTAGGTGGTGATCAGGCGGCTGGTGTACCCGGCGTCGACCAGGCGTGTGAAGGCCCGGTGCACGTGCTCGGGGACGTCCTGGGGGACGGCGAAGCCGCGTTCGGCGTAGACGGTGATGCGTTGGGTGTCGCCGACGAGCATGTTGATGACGCGGTCCACGTCGCCGATGCTCTCGATGTACTCCTCCAGCGGCAGCGGACGGGACGCGCAGACGACCTCGACCTCGGGCCAGAGCCTGCGGCAGGTGGCGTAGGCGCGACGCTGCTGGTAGGGGCGGGAGATGAGCATGACGGACCGCACCGGAACGCCCTTCTCGGCCAGCAGCTGCCGGGTCAGGGTGATGTTCTGGCCCGTGTTGGTCGCTTCCGGTTCGACCAGGATCGCCTCGTCGGGTACGCCCAGTTCCAGGGCGTGCTCGCGGTAGTGCACCGCCTCCCCGCGGGGAAACCGGTCGATGGTCGTCGGGGCGTTGGCCCCGGTGAAGACGATCAGAGGGAAGACACCGCGCAGGTACAGCTCGGCGGTGAAGGTGGCCACGCCGAGGTCGTGACTGCCCAGGCCGATGCCCACGTCGCACGGCCGGATCTCGTGGTGCATGTGGTGGAAGTCCCACAGGGTGCGCACGTCGTCGGCGAGCGCGGCCGGCAGTGTCGTGCTCTGGGTAGACATCGGGGCTCCTTCGGCGTCGGTGTCTAGTCGGGAATCCGGAAGCTGTAGGTCCAGGAGAAGCGGCTGGCGGCATGAATGCCGCGAGCGAACTCCACCGGCCGACTGTCCTTGGTGAAGGTCCGGCGCTGCAGCACCATGACTGGTTCACCGGCGGGCAACTGCAGCAGCTCGATCTCTTCCGGGGTGGGCATGCGCGCGTGAATGGTCTCGGTGATGTGGTCGGGCTCAAGGCCTTGCAGTGTGAGGACGGCGAAGCCGCCGCCGGGACCAGCCGGCCCGGGGCGAGGGTCAACCAATGGCGTGCCCTCCACATCTTCGATGCGGTAGTAGCTCGTGAGCGTGTGTGTCGGCGTTTCCCCGTCCTTCACCAGCCGTGCTCGCTCATAAACCGCCGTCCCAGGCTCGATACCGAGCGCTTCGGCAACTTCGGCGTCCGCGTTGACCACCCGCACGGTCTGGGTCTGGTCCGTGACCTTCCACGGCCGCCCTGAGGCTTCCCGGTCAGCAGCGAACGCGACCAGGCCGAACTTCCACTTGCTCCGGGCGTAGCGCTCTACACCCAGGCGCTTCATCGGCGGGCGAGAGCGCACCACGGTCCCCCGTCGCCGGACTGGCGTCACCAGGCCTTCGGCCTCCAGCAGTCCGACCGCCTTACGCACGGTGTGCACGTTGACGCCGTACTGGTGCGCCAACTCGGCCTGTTTGGGCAGCGTGCTCTCCGGCGGGTAGTCGCCGCGCTGGATGGCCTCGCGCAGCACACCCGCGAGCTCTCGGTAGCCCATGCTGCCCATCTCTCCTCCTCGCCCGCCCTCGATAACCCTATCCCTACCTCGCTCTACCTGCGGAAATACCCGTTAGTTGTATCTCTATTGACGGAGGCGGTCGCCAAATGTTCGATAGAGATATCTCTAAAGAGATCGGGGTAGGTGGCGATGCGAGGTATCTCGATGAACCCCGGCGGTCACCGGTTGACGGTCACGAAGGCAGCACAATGACAACCGGCTGGGCACATCACTCTCCGACCCGCACGGCGCACGCCTTGCACGACCAGCCCGTCGGACACTCCCAGGTCCGTACTTGGTGTGACCAGGTGCTCTTGACAGGCGACCTGAGGCCGTTCGACACCGACACGACCGGGGACCCGGTGTGCTTCCGCTGCCTGGCCAGCGCGCCGCTGCCGTACGCCCCAGCGGAGCTACCCCGCCTCACGCAGACCCCTGTCCGCCTTGTATCTGCCCGGCCCCCAGGGCAGGTGCGCTCCCCAAGGACGGACGGGCCTAGTCCATGGCCTGCTTCAGGTGCCCCGACCTCCCCGGGCGGGCCTCATCTCACGGACCACCTGGTCAACCGGACCGGGCAAGGAAGGAGGGAACACGTTATGTCAGCTGTCGGGTTTGCTCTCGACCCGATCGCGTCATACAGCGGGCAGGTTCCGTTGGCCCCGCCCGCTAATGCTCCACTGTCGCAGGATGTGCCGTCCCCGGTGGGTGTGCGGCCGTGGGGCCTGCGCACCCTGCGTACTGCCTCGGGTGAGGCCGGGGAGTGGATGGGATGGAGCTACGACCACGAGGAGCAGGTCGCCGTTGACGCCACCGGGCGGCCGGTGGTGGATCGGGTGATCGCGGGGCCGCCGACCGCCTACACCACGTCGTCGGTGGACGGTGAGGATCCGCCGTCCAGTGAGGACTGGGTCAACGACTTCACCCCCGACGACCCCGGGTTGCCAGCGTGACGGTTCTGATCCTGGCGGATGAGCTGGACATCGCCGCGGACCACATGGTGCGCGTCCTGCGTGACCGTGGGGTCGGTGTGTGCCGGATTGATACCGCCTGGTTCCCCTCGCAGCTCGGCCTCCGCGCCGAGCTGCGAGGGGGTCGCTGGGTGGGGGAGCTGCGCACACCTCGGCGAGTGCTGGACCTGGAGGCGGTGCGGGCGGTGTGGTACCGCAGCCCGGCGGCGTTCCGGTTCCCGGCGGAGCTGTCGCCGACAGAACGGCGGCACGCCTATACCGAGGCCAAGTTGGGGCTGGGTGGGGTGCTGGTGTCATTGCCGGTGCGGTGGGTCAACCACCCGCACCGGTTGGCCGATGCCGTCTACAAACCGGCGCAGCTGGTCACTGCTGCTCGGTGCGGGCTGGCCGTGCCACCCACGCTGGTCACCAATGAGCCGGACGCGGTGCGATCCTTCGCCGGGCAAGCGCCGGATGGTGTGGTCACCAAGATGTTCGGTGCCGCGACCGTGGGCGAGGAAGGGCGTCGGAAGGTGGCGTTCACCCGGGTCGTCACCCCGGATGAGCTGGCGGATCTGCGCGGGGTCGAGGTGACCGCTCACCAGTTCCAGCACTGGATCGACAAGGCATACGACGCGCGCGTGATCGCCGTGGGGGAGCGCTTGTTCGGCTTTGCCATCCACGCCGGCACCGCGGAAGCCCGGGTGGACTTCCGCAACGACTACCAGGCCCTGCGTTATGAGGTGCTGGAGCCGCCAGCAGAGGTGGCTACCGGTATCAGGCGCTACCTGAACGCTTTCGGTCTGCTGTATGGGGCGCTGGACTTCGTCGTCACCGCAGACGGGCGTTGGATCTTCCTGGAGTGCAACCCGGGTGGCCAGTATGGGTGGCTGGAAGCACAGACCGGGGTGCCGATCACTACCGCGTTGGCCGATCTGCTTGCGGAAGGACACACCGCATGACCGTGACCCTGGCCGGTGAGGACCGAGCCGCACACCTGGTACACATCCTGCAGGAGAAAGGCGCGCTCCATAGCTCCGAGTGGGCGCGGGCGGTGGCGGAGGTGCCCCGGCATGTGTTCGTGCCCCGCTTCTATGAGCAGGTGTGTGGGTCCTGGCGGCTGGTCGACAGCGCCAACCCCACGCAACGGGACCGCTGGCTCGACGCGGTGTACTCGGACACGGGGCTGACCATCGCCCTGGACCCCGAGAGCCGAGACCAGATCTCCTCCAGCAGCCAGCCCGCACTGATGGTGCGGATGCTGGAAGCCCTGGACCTCCAGGACGGACAGCGAGTGCTGGAGATCGGCACCGGCACCGGATACAACGCTGGCCTGCTGTGCCACCGGCTCGGCGACGAACGGGTGTACTCGGTGGACGTCGAACCCGATCTGGTCCAGGCCGCGCGAGACCGGCTGGCCCTCCTGGGCTACCACCCCACCCTGGCGGCGTGTGACGGAGCGGGTGGACTACCCGAGTACGCCCCGTATGACCGGATCATCGCCACCTGCTCGGTCCCGGGGGTGCCGTGGGCGTGGGCCCGGCAGCTGGTCGACGGGGGCCTGCTGCTGGCCGACGTCAAGGTCGGCCCGTACGCGGGGAACCTGGTGCTGCTGCGCCGCCGCGGCGACGAACTGACCGGCCACTTCCTGCCGAAATGGGCTGGGTTCATGGGAATCCGCCGCCCCGGACCACCCCCACCGCGGGGCCAGGCCGACACCCCGGTGGCGTGCATCCGGCACACCACGTTGCCTGCCCTGCCCTGGGAGAACCTGCCCGCGTGGTTCTTGGCCCAGCTGGCCATCCGCACACCGGTTTCCTTCGGGTACGTGCTGAACCCGAACACCGGCCAGCCCTCCCACGCCCGATACACCACGGCAGACGGCTCGTGGTGCGACGTGGCCCTGGACGGTGGCGAGGAAGGCCGTGTGGTCCGAGAAGGCGGGCCACGTCCACTGTGGGCACTGGTTGAGGCCGGGTTCCTACGGTGGCGGGAGGCCGGCAAGCCCGGCTGGGAGCGGTTCGGGATGACCGCAACCGAGCATCGCCAATGGGTGTGGCTGGACGATCCCGAGCAGGTCGTGGCCGTGCTGTAGGGAGAGATCGGCGGGCGGAGCCGAACGTCTCTGTGCGCACCCTGACGGAGCCCGCCTCCCCGGGCGCGTAGGCCGGTGCCGGTGCGAGGGACACCGCGGGGGCCGTCCCTCGTGCCGGCTTCGGGGCGACAGAAGGTCCCCGCGCTCAGGTGCGGAAGCCTTCCGGCATCCACGACGCCGGGAAGCCGTCGACCTCTCGACCGGTCGTGCTCGGCGGCACGGCCGGCCGAGAGGTCGACGGTGGCAGGGGTCCCGCCGACCGCTGCGGCGCCGTCGGCGCCGCTGATCGAGGACTGGCTACCGGAGCCGATCACCCGGAGCCGAGCGGTGACGAGCGGGCCGAGGTCCTGGACGGACCTGCCGAGACCCCGGAGCGGGTCTGCCACCCGGTTGCCACCCGGCGACCCGGCCCGAGTGCGGCTGTCCCGGCAGGGCACCGGCCCGGCGACGGGTGGCGCGACCCGTGAGTGGCCCGCGGCCCGGCCCCTGATCGGGTGGATCAGGGGCCGGGCCGCGGGGCGGTGACTCGGGTTCCGCTCGGAACCGTCCCGAGGGTCACTCCTCGGCGAGGGTGCCCTCCCGTTCCGCGCGGGCGAGCTGGAGCGCCTCGGCGACGGCGGCGAACTCGTCGAGCGCGGCCTGCAGGTCCTCGACGATCTCCTGGGCGATCACCTCGGGCGGCGGGAGGTCGTCCCCGCTCTCCAGGTC
>DATCJU010000006.1:0-7100 GCA_036562635.1 Pseudonocardiaceae bacterium
GCCAGTGGGCCGCGGGATCGGCCGTGCCGGGCCCGGTGTGACGGTGTCTCCCCGATCAGGTGCTGGTGGGCGGTCAACCAGAGGTCGCAGGGCCACCGCCGACGTCGGAGGCTTCCGGTACAGGAGCGACATCGGCCGTCCTCGTCGGGGCGGTGGGCGTCGAGCAGGGCTCGCCAGCCCTCGCTCAGGCGCAGGATCTCGTTGCGGGCGAGCATCAGCAGCGAGGTGGTGTCCCCTTCCTTGGCGACCTGGTCCAGGAAGGCCAGTCGCTCCAGCACGGCCCGGCGGAGTATGTCGTCGTCCATCGAGGTGCTACCTCCTCCCGCCGGGACACGGTTCGTGCCGTCCACGTACGCCTCGTGGGGACCACGCGGCGCAGGACCCGGCTCCGTGACCGGTGCCGTTGTCCGGGGTGCTCGGCGTGCGGCCGAGCGGGGTGGTGTCGGGCGGCGTGTGCCGCCCGGAGGTCTCCGCCGCCTGCCGGGGGCGGTGGGGCCGCCGCACCGGAAGTACCGCCGTGCCGACCGGGATCGTCGGTGCCGTGTCCCCCTGCGCCACCGGTGCGGTGACCGTGCATGCTCGGCCGAACGCGTCCTGGTGCGTCACCCACCAGCGCGGTTCGTTCACCGTCACCTCCTTCACCGCCTTCGCTCCGGTGGGAGAGCTGCGGGCGCGGGCACGGGATGCCGTGGTGTACACCACCGCCCGTGGTCATCGGCTGATCGTCCGGACCCTCGTACCTCTTGATCAGGCTTTTCACTCGTTCGCTGGGTCGAGCCACCTGATCGAGTGAGTCGTTACGGCGACTCGCGGCGATTGATACGTGGCAAATGCCGACAAAACGCCGCACATTGCCTAAGCTGTGCAGTGGCGGCTCGCTCCCGGTGACCCCCAGGCCGGTTGAGCGAGCCGCCCCTTCGTCTCCACCTCTGCTCGTACGGCCATCACGCGGTGGCCGGGGGATTCCTGCTCCTCGAGACGATCGACGTCCTGTCGCGCCCTGCTCCGTCCGGGATGCCCTCGTGTCGTCCGTCCGTGGTTCCGGGACGGGCGCCGCCCTTCCGTACCGTGCCGGCGGGGGACGAGGTTGCCCTCGTTTCAACACAGTCGTAATAATACGAGTGTGTCAGATAGGAGGGCGGCGCTCGCCGCACAACCCGTGATCACTGCGCCCGGGCAGCGCCTGGTCCTGCTGGACGTCCTGCGCGGGCTGGCCATCCTCGGCACCCTCGGTACCAACATCTGGATCTTCACGGACCCGGCCGGCATCGTCGGCATGGTCGGCCGCATGACCCCGCGTCTGGACACCCCGGCCGGGGTGGTGGAGGCGCTGCTGCGCTTCCTGGCGAACGGCAAGTTCCTCGCCCTGCTGACGATCCTGTTCGGGGTGGGGCTGGAGCTGCAGCGTCGGTCCGCGGCGCGCCGTGGAACCCGCTGGCCCGGCTGGTACCTGTGGCGGATGGCGCTGTTGTTCCTCGACGGTGTGCTGCACTACCTGCTCGTCGTCGAGTTCGACGTGCTCATGAGCTACGCGGTCACCGGGTTCGTCGTCTCCTACCTGGTGCTCACCAGTGAGCGCGCGCAGCGCCGCTGGATGATCGCCGCGGCGACCGTCCACGTGCTGGTGGTCGGCGTGCTCTCCACCGCCTTCTGGAACTCACCGCGGGAGCAGGAGCCGCCCCACTTCACCCTCTACAGCGAGGGGAGCTGGGGCGACCAGGTCGCGTTCCGGCTGGACTCGATGCTCCTGTTGCGCTTGGAGAGCATCCTCGTCCTGCCCCAGTGCTGCTTCCTGTTCCTGCTCGGTGCTCACCTGTACCGGGCCGGTGCGTTCGAGTTCAGCCCGCGTGGCCGGGCCCTGCGTCGTCGGCTGGTGCGGTGGGGGTTCGGCATCGGTCTGCCGCTCAACCTGGCCACCACGCTCGGTGCGCACCCCGCCCTGATGGTGTTGGACCGGTACGTGTTCCCGCCCCTGGTGGCACTCGGCTACCTCGGGGTGATCGCCTGGTGGGTGGAACGGCGGGCCGACGGCTGGACGGCGCGTCGCCTGGCCGGGATCGGTCGGGTCGCCCTGTCCTGCTACATCCTGCAGAACCTGCTCGCGTCGGCGCTCTGCTACGGATGGGGACTGGGCCTGGCCGCGCGGCTCGCCGAGCACCGTGTGCTGTGGACACCGGTGGCGTGGTCGGTCATCTCGGTGACGCTGGTCGTCTTCAGCGCGCTGTGGCTGCGTCGGTTCCGGCAGGGGCCGGTGGAGGCGGTCTGGCGGTGGGCCGCCGAGGCCCCGCGTCGCTGGCTGGATCCGGCCCGGCGGGTGTATCGCGCCTGAGCACCTTGCCGGAAACACGAGGATGTTGCTAGAAACAGAGGCGGACGCTGGCGGCGCACTGGGGGTCGCCGCGGGTCGCCGAGAAAGTGGGCGAGCAGCGTCGCCGCTCGCCCGGGACAGGGCGCTCCTCGGTACGAGGTGGAGTCCGACCCCGAGGCGGGCGGCCCCGGCCCCACGTCAGGACTGGGCGGTGGGGTTGCCTGACCACCCACCGTCGTCCTCGGTCGCTGCCGCCGGCGTGATCGTCGTCGTTCTGCTTGTTGCCGGTTCCGCCGGCGCGTGCGGGACGGGAGCACGCGTTCCGTGACCGGGTGGGCCCGGGTCGACCCGTCGACCGGAGAACGGCAACCTCGGTGAATCGTGGTGCACACGCTGCCCGGTGGACCGGCCGTCCCGACGACGGAGCGGTCCACCGGGCAGTGGTGGATCAGAACCGGAACAGCGGTCCGGTCTCGTTGTGCAGGGCGCAGCGGTTGGGGAACTCCTTGCGGAAGTTCACCGTCCTGCCACGCCAGAACCCCTGGGCCGCGGCGGTCACCGGTGCGTACTCCAGGGTGCACAGCGTCGTCGCCTGGTCCTTGGACATCGCCTCGATGTTGCCGTCGGTCTGCCGGAGCGCCTGGCAGGCGGCGGCCGGGTCGGGGTGGGTGCCCGTGGTGGGCCCACACGTCAACGTGACGGTGCGGTATCCGGTCTGGTCCTCCACCGTCAGCTGCAGGGTGCCCTCCGGGACCAGAGCCGACGCGGGGGCGGTGAACATCGCGGTGCCGGCCAGGACGGCACCGGTGAGAGCAAGAGCATGTCGGATTCGCACGGTACCGAGATACTCGGTCGCGCTGTGTGCAAAAACCGTTACCCTGAGGTATCACCTGTTGGTGAAAGATGATTCACCTTTTCGAGAAGAAGGTGATCACTCGGTCCAGGGACACGGCCGACACACTCCCACCCCCGGTGGTTCCTCAGCTGCGTCCGGCCGAAGTCACCCCCAGCTGCGCGGACACCAGGTCCGCGGTGGCACGCATCCCCGCCGCGTTCGGGTGCACCGGTGCGGCCGGCTGGCTCGGCAGGATGCCCTCGACCCACCTGACGTCCGACGCCTTGCAGACGTCCCGTCCCGTGGAGTGAGCGTAGGCGTCCACGAACAGGGCACCGTGTGCCGCGGCCTGCTCGGCCATCATCGCGTTGAGCTCCTGCTGCACGCCGTCCAGGTAGGGGACGTCACCCACCGCGATCGGCACCACGGGCCAGCATCCGAGCCGCGACGGCAGGATCCGCAGGTACCCGACCAGCACCACCTGGGCGTGCGGTGCGCGCTCCCGGATACCACGCAGCACGGCGCCCACCTTGGGAGCGGCCTGCGCGATGCGCTCACGGTAGCGGTCCACACCGCCTTCGGTCGCCTCCGCCTTGCACGGGGCGCCGAGCGGATTGGTGATGCTGAGCTTGGCGCAGTTGACGAGGATGTCGACGAAGCCGATGTCGTTGCCGCCGATCCCTACGGTGACCAGGTCGGTGTCCGGGGTGAGCGCGGAGAACTGCGGCGGCGCGGTCTCCCCAGTGAACAGGCTCTGCGCCTGGGTCATGTCCTCGGTGGTGGCACCGCTGCAGCTCACGTCGACGAACTCGGACACCCCCAGCCGTTCGGCGAGCAGGGAGGGGTAGTTGCGGGTCGACCGCAGACAACCCAGCGGGTTGAGGTGCTGATCGGGGATCAGCGGACCTGCGGTGAACGAGTCGCCGAGTGCCACGTAGCGGTTGACCTGCGCGGGCTCGGCCGCGGCGGACGTGCCGGCGAGCAGCGCGGTGAATGCGGTGGACAGGGCGGTGACCAGGACGGTGATCGGGCGGAGACGGCGACGCAGCCGACCGGTCATGGGCACCTCGCTAGAGATCGGGCCGACAGGTGGCTACGAATGGTGTCCAAGTGGACACAGGCGGTCAAGATCCGTATGGGGGTGTGTTGTGCGGAGGAGGTGTGCTATACGCCGCGACGGCGGAACGGTGATCACCCGTCGGGGCGAGAGTTCCCGTCGGTTGCGTGGCCCGGTCGGGGGACGTTGACTGCTGTCGTGGTCGCCGACGGTTCCGCTGCGGGAGAGGGCGCCCGCCTGTTCGGCCCGCACACCGTCACCTGGCAGCTGCACGCTGACCCGGTGATGTGGCTCGCCGGTGTCTGCGCACTCCATCTGCAGGCGTTGCACCCGCGGGCGGTGGCCGGCGTGACGCAGAACTCCGACTTCCGAACCGATCCGTGGGGGCGGCTCAGGCGTACCGCCGACTTCGTCGGGGTCGTCACCTACGGCACGCTCCGGCAGGCCGGGGCGGCGGCCGCGCGGGTCCGGCGGATACACCACACGCTGTGCGCCGTGGACCCGGACACCGGCCGTCGGTTCCGGTTGGACGAGCCCGACCTGCTGTTGTGGGTGCACTGCGCGACGGTGGGCTGCTTCCTCACCGTGGGACGCCGTGCCGGCATCCCTCTCTCCCGCACCCGTGCCGACCGTTACGTCGAGGAACAGCGGCGGGCCGCGGAACTGGTGGGGCTGGATCCGGAGGAGGTGCCGGGGTCGGTGGCCGAGCTGGCCGCCTACTTCGCCCGTGTCCGGCCGGTACTGCGCCGCACGCCGGACGCCGAGGAGGTCCACCGGTTCCTGCGCCGTCCGCCGTTGCCCTGGTGGCTGGCCGGGGTGCGACTGAGCTACCTGCCGGTCGGCGAGCTGGCGTACTCGCTGCTGCCGACCTGGGCTCTGCGGTTGTACGGGCACCCGGCGCTCCCCGGGGCCGCGGCGACGGCGGCGCTGCGTGCGGTGCGTACCGCCGCGTTGCTCGTCCCCGGGGACGTGCGGTGGCGGCTGCCGGGCTCCCCGTTGGGGGAGGCGCTGCGGGATCTCGGTCCGTCGGGTCGTCCGTCCTGGGGTGACCTGCCGGTCTGACCCGGTCGCCGGTCCGCCCTGCCGTCGGCCGGGCCCGCTCGTGCCGTGTGGCGGAGCCGGCTCCCGGTGTGATCCACACGATCGTGCGACCTGTCCGGGCTTGCCGACGGCCGGTGCCGCCCGCAGTATCGAACACATGTTCGACACTGTGGGAAGGTGTCGCCGTACAGCAGGTGTCCGACTCGTCGTGTCCGTGCCCCGGGGACGGTGGTCCGGTGGGGAACCGGTGCCGGAACCGTCGGCCGGGGTGGCTCCCCACGGAACGGAGAGAGCGCCGGGGTGCCGCGGCAGTGGCCCGGGTCCTCCCGGCCCCGGGCCCTCGTCGGTGACCGGCGTGCACGGCGCCGGCCACCGACCGGCCTCTCGTGGGCGGAGGTGCCGTTGCCGTCAGAGGGTGACGACGCGGTGCTCCCGGGCGGAGCGCCGGGCGGCCTCGATGACCTCCAGCACCGCCACACCGTCCGCCGCGGTCACCGGAGGTCGACCGCCGTCGGCCAACGCCTCCGCGATGCCGGCGTAGTAGAGCTGGTAGGCGCCGGGGCTGGTGCGTTCTCGCTCACGCTGCTCTCCGGCACCCACGTATCCCCACGCCTCCGGTGGCTCCTCGCCCCAGCCCTCCCGGGACGGGTCCTCTCCCGCGCGCAGCGCCGCTTCCTGCGGGTCCAGCCCGTGCTTGACGTAGGAGGCCGTGCTGCCCAGCACCCGGAACCGTGGGCCGAGATCGGCGGCGACCGCGCTCATCCACAGGTGGGAAACCGTTCCGCCGGGGTGGTGCAGCGCGACGAACACGTCGTCGTCCGCCACGGCACCCGCTCGCCGGATCGCGACCTCCGCGTACACCCGTTCCGGGCGCCCGAACAGCACCAGCGCCTGGTCGATCAGGTGACTGCCCAGATCGAGCAGGATGCCTCCCGCATCGGCGGGATCGGCGCTCTCCTTCCAGCCCGGGGTCACCTGCGGTCGCCACCGCTCGAACCGGGACTCGAAACGGTGTACCCGGCCGAGTCGACCCTGCTCCACCAGCCGCCGTACCGTCCGGAAGTCCCCGTCGTAGCGCCGGTTGTGGAACACCGACAGCAGCAGACCCCGCTCGGCGGCCACGGACTTGAGCTCCCTGGCCTCGGCGGAGCTGGCGGCGAACGGCTTGTCCACCACCACGGCCAGGCCGTGCTCCAGGGCGGTCCGGGCCAACGGGGCATGGGTGCGGTTGGGCGTGGTGATCACCGCCAGGTCGAACTCGCTCGCGCGGGCCCACAGGTCCGTCACGGCGGGCAGCACCACGGTGTCGGGGTAGCGGCTGCGGACCGCGGCCTGGCGCTGCGGGTTGCCGGTGACCACGGCGGTCAGTTCCAGGCCGGGGGTGCTGGCCAGGAACGGGGCGTGGAACACCTCCCCGCCCAGGCCGTAGCCGATGAGTGCGACGCGGAACAAGCTCATGCTGGGCACCCTATGCGGTCGGCCGATCAGTCGACTGGATCGATCCGGTGTTCGGGGCCGGCGCCGCGGACGACGGTCAGGTCGGCAACGACCGGGAGGTGGTCGGAGGCGGTGGTGTCCGGAACCCGGACCGCCTCCACCCGGATGCCGGGCGAGGTGGTCACGTAGTCGATCCGCCTGGTGGGATCGGTGGCCGGGTAGGTGTGGCCGGCCCCGGATCCGGCGGCCGCCCAGGCATCGGTCATCCGCTGCCACAGCGGAGCCAGCTCGGGTGCCGTCGGTGGTGCGTTGAAGTCGCCCACGAGTACCTGCTGGGCTTCCGCGCCGTCCTCGGCCAGGATGCGCAGGGTGTCCGCCACCTGCATCTCGCGCACCGACGGATCCGCACGGTAGTCCAGGTG
>DATCJU010000016.1:0-6158 GCA_036562635.1 Pseudonocardiaceae bacterium
CACTTGCGGAGCGAGCCGGAGTAGCTCAGGAAGAACGAGCTCGACCGGTCCCCGTCCTGGGAAGCGATGATCATGCTGCCCGTCTCGGGGTCCACCTTCACCCAGGCCGCGACGGCGAAGTTCTTCGAGGTGTCGATCAGCTGGGGCCGGGTCAGATGGTCGTCCACGCCGTCGAGGGCGATACCACCGGCCTCGTAACCCGTGGTGGACAGGTTCGGGGAACCCACCGGCGTCAGCGGGCCCTGCTTACCGGTGCTGTCCGTCAGGTCACCGTTGAACTTCCAGTGCGCCACGGCGCCGGGGCCGTAGTTGACGTTGAAGACGTAGGTCACCGGGTCGGACAGGTTGCCGGCACGGTCCACGCTCTGCACCGTGAGCCGGTTCGGCCCGGGCTGCATCGGGGTCCACTGGATCGTGGCGGAGCCACCGAGGCCGTCCGCCATCACCTCCATGTCCGGCGTGGTCGTGTCGAACGAGTAGCGGAACTTCACCACGTCCGGAGTGCCATTAGCGCTGAGCGTGAACGAGCCTGCGACACCGACCCCGCCGTAGAAGCGGTTCAGGTCACCCGGGTAGTCGGCGGAGGTCACGGCGGGCAGGCCAGGACGGGTGTTGTCCACCTCGAACTCGCAGTACTCGGACCACGAGCTCACCTGGTAGTCGCCGGCCCACAGGTGCCACGAGTAGACGCCCTCGCCGGGGACCACGCCCTCGGGGACGGTCACCTCGGCGAACGAGCCCGAGGGGATCTGGCCCGTGTAGGTCTCGTTGCCGTCCCAGGTGTAGTTGTCCGAGGGACCGTGGAAGACCCGGAAGCCGGCCTCAAGCATCCCGCCGTCAGGGTCGGACAGTCGCGCCCGCAGCCGTGGAGTCCTGGTCCACACGACCGGGCGATCGGAGCCCACGACGCAGGGGATCAGGCCGCCCTCCATCCCCAGGTCGGCCGGCGAGTCCGGCCGGCTGTTGTACTTGACCTCCAGCGTCGGGTTCAGGTCGAAGCGGCGCCAGGCGTTCTGGTCGCGCTCGTTCTGCGACCTCAGGCCGATCGTCACGTTGGGCCAGTGCTCGTCCGCACCCTGCCGGACGGCCGACGTGACGTCGAAGTCCGCACCGCCATGGCCGGGGCAGTAAGCCGGGTGGTTGGACACGCGGGTCTCACTCAGCCGGTAGCGCCACACCGGCTGGTTGCGCCACGTGGTTCCCCAGCCGATCGACCCGGTGAGCCACGCCTCGGTCGGCCCGCCCGAGCAGGAGTACGAGTTGATCACCCTGGTGTGCAGCACGGCACTGTGGATGATCTTTCCCCGCATCGGGGCCATGTCCATCTCGACGAACGACCGCGAGGTGATCCACCGGCCCTCGTACACATAACCGGCCTTGAGATCGCTCAACGCGCCGGTCGCCTTGTCGTAGTTCTGCTCGTCAGGCCACTGGTCCTGCACGACGACGTGGTGGTTCTTCCCGCCGTGCCACACGTACTCGGGGTCGATGAACACGGGGTACGTCGTCGCCGGGTCCTCCAGGAACCGCCGGTCCGGCAGCACCGCGACCGTGCCCGCTCCGACCTCCACGCCCATGGTGGCCCTGCGCCCGCCCTCACCCGGACCGGTCGCCCGCTCGGCGGGCGAGGCCTGGCCCGAGGAGTCCCACATCCGGGACGCGTCCCCGACGAACACCGGCTTCCCGGCGTCGTCGACGGCCTGCAGCCCGCCGGCGGGCGAGCCCTGCCCCGCCGCGGCCGCCTTCGCCGCGCCCTCGGCCCGGACGACCCGGACACCCTTGGTGTGCGAGCCGAAGGTGACCTTCCGCAGCGCCGGCTGCAACGCCGCCTCGCGGCTCTTCACCACCAGGACCTGGTTGAAGCCCTGCACGTCGGCCCGCACCACCAGGTCCACCCCGGGCAGCACCTCGGGGTAGGTGGCGATGGGCCCGTCGAGCACCGGCTCGGGCAACGGACCCGGCCAGCGCAGGCCAACCTCCCGGCCGTCCTTGCCCAGCACCACCAGCGGGCGGTCCTCACCACCCCCGGACAGCCGCAGATCCACGTTCACCGCGATGGGAGCGACGGTGCCGTCGGGGAGCCGGCGCAGCGTGGTGTCCACCGGGACCCAGGTGTTGTCACGGCGCACCCGCACCGGCCGGAAGTGCTGGGTGAACGTGAAGGTGCCGTCCGGATTGGCCACGACCTCGGAGGTCTCCGTGATCCGTGACGCCACCCGCACCGACTTGCGGTGCTCGCGAGCCGCCCTGGCCGCCGACTGCTCGTCAGGCGCCTCCTCCGGCGGCACCGCCTGTTGCTGCGCCGCGGTGACCGGCTCCGCCGTCGCGGGTGGTACTCCCACGACGGGTGCCAGCAACGCAGCGATCAGTAGCGGAACCCCCGTCCTCCGTGCCGTTCTCGGCATGACGGCACGGCGGAACACGCGGAAACGCACCACCGCGAACTCCCCCAAAACCCCAGAGCTGAAGACCTCGTCGACGGCGAGCCGCGAGCGGCGCAC
Organism: Pseudonocardiaceae bacterium; assembly: GCA_036562635.1. Lineage (GTDB taxonomy): Bacteria > Actinomycetota > Actinomycetes > Mycobacteriales > Pseudonocardiaceae > DATCJU01. The sequence goes on from DATCJU010000016.1 coordinate 2,502, forward strand.
AATCAATCCAGCAGGGGAAGGATCAACAAGTCAGGGCAGGCCATCAATCGGCCGAACGGCGCAGTGACGAGCGAACGGAGTACACCAAGCCGGACGGTTCCAGGGACATCACCCCTCGTACCAGGGCGTTCGACGTTCCGTCACACACCCCGCCGGACCGCGATGTGGCAGAGCTAACAGCAACCTCATGGCTTGACGGGCGTTATGAGGGCCGGGATGCGCGGTGACTGCTGTGGGCTCGGCCGCCGAGCCAGCGGCTAGTAGTTCCGTCGGCGGCGTGTCGTCTCCCGAAGCGAACCCGTGTACCTCGTGAGCGGGTACGTTAGGCGCGCAGCTCCGCCAAATCCCGCTGCGGGTAGTGCTGCTCACCCGCCACTGCTCATGATCAGACCGCCGCCCGTCGCGTCCCTTCGCGTCGCTACCGGCCGCCAGGAACGAGCGGACAGCCGACATCCGCCAGTGGACAGGCATCATTCCGGCACTTACCCGGTCATGAAGAAGGCAGCGGCCGGGGAGGACTCCCCAGGAAGAAACGGTCCGGGTAGTACTCCACATGAAAATGCATACCGCCACGACCATCTCCGGGCATTCTCGCGGATACAGGCACCGAGAACACCCAGGCTCTCCTGACCTCCTTCGCCCGGAGAAACGCCGAAGCCGGATCGGCACGGAAAACCGCTCCGGTTCCCGGCACCGTGCTCACCCTCAGAACGGTGAGCGAGATGGCATGATCCAGGCATCGGTTACCGGCCCGACCGGGATCTCACCCGGCCCCCGTCGAGGAGGTCGGCAGGTCGAAGCACCAGCTACCGCAGGGCGGCGACCTCGACGTCGCCGGCCTCCGGGTAGTGGAGGACCTCCAGTCTCTCGACTGTCATGTCCTGGTGCCTGCTCGGGTCGTGGGCACGGATTCCCCGACGCGATCCCCGCGCCGTACGCCCGCGCCCGTGCCAAGCCACACCCTGACCCGCGGTAGGCAGGTAATCACCCGGATTTGGTGTGCGGCAGGAAAACAGGTACCGGGACATGAGCACGCATCACGCCCGGCTGACGCCGCTGTCCCGAAAATGCGGGGTCCCGGTGTGTTCCCGGCACACGGAAGCCGGGAACACACCGGGAAGGGACGCCGCCGCACGTGCCGCCGGGTCAGCGCAGCCAGGTGTCCAGGTGCTCGGCGACGAAGGCGTCGTCGGTCAGGTGCGGGTAGGACCGGAGCACCCGCTCGATCTCCTCGGCCTGTCCCGGCGAGAGGTCCTCGTCCGGGTTCAGGCACCACCGCCCGGCCAGCAGCTCCTGACGACGCAGCACCTCGTGGATACCGGGGATACAACCCCGGAAACCACCCGCCACGTCGAAGATCGCCGCGTTGGCGTCGGTGAGCTGCGGGGCCAGCGACAGCAGCTCCTGGCGCACCGCCGGGTCCGTGTCGGCCGCCCGCACCCGGTCCAGCAGCTCCACCGCGGTCCGCGTCCACACCGCCCACTGCCCGAGCAGCCCGCCGACGATCCGCTTCTCCACCACCCGGTCACCCACGGGAATCCGGTAGGTGGTCAACAGGTCCACCAGGATGTTGTCGTCGTTCCCGGTGTACAGGGCGATCTCGTCCCGGCGGTCGGACTCGCACACCGCACGGACCACGTCGTGGGTGGCGTACCGGTCGAACGGGGCGATCTTGATCGCCACCACGCCATCCACGTCGGCCAGCGCCCGCCAGAACGACGCCGACAGGCGCCGCCCGCCCACCGCGGGCTGCAGGTAGAACCCGATCACCGGCAGCACCTCGGCGACCGCCTTGGCCCGGTCGACGAGCTCGGCCTCGCTCAGGTGCCCAAGCCCGCCCGGGCTGAGCAGCACCGCCGAGTACCCCAGCTCGGCGGCCAGCTCGGCCTCGGCCACCGCCTGCGCGGTCTCCCCGCACGCCCCGGCCACCAGCAGCACCTGCCGGTCCGCCTCGCCGCGCACCACGTCGGCGGCCAGCTCCAGCACCGGTCGCAGCAGGTTCCACTTCGGGTCGCGGATCTCGAACTGGGTGCTGTGCACCGCCACCGCGACACCCCCGGACCCGGCGGCCAGGTAGTAGCGGGTGAGCGCCCGCTGCCGACGCTCGTCCAGCCGCCGGTCCGCGTCCAGGGCCAGCGGGTGCGCGGGGATCACACACCCCTCGGCCAGCAGTCGAGCCAGTTCGGGGGCGAGCGTGGCTGCCATCAGAACCTCCCGTCCCGACGCTCGAACTTGGTGGGCTTGTCCCACAGCGGCCCGCCGGCCTGCAACCACTCCACCGTCCAGTCGACGAGCTGCCCCAGCGGCACGCTCGGGTAGCCGAAGAGCTGGTGGGCTCGGCTGCCGTTGGACAGCAGGGCGGTGTCCGCCTCCTGCCCGACGATCCGCGGCTGCACCCCGAGCCGCTCACCGAACAGCTCGGCCAGGCGGCGCACCGACACCGTCTCCGGTCCGGCGATGTTCAGCCGCACCGCCGGGCTAGCGGCCAGCAGCAGCGAGCGCAGCGCCACCTCGTTGGCCCAGCCCTGCCAGACCACGTTCACCGCGCCCATGGACACGTCGATCTCCTCGCCGTCGCGGACCCGACGGGCGATGTCCACCAGCACGCCGTAGCGCAGGTCGATGGCGTAGTTGAGCCGCAGCAGGGTCACCGGGGTGCCGTTGACCCGGCTGAAGTGCTCCAGGATCCGCTCCCGACCCAGGCAGGACATGGCGTACTCGCCAACCGGGCCGGGCGGGGTTCGCTCGTCGGCCCCGCCGCTGGTCACCGGCAGGAACGGGTAGACGTTGCCGGTGGAGAAGGCGGCGATGCGCGCCTCGGGGTAGCGTTCGGCGACCCGGCCCGGCAGGTAGCTGTTCATCATCCAGGTGAACGGCTCGTTGCCGGTGCTGCCGAACTTCGCGCCCACCATGTAGACCACGGCGCCCGCGTCGGGCAGCCCGGCCAGCGCGTCGGGGTCGGTGAGGTCGGCGCGCACCACCTCCACGCCCTCGGCCTCCAGGCGCTCGGCGAGGTCCCCGGAGCCGAACCGGGACACCGCGATCACCCGGTGCCGCAGGCCGGCCTCCGTCATCGCCCGCCGGGCCAACCGGACCAGGCTGGGCCCCATCTTCCCGCCAGCGCCCAGCACCAGCACGTCACTGTCCAGTTTGGACATGTCCTCGACGAGCGCGGCCGAGGGACGGGTCATGACCTCATCGAGTTCGGACTCGGTCCGCAACGCGCACCTCCCGGTTGGTGTCGTGCCGTTCCGGGTCCCCGTCCACCACGGTGTCCGTGGGGAGCAGACCCTTGTTCTCCAGGTCGAACAGGTCGACGGCGTTGCGCCACATCACACGCTCGAGCACCTCGGGCGGCAGGTCGGCGGCCAGGACGGCACCGAACGCCACCGCGGGGTCGATCAGCGTGGTGTCGGTGCCGAACAGCAGCCGCGCCGGGTCGACCGCGGCGGCCACCGTGGCGACCCGCCCACCCTCGAAGTGCGAGAAGCACGGCTCCAGCCAGAGCCGGTCGCACGCGTTCGCCGCCTCGACGGCGTACCGCCAGCCGGGCCCGCCCATGTGACCGGCGATGGCCCGCAGCCCCGGGATGCGCTCGCACTGCTCGGCCAGGTCGAGCACCGCGGTGTCCCAGGTGTGCACCAGCACCGGCAGGTC
>DATCJU010000017.1:0-6277 GCA_036562635.1 Pseudonocardiaceae bacterium
GACATACCCGGCCTCGGTCAGCGCCGTCGCATCCGCGATCGCAAACGGCACGTTCAACAACCGCGCCAACGTCTGCGCCAGATACGTCTTCCCACACCCCGTCGGCCCCAACATCAAAATATTCGACTTCGCGAGCTCGACCGGTTCCTCCTTGCGGGCGTGTCGCCCGGTGCCGGTGCTTCGGCCCCACACACGCTTGTAGTGGTTGTAGACCGCGACCGACAGGGTGCGCTTGGCCTCGTCCTGGCCGATGACGTACTGGTCAAGGAACGCGTGGATCTCCCGCGGGCGCGGCAGTTCCTCCACCGGGCTCTCGGCAGGTTCGCCGACCGTCTCGTCGAGGAGCTCGTTGGCGAGCTCGACACACTCGTCGCAGATGTAGACACCGGGCGGACCGGCGATGAGCTTGCGCACCTGCTTCTGGCTCTTCCCACAGAACGAGCACCTCGGCAGGTTGCCGCCGTTACCGACATGTGCCACTCGGAAGCGTCTCCTCAACGATCGCGCGGGACGGGATGCGGAACCGGGCGGGCCGGCCCGACTACAGCCCGGTGACCAGCACCCCCACCGATCTCCGGGAGCCGGGGTCGACGACCCACCACACCTGGTCCGGCAGGGTAGCGAGTCCCGGACGGGAGAGACGGCGCGGGCACGAGGCCGACGGGCGGGACGACGGTCGGATATGACCGACCACGGGAGGGCGGCGAGGCACACGGAAGCCGACCGGGTCAACCGGAGCCAGGTTCACCGTCGATCCGGCACCGGTCATGTCCCCTCCCGAATTCACATGATGGGACCAGATGTTCTCATCATCCGAATACCAACGGTATCGTCTTTCGAAGCCGGGCGGCAATGCCGCAGCAAGGAGGACGATGGGCCGGCTGACCAGGGCGAAGATGCAGCAACACACCCGCGCCAGGGTGCTGGCCGCGGCCTGGGAGGAGTTCGCCCACCGCGGGTTTCGCAACGCCAGGATCGACGCCATCGCCGAACGTGCCGCACTCACCCGGGGAGCCGTCTACTCCAATTTTCCCGGCAAACGCGCCCTCTACTTCGCGGTTCTGGCCGATCTCGTCGAACACGCACCTCCACCTCCCCATCCGGCGCCGGGGCGTACCGCCCGGGAGGCGCTCGGCGCCTTCGCCCGTGCCTGGATCGCCGGGTTCTCGCTCGCCGACGGCGAGGGATACGGCATGGCGCGACTCGTGTCGGACCTGCTCTCCGAGATCGTCGCCGACGAGCAGGTGCGTCGACCGTTCGGCCAGCTCATGAAGCTGGACGCCCTGATGCTCGCCCTGGCCCTGGAGCAACTGCACCCACCTGCACGGTCGTCCGGCGAACCGCCCCGACGCCTGGTGCGCCTGGCCGAGACCGTACTGACCACCCTGTACGGCGCAGGCCAGGTCACCGCCGCCGCACCAGGCCTTGTCGAGCCCTTCGACGTGGTCAGCGCCTGCGAACAACTCGCGGAACTCTCGCTGGACGACTGGTGGTCGCCCCCGCCCACCGCCCCGCAACCACAGCCGACCGACGAACCCTGGGCCCCTCCCGCCGTACCGGACCTCGTACGCGGGGAACCCGCCCTGCTCACCGGGGACGGCGTGGTGGCCGTCCTCGGCCTGCACCGGCTGACCGCCGTCGAGGAGGCCGTCCGTGCGGCGCCGGCCGAGAGTCGGGTCACCGCGGTCCTGGTCACCAGCGATCCCGAGGAGCTCGCCCCGCTGGCCCGGCTGACCCTGGCCGGTCCCTGCGGTTGCCTGCGCCAGGCCTTCCCCCGAGCGGCCTGGCCACGGCTCCAGGTGGTGTGCGACGAGTTGGGCGTGCTCGCCGCGGCAGCCGGTGTGCCCGCGGTCAGCGACATCACCGAGACCGCGGTCCGTATCGAGGCGGGCCGAATCGTCGCCCGTGCCGAGGGCCGCGGCGCGTGCCACGCCGTGGCGTCCGGCAGCCCCACCCCGGTGTCGGCGACGGGTCGTTCCGGCTGACCGGCGGCCCGTACGAGGACCGGTTCCATTCGGGACCGGCCGGAGGGGCACACGGGAAGAGCGCTACGTTCCGTCACCACCGGTCACCCGATGGTGCACTCCTGGTTGCATCCCGCGGTCCGACCGGCGCACGCTGGGGCGTTGTGAGGCGCATCCGGAGCAGAACGGTGTACACCACGGTGGCCGCCTGTGTCGGGCTGGTGGCCGTGCTCACCGGCTGCGGCACCGAGCCCGCCGCCCCCGCATCCGCTCCTCACCTCCCGCCCACGACCTTCGTCCCCGCGGTGACGGCGGAAACGGCCACCGGGTCGACCGGGGCGCCCGGACACCGGACGCCCGCCACGGCCGACCAGCTCCCACCACCGCCCAGCACGACCGCCCTGCGACCGATGACCAGCGGAGAACAGCAGTACCGGTACGGCTGTCTGCAGGGCTACATCACGCAGGGCTGTGAGAGCTTCACCGACGAGGCTCTCCTCCGGGCCGGCATCGACCCCGACAGTTGACATCCCGCCGAACCGTTCTCCCCGACGGGGAGCGGGGAGCGAACCGGTCATGCCGCACCCGCGCATGAGCAGGTGACACGCCGGGCACCCTGCCGGATGTGGTCCCACACCGCCCGGTGCACGCGGTGACGGAACCGGAAGGGACCGGGGAGGACGTCATGAAGGCGGTGCGTCTGCAGAAGTGGAAGTCCGATCCGGTGCTCGCTGAGGTGGACGAGCCACAACCCGGTCCGGGGCAGGTGGTCGTACGTGTGGCCGGCGCCGGCATCTGTCACTCGGACCTGCACCTGATACACGGCTTCGACACCGGCCAGCTGCCCTGGGACCCACCGTTCACCCTGGGACACGAGAACGCGGGCTGGGTCCATGCACTCGGCCCCGGTGTCACCGGGCTCGACGTGGGCCGACCCGTGGCCGTCTACGGCGCCTGGGGCTGTGGCAGCTGTCCGCGTTGTCTGTCGGGCGCCGAGACCTACTGCGAGAACCTCGCCGCCGCACCCGTACCCGGCGGCGGAGGCGGGCTCGGGCTGGACGGCGGCATGGCGGAGTTCATGCTCGTCCCGGCCGCACGTCACGTCGTCCCACTGCCCGAGGGTCTGGACCCGGTCGCCGCGGCACCGCTGACCGATGCCGCCCTCACGACCTACCACGCGGTGCGGCGCTCCTGGCCGAAGCTCGTTCCGGGAGCCACCGCGGTCGTCATCGGGATCGGCGGACTGGGGCACATGGCCGTGCAGATCCTCAAGGCCGTCACAGCCGTCCGGGTGATCGCCGTGGACACCCGCCCCGAAGCGCTGACCCTGGCCGAACGCTCCGGTGCCGACCTGGTGCTCCCCGCCGGGGAGCACGCGGCCACCGAGATCCGCGCAGCCACGGACGGACACGGTGCGGACGTCGTCCTCGACTGCGTCGGCACCGATGCAACCCTCGGGCTGGGCGCCGCCGTGGCCCGGGTGCTCGGTGACCTCACGATCATCGGCATCGGCGGCGGAACCCTGCCGGTGTCCTTCTTCTCCCTGCCGTACGAGGTCTCCGTGCAGACCACCTACTGGGGCAGTCGCCCCGAACTGGTCGAGGTCCTGGATCTCGCCGCCCGGGGCCTGGTGCACGCCGAGATCACGACCTTCCCCCTCGACCGTGCCGTGGAGGCCTACCACAGGCTCGCAGCCGGCGAGCTCACCGGACGGGCGGTCGTCACCCCCACCGCCCGCTGAGACGGTCCACCCCACACCATCCCACGGCGCGGACCGCGCAGGCCGACACCCCCCACCCGCACCGGGATCACCACATCGTGGACGTTCCGTGTGGCGCAGCGTGCCGCCCGCTCTCCCAGGAGGCACCCTGGCTCGTAGCGGGCGCCACGTGTTCCGGTACGCGTCGAGCATCGGAGCGCCTGCCGTGCCGTATCGGTGTGGGCCCCGGTGGTGTGTGGGAACACGACGAACGATCCGGGCGTGCGCCCACCGGTGTCCGTCGACCAGCGGGGCGAGCGTCGACCGGAGTACGCCGAACAGCAGGACACCACGTCGGCCGGATGACGAGGAGGACGGGACATGACCGTCGAACAGCGGGACAAGAACACCGCATGGTTGGGCGGCCAGGAACTCGTGGACCGGATCAGGTCACTGCTCCACGAGGGCAATGTGCGACGCCTGGTCCTTCGGGACCGCAAGGGCAACACGGTCATGGAAATCCCGGTGACCGCAGGTGTTCTCATCGCGATCGCCGCCCCCGCGCTGAGCGCGGTCGGAGCTCTCGCCGGTCTGGCCGGTGGATGGTCCATCCAGGTCGAACGCCGTGACGACCAGGAGTGAGGCAACACGTCGGGACCGTCCAGGTGCACCCGTGTCCGGGTGGGACGACCACGACCGGCCGTCCCGAAGGTGTTCCCACCACCGGTCACGGGACACCCGCCGGTGACACGTCCACCGCGCGCGGAGAACCCGGTTCCCGGCCCGAGCACCGCCCGACGGTCCACTGTTCCGGAGCCGACGCAGGAACGGGTCCATGGGCCCCGCCGGCTCCGGGACCTGCGGCAGGTGCACGACGGAGGGCAGCAGGCGACGCCGACGATCCCGTCGACCGTACGAGTCGACCATGTGAGACCGGCCGGTGAAACCACCGCGTAGCAGGTTGCGCAGCACAGCGTGACCGCAGAGGAGACGGAGCGCAGAAACGGATGTGACTCTCGCCCCACGACGTTTGAAACGCCCTCAGTCGGGTCACGTCGGATATGTGACAGTGCTACCCCACACGGGCACCGACCGTTCGGAGGCACCTCCCGCCGAGGTACGGCCGGTGATGTGTCCGGCAGGACACCCGTTGCATCCCGGCTCCTACACGGTGGGGTGGTGGCCGTGCGCCCACCACCCCACAGGCCACCACATCTACTGGTGTGACATGCCCGGTTGCACGGAGCCACGCCAGCTCGTTCCCCCGTGCCCGCCCGCTCCGGATCCGGGCCGGGCACGTCCCGGGTTCCTCCCCGGTCACGATGCCGACTACGGCCCTCTCATGGGGCACGGTCTGTGACGGCCACGCGTTCACCGGACGGTGTCTTCGACCGCCACCCGGTGTTCGGCAGCGACCACGCCGTCGACGATGCACCGGAGCACTCGACGCCTGGTGCGAACCCCGTCGGGAACGCCCCGCGGACCACGTGTCCTCCCGGGACACATGTCCCACGCCGTCGGCCCACGCTTCGCAGCACTGTCACCCCCAGGCCGTCCGCACTCGTGTTCCCGTGCCCGTGACCTGCCCGGAGCGGCCCGCCGGGTAACGTTCGGAAGATCGAACGGCCCGGCCGGGAGCGGAGAGCGCAGGTGTGCCCTGAGACGGCTGTCACCACGGGAAGGAAGCCCACTCGGGGCGTCGTCGTCGGATGGCGCAGGGCCGCCGCGGCGGTCCTGTTGGCCGGGACCGTGGTTCTCGTTCTCCTGGACCGGGTGCCCGACGTCACCACGGCACAGCGGTGGATCCTCGCCTGGGGGCCGGCGGCGCCGTTGGTCTATCTCCTCGGTTACGTGGTGGGTGTCCTGCTGCTCGTCCCGCGGCCGCTGCTGAGCCTGGCCGGAGGGGCGCTGTTCGGTGCCCTCTGGGGAACCGCTCTGGCCCTGGTCGGCGCAACCGCAGGAGCCCTGGTCTGTTTCGTGCTGGCCCGACACCTGCTCGGCGACACGGTCGCCCGATGGTTCGGGACACGCCTGCACACCCTGGACGCCTGGCTGGAACGCCACGGCTGGCTGGCGGTGCTCTACCTACGGCTCCTGCCGGTGCTGCCGTTCGTCCTGGTCAACTACGGCTGCGGCCTGACCTCCCTGCGCATGGGCCACTTCGCGGTCGGCACCGCGGTCGGTAGCCTCCCCGGCACCGTCCTGCTGGTGGTCGCCGGTGGCTCCCTCACCGATCCCGCCTCCCCCGCGTTCGTGATCTCCCTGGCCCTCGCGCTGGGCATCGCCGTCGTCGGACACCTCGCCGTTCGACGACGCCGAGACGACCGGGAGCAGTCACCTTCCACATCCTCACCCGCCTCGTAGTCCCGATGGCGCGGTGCACCCACCCGGACACTACGCCCCTGCACACACATACCCCGTATGGGTATAGTGGCGATGGTTCGAGGAACGCGGGACTCACACGCAGGAGCACCATGCACGGCTACGCCGCGAACAAGGACGACCACCTGCGCCGGCTGCGCCGGATCGAGGGCCAGATCCGCGGGTTGCAACGCATGGTCGAGGAGGACCGGTACTGCATCGACATCCTCACCCAGGTGGCCGCGGCGACCCG
>DATCJU010000020.1:0-17727 GCA_036562635.1 Pseudonocardiaceae bacterium
ACTCCGGGTCGTACGGCTCCAGCATCCGGGCGATACGGGCCGCCACGGCGGCGGTGAACCGGCCGTGCATCTCGATGAGCAGCTCGACGTCGGGCCCCACCGCGTCCCGGACCGCCTCGACCAGGGAGATCGACCGCATCAGCTCGGCACGGTCGAGCTCCAACCGACCCGGGCCGAACGGGTCGAACTTCAGGGCCCGGTACCCGCGTTCGACGACCTTCTTCGCCGCCGCGTGGAACTCCTCCGGGGTGCGCTCCACCGTGTACCAGCCGTTGGCGTAGGCCTTGATCCGGTCGCGTACCGCGCCGCCGAGCAGCCGGTACACCGGCTGGCCGAGTGCCTTGCCGACGATGTCCCAGCAGGCCATCTCGACACAGGCGATACCGGACATGACGATCTCGCCGGCCCGGCCGAAGTCGTTGTGGTACATCCGGTACACGAGCGACTCGATGTCGAACGGGTCGCTGCCCAGGACGTGGTTGGGCACCGCCTCGGTGAGGTAACCGATCAACGCGTCGGTGTGGTTGAGCATGCGCGCCTCACCGACACCGGTGAGCCCCTCGTCGGTGTCGACGATGACGAAGGTCAGGTTGCGCCAGGGGGTGCCGAGCACCGCCGTGCGCACATTGGAGATCTTCACCGCTCGCCTTCCCTGCTTTCCGATTCCTCGTCACCCGTCCGACCCCGACCGTTCCCCGTTTCCCCGCCCGCCGCTCGAGGCGGATCGGGGAAACGTCGTGTCCGGTGCCGGTGCGGGATCGTCACGCCTCGGCCTCCGCGACCGACGTAATCGCGCCGGTGGAGTACCCGTTCGGTGCGGTCGCCGGGAATGGTGGGCTGGTGAACCTGCTGAGCGGTCCGACGGCCCGGCTGCCACGCGGTGACATCAGGTCGAGCAGACCGCGCCGACGCAGCAGGTCCAGCCCCAGAGCGGCACGGCGGACCCGCTCCCGGCCGGTGTTCACGGCCACGTCGCGCAGGTGCCGGCCCACCGGGTAGATGTCGGGGGCGTTGCGCAGGCCGAACTTGAGGTACACGGGTGCGGCGACCCGGACCAGCTCGGGGGCGTCGTAGTGGCGGACGAAACCGCCGAGGTTGTCCGGGGACTCGACGTAGATGTCGATGGCGGCACGCCCGGCGGCCCGGATCTCGGCGAGCTGGGGAAGGGTGAGATCGCCCGGCACGTTGATCGAGTCCGCACCGAGCGCCTCGATCACCGTGAACGAGGCGGGGTTGGCCGGCCCGACGAGGGCGGACACCTTCAAGGTCAGGTCGGCGGGCAGGTCACCGGCCTCGCGCAGTTGGTGCAGCGCCCACAGCACCCCCTCGTCACCGACCAGCAGACAGCGCACGCCGAGCTCGGTGGCGCGCAGGGCGTCCTCGACGCACTGGCGGAGCTGGTCGCCACCCCGGGCACGGGGACCGAGCGAGCCGGCCGTGGTGAACCGACCGGCGGCGATGTCCCAACTGGCGCGGGGGCCCAGGAACAGGCACAGCTCCGCGTCCGCCTCGGTACACAGCCCCAGCATCTCGGTGATCTCGGCGTCGGACAGCATCATCACCCCGCTGCCCTGGCTGATCCGGTGGATCGGCACCTGACATGCGGCGGCCTCGTCGAGCACCGCGCGCAGGGTGTCCACTCCCTCCACCGAGGGGATCTCGATCCGGAACGCTCCCCCGTCGGGGAAGGTCCTGGTCGAACTCGGTACGTCCGCGACACCACCGCCGAATCCGAGCCGGGCCACGAGTGGTGTGGCCGGGGAGAGCTCCCGGTCACGGGGTCGGTCGTTTCCTCCCACAACACCCGCCTTGTTCGATATATCGGACATCATTCGTATATACGGATTCACCGTAGGGTGGCGCCCGCGTCAGCGTCAACCCTCTCCCGGGGTACGACACGGGGAAAGACCCTGTCCTCGCCCGATCCGGTCGCAGCCCTGTACGGTACTAGGAGCGTCGACAGTTCGACATGTATCCGATATTTCGAATAACTGTTCGTCGATCGGAGCGATGCCCACCGTGGCGCGGCGGGACGGCGTTCCGGTACGCAGCCGCCGAGCCCACCCACAGCAGAGGCACCCCAGAGGAGTGCGATGACCACCAGCAGCACCGCAGAGATCACCGGCGCCAACCTGATCTCCGGCGCACCCAGTGCCCTCGGCCCGGCCGACGTGGTGCAGGTGCGCCCACGCACGGGTGAGCCCGCCGGGCCAGCGTTCCACAGCGCCACCGCCGAGGAGGTCCGAGCCGCGGTGGCCGCCGCCGAGGCCGCCGCCCCGGTACTCGCCCGCACGAGCGGAAAGGTCCGAGCCGCCCTGCTGCGTGACGTCGCTGACCGACTCGACGCCGCCACCGACCGACTCGTCGCCGTCGCCGACGAGGAGACCGCGCTCGGTGAGACCCGACTGCGTGGCGAGGTCGCTCGCACCTCGGGTCAGCTCCGGATGTTCGCCGACCTCGTCGAACGAGGGGAACACCTGGACGCCGTCATCGACACCGCGGACCCCTCGGCCACGCCGTCCCGACCGGACCTGCGACGGATGTGCATCCCGCTCGGCCCCGTCGCGGTGTTCGGGGCGAGCAACTTCCCCTTCGCCTTCTCCACGGCGGGCGGTGACACCGCCTCGGCGCTGGCCGCCGGGTGTCCCGTCGTCGTCAAGGCCCACCCCGCACACCCGGCGACCTCGGAGCTGACCGCCCGGATCGTGCTGGACGCCCTCGCCGCCGCCGGGCTGCCCGCCGGCTGCTTCTCGCTGCTGCACGGGGCCGGCCCCGAGGTGGGTCTGGAACTGGTGCGTGCCCCCGGCATCACCGCGGTCGGCTTCACCGGATCGACCCGTGCCGGACGGGCCCTGGCCGACGCCGCCGCGGCCCGCCCCGTCCCGATCCCTGTCTACGCGGAGATGGGCAGCACGAACCCCGTGGTGATCACTCCGGCGGCGCTGGCGGCCCGCGGGGAGGCGATCGCCGCGGGCCTTGCGGCCTCGTTCACCCTGGGCAACGGCCAGTTCTGCACCAAGCCCGGTGTGGTCCTGCTGCCCGCCGACGAGGCGGCGCGGACCTTCGTGGAGCTGCTCGCCGGTCACGTCCGGCAGATGCAACCGGGGGTCGCCCTCACCCCGCAGATCCGCACCGGCCTGCTGGAGCAGTTGACGACCACTCGCCGGCTGCCAGGGGTGGAGGTGGTGGCCGAGGTCCCGGCGACCGGGACGGGGCTCGGGGTGCCCGTGGTGGTGCTGCGCGCCGACGCAACCGCCTACCTGGAGCACGAGGAGCTGCGGGAGGAGCACTTCGGGCCGGTGGTGGTGCTGGTCGAGTGCGCCGACGACGCCGAGCGGGACGCGGTCCTGCGTGCGGTGCCCGGCAGTCTCACCGCGACCCTGCACGCCGAGCCGGAGGAGGCCGAGTTGCTGGCTCCGCTGGTGGAGCAACTGAGCAGGCTGGCCGGGCGGCTCGTGTGGAACGGGTTCCCCACCGGGGTGGCGGTGACCGCCGCCCAGCACCACGGCGGCCCCTACCCCGCCACCACCGCCCCGTGGACCACCTCGGTCGGGACGGCGGCGATCCGACGCTTCCTGCGTCCGGTGGTCTACCAGGACGCCCCGCAGTCCGTGCTGCCCCGTGCCCTGCGGGACGACAACCCCGACGGGGTGCCGCGCCTGGTCGACGGTGTGCTCCAGCGGGGACCGCTCGGCGAGCGCTGAGCCTCCCGGATCCACACGTTCGAGATCTCGGACGCCTGGGGCTGTCGTGTCGCTCGACGTAGGGATACGACTCCCCAGGCCGTCCGGTTTCTCGAATGCGGTCCGTTATCGTGGATGACGCACCGGGACGAGCGACCGCGGAGGTGGGAACGGTGCCGCGACATGTGCCGGCGGTGATGCGGGCCGCGGACATCCTCGAGCTGTTCCTCGGGGAACGCAGCAGCCTTTCCGCACCCGAGATCGCCAGCCGACTGGGGCTTCCGCGGTCCACCGTGCACGAGCTGCTCACCACGCTCGTGGCGCGAGGCTACCTGGATCGTCGTCCGGGTGGTGAGACGCAGTACAAGCTCGGTCCGCGCCTGCTGGAGCTGGGTTCCCGCTACCAGCAGGACCTCGACCTGGCCGTGGAGGGCGAGATCGTGGCCCGCCAGGTCGCCGCGGAGTGCCAGGAGACCGTCCACGTCGCTATGTTGGACGGCGCCGAGGTGTTCTACGTCTGCAAGATCGACTCGACCCACTCGGTGCGGATGATCTCCGCAGTGGGTCGCCGACTGCCGGCGCACTGCACGGCGGTGGGCAAGGTCCTGCTCGCGGGGCTGCCACCCGAGCAGCTCGACGAGCTGCTCCGCGGCCGCGAGCTCGTGGGGCTGACTCCTCGCAGCATCACCTCCCCCGCGGCACTGCGCGCCCAGCTGGCGGAGGTCCGGCGCACCGGCGTCGCCTACGAGATGTGTGAGTCCAATCCCGACGTGGGCTGTGTGGCGGCACCGGTGAGCGACCACACCGGCGCCTGGGTGGCGGCACTGAGCATCGCGGTACCGACGGTGCGTCACCGCGAGGACGCCTGGCCCCGGTGGGAGAAGCTCGTGCGGGAGGGGGCCACCGAGCTCTCCCGCCGCCTGGGCAGCCCGGTGCGCTGACCCCACCGGGCGACAACCGCGGACACGGACACCCCGCCGCACGGAGCACCGAGGTACGGGCCGGGGTGTCCCGGCGCAACTGGAGAACACCGCACCGCGGGGCACCGGACGAGATGGCACGGCCCGCCGCGGCCGGTACGCCCGAGGCGACCGACGTCGGCCTGGAGCGTGCCGCCACTGCCGCCGGGTGAGCACGAGGAACAACCGAGCCTACTGTCCGATATATCGGACGATATTCATGATCGCGGTCGCAGGAAACGTTCGCACCCGAGGTGCAACCACCTGCGAACCCGACCGCAGGGCCACGACTCGGCCACTTCGCACCTGATCGACGCCCGATGACCTCAGGGCAGGACAAGACCATTGACATGGCGGACATCGGGAATTAGCGTCCGCTCAACGATATTCCGAATGGCTTCCGATATTTCGGACAGCAGTTCGCGCACTGTTCCCTGGAGCCGACCATGACCCACCCCCAGCCCGGCACGCAGGCCGCCCCAGCACCCCTGCCCGCCGCCCTGATCCGGAAGATCGGTTGGCGACTCCTTCCCCTGCTCGGCGTCCTCTACGTGATCGCCTACATCGACCGCTCCAACGTGGGGTTCGCGAAGCTGACGCTGCAGGCGGAGCTCGGCCTGTCCGCCACGGCGTTCACCCTGGGGCAGGTCTTCTTCTTCCTCGCGTACGCACTGTTCGAGGTGCCCAGCAACCTCGCACTGCACCGGTTCGGCGCGCACCGGTGGATCGCCCGGATCATGCTCACCTGGGGCCTGATCACGATGGCCACCGCACTGTGCTCGACGACGTGGCAGTTCTACCTGCTGCGGTTCCTGCTGGGCGCGGCCGAGGCCGGGTTCTTCCCGGGGGTCATCTACTACCTGTCGCGCTGGTTCCCCTCGTCCCACCGCGCCGGGGCCATCGGCATGTTCATGCTCGCCGGGCCGGTGTCGTTCATCATCGGCAACCCGCTGATGGGCGCGCTCAACGATCTGGACGGAGTCGCAGGCCTGCAGGGCTGGCAGTGGATCTTCGTCGTCACCGGCATCCCGGCGGTGGCCGCCACCCCGGTGGTGCTCTGGGTGCTTCCCCGCGACCCCGCACACGCCCGGTGGCTGACCGAGACGGAACGGGAGCAGCTGCAGGCCAGGCTCGCCGCCGAGGAGGCAGCCGTGAGCGACCAGCCGCACCACACCCTGGCCGTGCTGCGGGACCGGAGGGTGCTGGCCCTGGCGGTGTTCTTCCTCTGCTTCCCGCTGGCGACCTACGGTCTGTCCTTCTGGTTGCCCACGATCGTCGACGGGTTCGGCTCGATGTCCGGGTTCGCCGTCGGACTGGTGTCGGCCATCCCCTACCTCTGTGTCATGGCGGGTCTGCTCGTCGTGCCGCGGCTGGCCGACCGGCGCGGCGCACCGTTCGCCTGGCTCGCCCTCATGCTCGGTTTCTCCGCGGGTGGGCTGCTGATGACGGCCCTCGTCGGCGCGCCGTGGCTGCAGATGGTCGGCCTGTGCATCGCGTCCATCGGCGGCTACGCCGCCCAACCGGTGATGTGGTCCCTGGTTCCCCGGTTCCTGACCGGCGCCTCGGCCGCCGCCGGCATCGCCGCGATCAACGCCGTGGGAAACCTCGGCGGTGGGTTCGGCCCGATGGGCATCGCCGTGGTGGCCGACAGCACCGGGTCCCCGGTCACCGGCCTGGTGTTCATCATCGTGGTGTCGCTGCTGGGCCTGCTCGGCACCTTCGGTCTGCGTCGGGTGCTCTCCGCGGACCGGCCGGCCCCCGACCTCCCGGCCGAGGTCCAGCCGGCGAGTTGAGGATCTCCCCCGTCGCACGGGCCGGTGCCCCCTCGGAGAGGGCACCGGCCCGTGTCCTTCTCCGAGCCGGGGCACACCCCGAAGGTCGGCGTACGGACGGCGTCATCCTGCCCACCGTGTGGTCTAGACCTATTGACTCGGTGGTCTAGACCTCATACCGTCGTCGATCGCAGTCGCCGCCATGCCCAACCGGACACCGCCCTCCGTGGGCGGCAGGCCGGACGCGGATTGCCGTGTTCCCGCACCGCGCCCGGCCACGTGGCGAGGAGGTGACCACGGCCCGTGCGTACCACGGCCCTCCCCTCGCCATCCGACATCACCGCCGCCGCCCTCGTACCTCCACCGCCGTGTCGTCGAGAACGGCGGCACGGCGGTGGATCCCCATCGGACGACCCTGGAGCACTGCGATGAACCGACACCGTCGCTGGGCGGCCCTGTCCGCCGCACTGGCCACGCTTCCGGTCGCGGCCCTGCTCACGACGAACGCCACGGCCGGGGCCGCGGTCGAACCGACCGCCGCCTTCGACATCTCGGCCACCTGGGACACCGGCTACGCCGGCCAGTACACGATCACGGCCGGATCGGCCGGCCTGAACGGCTGGCGCCTGGAGTTCGACCTGCCCGCGGGCACCACCGTGGGTACCTACTGGGACGCCCTGCTCACCCGGGACGGCAACCACTACACGTTCACCAGCCGGGACTACAACGCCACCCTGGCCCCCGGAGCGAGCACGTCCTTCGGGTTCAACGGCATCGGATCCGGCAAGCCGCTCAACTGCAGACTGAACGGCCTACCGTGCGACGGTGGCACCCCGCCCACCACGACCACGACCACCACGACGACCCAGCCGCCGCAGACGGACAGCAGCTACGCCGCCGCACCGTACTACTACTACGGTTGGGGCAACCCGCAGCCGATCACCGAGGTCATGAGCGCCACCGGCGCGAAGACCTTCACCCTGGCCTTCATCCTGGCCAACGGGTGCAGCCCGGCCTGGGATGGCCAGGAGCCGGTGGCCACGGACACCCGGTGCCGCCCTGATCGACCAGATCCGCGCGGCGGGCGGTGACGTCATGCCGTCAATCGGCGGCTGGAACGGCAGCAAGCTCGGCGAGGTGTGTCCCGACGCCCAGTCACTGGCCGCCGCCTACCAACAGGTGATCGACAAGTACCAGCTCAAGGCCATCGACCTCGACATCGAGAACACCGAGTTCGAGAACGCCCAGGCCCACGACAAGATCATGAACGCCCTGAAGCTGGTGCGGCAGGCCAACCCGGGCATCAAGATCTACATCACCATCCCGGCCAGCCAGAGCGGTCTGACCTGGTGGGGCCAGGAGCTGGTGAAGAAGGCGATCGAGGTCGGCGTCGAGATCGACGCCTGGACACTGATGCCGTTCAACTTCGGTGCGGGTGACCTCGGCCAGGCGACCATCGGCACGATGGAGGCGTTCCACGCCCAGCTCAAGAGCCTGTACCCGGGTCGCAGCGACGAGGAGATCTACCGGATGCAGGGCATCTCCTCGATGAACGGCCGCACGGACACCGGTGAGTACGGCTACCAGTCCGACCTCGAGGAGATGCTGGCCTACGCACAGAGCAAGCACCTGGGCCGGTTCACCTTCTGGTCGGTGAACCGGGACCGTCAGTGCGCCGTCCCGGACCCGGGCCAGACCTACAACGACTGCAGCAGCGTGCCGCAGCAGCCGTACGAGTTCACCAGGATCGTCGCGCGCTACCAGGGCTGAGGTGACAGGGATGTTCCGCACCAGGACACGCTGGACGGCGCTGGCCGCCGGAGTTGCGATGCTGCCCCTGGTCGCGCTGGCCGCTCCCGCCGCGACAGCCGAGGCGACGGCCCCGACGACCACCACGGTCTCGACCACGGATCCGCAGCCGAGCCAGGCCCACCCGAAGGTCGCGCCCTACATCGACATCACCATGGAGCGGCCGACCCTGACCGAGGTGGCCCAGGCGACCGGGCAGAAACACTTCACGCTCGCCTTCGTGCTGGGCAGCAGCACCGGCTGCGACCCGAAGTGGGGCGGCACGATCGACCTCGACGAGCCGCGGATCATCGACCAGATCCGGGCGCTGCGGGCACAGGGCGGTGACGTCGTCGTCGCCACCGGTGGCGCCCTCGGCCCCTACCTGGAGCACGTGTGCGGCAGCGCGGAGGCCCTGGCCGACGCCTACCGGAAGATCCTCGACGTCACCGGGGCTAACAGCCTCGACGTCGACGTCGAGGCGGCCATTCCCGCCGACACGGTCAACCAGGCTCTCGCCACGATCCAGCGGGAACGCGGCACCACGATCAGCTACACGCTCCGGGTCCAGGGACAGGACTACGGGGTGGACCCGTTCTCGGTGGAGATCCTGCGGAGCGCGGCCCAGCACGGGGTGGACGTCCTGGTCAACCCGATGCTGATGAACTTCGGCTACACCGGGGACTGGGGAGAGGCGATGATCTCGGCGGCCGACGCCACCCTGGAACAGATGCGGCAGGTGTGGCCGAGCCTGTCCGACACCGAGCTGCGGGCCCGGCTGGGCATCACCCCGATGATCGGCCGGAACGACAGCGGCATGGTCACCACCCAGGACCACGCCCGGGCCCTGCTCGCCTACGCCCAGGCTCATCGGATCGGGTTCATCGGTTTCTGGTCCGTGGGCCGGGACAACGGTTCCTGCCCGGGCGGTGGTGTCTCCCCCACCTGCAGCGGGATCGCCCAGTCCCTGTACGAGTTCACCAACATCTTCAAGGCCTACACCGGGTGACCGGGAACTCCGGGACCACCTGACCGCGCCGAACGGTCCCGGCAGAGGGGCGGGGTCCTCCGCTTCGGCCCCGCCCCGTCCGTCCCGGCGGCCAGCCGGGCCGCCGGGACGGGGGCGATCACCTCGTACGGGAAGGACGGGACCTTCGTCCCCTCTTCCGGGGGTCGGTGGCCTCTGGTCCGTCGCCTGCGGGGCGCCGACCCTGGAGAGCCTTGTCCCATGTCCGTACGAGAGGCTCGATCATGGTTCCCGCAGCGGCTTATCCGGTCCGTGTCGAGGGACACCTGGATCCACAGCTGAGCCGCTGGCTCTGGCTGGTCAAATGGATCCTGGCCATCCCGCACTACATCGTGCTCGCGTTCCTGTGGATCGCGTTCACCGTGGTCGGTGTGATCGCCTTCTTCGCAATCCTGTTCACCGCCCGTTATCCGCGTCCCCTGTTCGACTTCAACCTCGGTGTGCTGCGGTGGTCGTGGCGGGTCACCTACTACAGCTACGGAGCACTGGGGACCGACCGGTACCCGCCGTTCAGTCTCGGTGAGGAACCGGACTACCCCGCCACACTCGACATCGCCTATCCCGACCATCTCTCACGGGGGCTGGTGCTGGTCAAGTGGTGGCTGCTGGCCATCCCCCACTACCTGGTCCTCGCGATCCTCCTGGGCAGCGCCTACTACGGCGTCGTCAACACCGGGCTCGTCGGCATCCTGGTTCTCATCGCCGGTGTCGTGCTGCTGTTCACCCAGCGCTATCCACAGGGCGTGTTCGACTTCCTGTTGGGCATACACCGGTGGGCGCTGCGGGTGGCCGCCTACACCGCCCTGATGACCGACGTCTATCCACCGTTCCGGCTCGACCTGGGCGGCACCGACCCGGCAACCCTGCCCCTGCACGAAACCGACCAGGACACCGGCTCGGACCGGCCCGACACGTCCCCGGACGCCTGACGAGACCATCCGCCGAACCGGTGATGGCCGCAGTGGGCCCGTACACCGACTCGAGGAACCGTGCCGCGCACCTTCGGCATGACGCTCCTGATTCGGCGTTTCACCGCCCACCCGCCGGGTAGCGACGATCCGTGAGCTTCGTACGGCGATGGTTGGACGCGAGTGAGTCGGTGGATCAGGTCGACGGCGTGGCCGCCGCCGCCCAGGCGTGGCTGCGGCGCGCCGTCGGCGACAGCACGGTGGAACGGGTGCTGGGCGGGGCGTGGGCGGGGCACCCGCTCCATCCGGCGACCATCTCGCTGCCCATCGGTCTCTGGTTCGCCTCGGCCCTGCTGGACACCGTTCCCGGGAACGAGGAGAACGTCAACCGGCTGATCCGTGCCGGCCTGCTCTCGGTACCGGTGGTCGCCGCCGCCGGACTGGTGGACTGGAGCACGCTGGACGTGCGGCAGCGCCGGGTGGGGGTCCTCCACGCGTTGGCCAATACGACCGCCTCGTTGTGCTTCCTGATCTCCTACCGCCACCGCAAGCGGGGTCGGCAGCGAGCCGGCAGGGCGTGGTCCCTGCTCGGGTTGGCCGCAGTCGCCGTGGGTGGCGCACTGGGTGGCCACCTGTCCTACGCCCTGGGCGCCGGGATGTACCGATGGTCACGCAAGGGGCAGCTGCCCCTCACCGAGCGTCTGCGTCCCACACGGCGGCGCTCCGCCGGCTGAGGACCGGCGGGCGGCCGCGGCGCCACCAGGACAGCTCAGTCGGACGGCGGTGGGGTGCGCTCCGCACCGGCCACCGAGCCACCGCCCTCGTCGGCCAGCTGCCCGCGCCGGATGGCCTCGGCCCGGATCTCCGTGTCCCAGGGGAACTCCTCGGGTGGGTACTCCGCCGTGTCGTTGTCCGGCTCGTCGGTGCCGGAGAGCCCCTCCTCGGCCTCGCTCTCCTGGGTGGAACCGACGTTCGGATCCGACTCGAGCGGTGCGTCGGGCTCCTCCTCGGCCAGTCGCTCGGTGAGCGACCGCCCGTGGCTCTGTTCGTAGTGGGTGGTGCCGTACCGGTCGACGGCCATCCACCGCTCGGGTGGGTCCATGCCCGCTTCCAGGGGATCGACCCGCAGCCGGTCCTCGTCGAGGTCCTCGGCGGCGCCCAGGGCGGCCGCGTCCTGCTCGACCGGACCTCGTGCCCCGGTGTCCTGCGGCGACTCCGCGTTGGTCATCTCTCACCATCCCCGGTATGGGGCATGCTTCTGTACACCGAAAGGCCTACCCCGAGTCCCCCACGGTTACGCACCGACACAGGCCTTCGAGTCGAGCCGATCTTGATCACTCTCCGGGGCCATGATCGTGCCGTAGAGTGCGCCCGGCGGTGTCCGGTCGATCTTCGCGGGGTCTGCCCCGGGCTTCCGGTTCTCCCCCACGACCGGCGCCGCCGGACATGGCAAGACACTCGTCCGAGGGAGCGGGCACGATGAGTGGTTCGGCACGGGAACTGTTGGATTCGGTGCGCCAGGAGCTGGCGCCGGCGGAGGGCGACAACACACTCGCCCCGCTGCTCGCCGCGGGACAGGCGCCGCGGGAGGTCTTCGGCACGATCGCCGCCGAGGAGCTGCGGATCGTCCGCAGTGACTGGCGGAGTTTCCTCACCCTCGCCGCACGGGCCGAAGAGCCGCACGCCCGGGAGTACTTCAGTGCCCTGGCCCAGGGCGAGCAGCTGGCACTGGCCCGGCTGGACGCGCTGGCCGAAGCGGCCGGGCTGAGCGCCGAGGACCTGACGAACTACCAGCCCCGCCCCGGTTGTCAGGCGTACCCCTCCTACCTGGCCTGGCTGGCGATCAACGGCGAGGCGGCGGACGTCGTCGTCGCCATCACCGCGAACTTCGCCGCCTGGGGCTCCTACTGCGCCACGATCGCCCGGGCGATGCGTGAGCACTACGGTTTCGCGGACGAGGCGTGCGGTTTCTTCGACCTGTTCGCCTCCCCCGCTCCTGAGCTCGAGGAACTCGCCGTGGCCGCCGTGCAGGCGGGGATCGACAGTGGCCGGCTGACCGAACGGATCGCCCGGGAGTACGGCCGCCTGTTCCAGGCCTACGAGTTGATGTTCTGGAACACGCTGGCCGACTGATCCTCCAGCGGGGGCAGCTCACCGAGCCTGCCCGCGTCGCACAGTTGCAGGAACGCCGCGACGACCTCGGGGTCGAACTGGGCCCCGCTCCCCGCGACCAGCCGTGCTCGGGCCTCGGCCACGTCCAAGCGCGGCTGGTACGGGCGATCGGCCCGCATCGCCGCCCACGCGTCGCACACGGCGACGATGCGTGCCTCGATCCTGATCTCCGTGCCCGCCAGGCCGTGGGGATAGCCGCTGCCGTCGAAGCACTCGTGGTGCTGCCGGACGGTCTCGGCCACGTCCTCGAGCCCCGGCACCACGCGGATCATCCGGTAGCCGTACTCCGGATGCGTCCGGACCTGCTGCCACTCGTCCTCGGTCAGCGGCGCCGGCTTGACCCAGATCCGCCGGTCCACCATCAGCTTGCCGACGTCGTGCAGCCGGCCGGCCGTCTCCGCGCACCGCACCGCCCGGGCGTCCAGCCCCAGTTCCGCGGCCACCATGCCGGCCCAGCGACCCACCGGCCGGTGGTGCTCGTGGCAGGACAACCAGGTGTCCACCTCATCGGCGACCCGACGCAGGTAGTCCAGCCCCTCCTCGTCCGCCATGGGCAACGGCATCGCCGTGCCCAGTTCGACCCGGTTGCGGCCGCGGCTCTTGGCGACGTAGAGCGCCCGGTCCGCCACCCGGACGAGATCGGCCGGGGTGGTGCCGTGCAGCGGATAACTGGCGGTGCCGACGGAGACGGTCACGTCGAGGGCGACCTCCTTGCCGTCACCGTCGATCACCATGACCGGCGCGGAGGCGATCCGCTCCCGCAGTCGCTGTGCCACGGCTGCGGGCCCGTCACCACCGACACCCGGTGCCAGCAACGCGAACTCCTCCCCGCCGTACCGGGCGAGCACATCACCTGCCCGGGTCACCTCGGAAAGCCGCTGCGCGATCACCTGGAGCACCCGGTCACCTGCCGGATGTCCGAACCGGTCGTTGATCGACTTGAACCGGTCGACGTCGAGGATGAGCACCGCGAACGGGCGACCGCTGCGCTGTGCCCGGGCCAGCTCGATCGGCAGTTGCGCCTCGAAGAACCGTCGGGTGCGCAGCCCGGTCAACGCGTCCGTGATCGCCAGGGCGCGCAGCTGCGCGACCGACAGGGCCAGACGCGCGACGCTCAGCAGGAACAGCACCGCACACGCGATGGCGATCACGGGGACGTCGTGCAGGTGACCGCGGGCGTACTGCACGATCAGGGTCGCCGGGGCCACCAGCACGCCCGCACACAGTGCCAGGAAACGCGCCAGGCCGGGACCGTCCTGTGTGGGGGTGGCATCTCCCACCTGGCTCATCGTCGGGTGCAGTGCAGCTGCGCCGAGCGTGAGGTTGCCCGAGAGCCAGATCGCGTCGAGCATGTTGCCGGCGATGTACGTCTCGTTGAGCCGCTGCAACACGTACAGGCTGTCCGCGGTGAAGATGGCGAGCAGGCTGTAGGCCAGCAGGACGAAGGACGGCGAGCGGCGGCCGGGACCGAGGATCAACCGCAGCGACACCACCAGCATCGCCAGGTCCATCGACGGGTACGCCAACGACGCGAGCTTGACCAGCATCGGCGCCTGTTCCTGGGCCCGGGGCACGATGAGGTACACCCAGGACAACATGCCGGCCACGACGCTGAGCATCGCCGCGTCGAGCAGGCTGGGCAGGTCACGTCCGGGGGTCCGCAGGCGGATCAGCAGCACCAGCCCCGCCACCACGGGCAGGTAGTGCGAGAGGTAGAACACGTCCGCGGGCGCCGGGTACTCGGTCCGCTGGAGTATGTAGTGCGTCACGTAGAAGGTGGTGTCCGCGATGCTGTACACCACCTGGCCCAGCCCCAGCAGCAGCCAGGGCAGCAGTGGTTGCGGCCGGTAACGCCAGCAGCCCCAGGCCACGGCGACCGCCGCGGACGCGCTCGCCGTGCAGTACAGGACCACCCGGACGAGCGGGGGAGCGCCGGAGGCCACGGCCACGTAGTAGCAACTCGTCAGTAAGGCACCGGCGAGCAGATACCACAACCACACCCCAGCGCGTCGACGCGCCAGCATCAAGGGCCACCCCTGACAACGAGCCTCACCCTCAAATCACGGGAGCTCGGCGGGCCTACCCCTGTGCAGGCGCCCCACCCGCACGTAAGGCACTCGCAGGAATCCTCATCCCGACCCGAGCCCGCCCTGCACGCTACCAAGCTCGACGCGAGGTAACACATTGAGGTGAGGGTTGAAAGGACAAGAAATAACTACCTGTAGTCGTTTCTCGGAGAGAGACATGTTTTGTCATCCCACGATCGGGCGAATATCGCATGATTTTCTGACACTCGGTGACAGCTACGGTTCGTCTCAGCGCACCGGAAGTGACGGGTGCCGGCGAGCACGCCATGCCGGAGTGTTCACCAGCATCAACTCCTGCTCCAGGGTCGGCCGTCCCTCCGCCATCGCCTGCTCGGCCCGAGCCGGCTCCTCCAGGGCGGCGAGCCGACGCTGTACCCACTGTCGGCGCGCCACGAGGTCCTCGTCCGGATCCTCGTGATGCCGGGCCCGCACGAACGGATTGTCCGCGGCCAGGCCTCCGCTGAACCGCCCGTACGACCCCAGGGCCACCAGGGCGGTACCGACGACGGCCGCGACGATCGCACCGGCCGCCCCCATGAGCAGCACCCGGCCCGGCGCAACCCCCAACAGCAGCAGGTGCACCACACCGGTCGCCAGGAACACGCCCCCGGTCACCGTGGCCACCGTGGACGCCAGGGCTCCGCTCCTCGCGGCAGCGGCCAACAGCACCCCGCCGGACAGCAGACAGACAACAGCGACGACCCCTCCACCGAACGGCGGCGCCCGCCCGGGCACGCCGGACCGCACCAGCACGACGAGGCCGAGGAGCACCAGTCCGGTACCGAACAACCCCGAACCTCTCCGGTGGAACCTGTTCAACGGGTGTCCGACCGGCAGGTACCGCTCCGTCCGCATCCCGGCCTCCATGTCGACGTACGGGCATCGGGACACGGGTACCCGCCGACGGGTTCCCCGAGCCGCCCTCCACCTGTTCGAGGCACGACCGCGGGGAGCGACCGCAGTGAACGTCGTACCGCACCCGGCCGTCCCTCCGGTCACCGTGACCACCTCCCGGGCTCCGACGACGCAACCGGACCGGGGCGAAGCGGCCACCCGAACCCGCTGTTCACGTGGCGGGGGAACACCGTCCGGCCCACCCGCACCGTGCCGTCCGTACGGTGTCGGTGGGTCCCCGGCTCAGCCGGCGAACGTCGGCGCCGTGGGATGCGGGGTCTGTACCGGCCGACAGACGGAGCTGCTCGCCCTTCGGGTGGGCAATGGCCCGTCGGTGTTCTTCATGGGGCCGTGACCTCGTCGAGAGACGCCGCTGCTCAGCCCCCGCCGGTCACACCCGACGTCTGGACGATCCCGCGGCGACGGCACGTCGGACCGCCCCCGCACCCGGATCGTCGTCCCCGAGCACCTCGTCTCCCGAGATCTCCCGAGCAGCGCCGGTGACCGGCCCGACGGCGCGAGGACACGACGGAGCCATATTCCTGACCGCCGGCCCGGAACGGTGGGCCCTTCAGGAGGCCGCAGGAGGCTCGGAGCGCTGCTCCGCGGCCCGGGCCAGGCCGGTGACCATGCCGCGGAAGAACCGGGTGAGCGCGAGACGGTAGATCCAACCGGTCCCCGGATACACGGGGTGGAAGGAGGACCGCCAGCGGATGCGGGTGCCCGTCCCCTCCGGGACCAGCTCCACCGTGGCCCGGTAGTCACGCAACGGATCGCCCGACACCAGCACGTAGCTCAGCCTCTGGTTCGGCACCAGCTCCACGATCTGCTCCCGGTTGCGGTGCCGGCCCGTCACGAACAGGGCGATCGACCCGACTCCGTTCGGCTCGCCGTCGTCCCCCGGTCGTTCCAGGGTGTACGACCCGAGCGGGGACCACGACGGCCAGGTGGACCGGTCACGCAGGAGCTGCCACACCACTTCCGGCGACGCCGAGCTGAGACATTCGGCGTGAGCGACCTTCGGCTTCACCGCGCCCTCCCGGGACGAGAGACCGTGCCCAGGGTCACCCCCAACGGAGCCCGGGCTGTGATCAAGACAGTACCGCTCCGACCACCGGGACGGAGCAGGTTTCCGCGTACTGCCCGGACACGACTCGTCTCCGGCGATCCGGAAGCACCACCGCCCCGGGTCCACGGCCCGCCGACCACACGGCTCGGGACCCGCCCGAAGGGCCGAGCGACACGGCACGTACCGCTCGTCGTCGAGGCGTTGCTCCGCGGCGGATGCCGGGCGATGGCCGACCACCGGCGACATCACCGCACGTCATGGGTACTTCCGGCACGTTCCTGCGCCGGCTGAGGTTCTCCCGGTTGCGGTGGAGCGGCCACCGAACCGCTTCCCCGACGGCTCGGGTCGACCGCTCCACGAGGGTGCCGTGCCGAACGCCCGCGTCCGGCTCTCACTGACCGGCGCGCCCCTCACCCTCGGCCATGTCGGCGTCCCGAACCGCGCGCTGCGCCAGCGAGGCCAGCGTCTGCTCCAGGCCCCGCTGGACCTCGTCCCCGCCGGCCCGCTCGGTGTGCAGGGTCACCGATACCTCGCAACGGTTCGGTCCCTGCTCGACGATGGTCAGTTCACCGTGGTAGTCGTCCTCGCCCGGCGCGCCCCAGGACAGGTGGCGGTTCCTCCGGTCCACCTGCAGCCAGGCCTCCGCCTCGACGTGCCGGTTCCCCAGGTCCGCCTCGACGTGCACCCGGTCACCCCCGACCGGCTCGGCCTCGGTCATCGCCGGGAAGTAGCGGGGCAGGTTGTCCGGTTTGGCCAGGAAATCGAACAGTTCGTCCGCCGGCATGTCCACCGGTGCCACATGTCGGAAGTCGCCCATCGGTGTTCCCCTCCGAGTGGGGTACGGGTGTGCGCGGTGCGGGAGCCTCGACCGAGGAACGGCCGGTGCTGTCCGCGCCGCTGGGGTACCTCGTGTGACCGCACCTACACCCACTCGGGACAGGGCTCGCCCACACCCCACTCCGTCAGGCGAGGCATCTTTCCTGGCCGCGCCCGCCAGCACCTGCCCGAACCGGTGAGGTCAGCTCCGGCTGCGAACCTTCACGTCGCCGAAGAGGGCGAAGGCGCGAACCCGGATCCTCGGGGTCCCCGGAGCACGCGGCACCGCGGCCAGGTCCAGTTCGCGGTCGCCGAAGAGAGCCAGCCCGTTCACCTCGACCTCGACCCCGGCGGGCACGGTGACCTTCAGGTCACCGAACAACAACACGGCGTTGATCTCCACCTCACGGTCGCTGATCAGCGCCGAACCGAGGTCGAGCCGGACGTCCCCGAAGAGCGTCCACACCCAGGTACGGGGGCGCAGTGACCAACGGCCCCTCCGCTTGACGTCACCGAACACCGCCAACAGGACGGAGCTGGACGGGGCCGCAC